>JAGRPB010000005.1 GCA_020439945.1 Verrucomicrobiia bacterium
TTCAGGCATCGACTCAAGCCACTCGACGAACGACTGGCGGTGGATCAGCCGGCGCCCAGAAACGTTTCCGGGTTTCTTGATGATAATGCTCTTGAACCAGCCATTTCTGATTCCCTCGTAGATGGTTGAACGGCTTACGCCGTTTCCCGAGAGGCTTCTCCCTCCATCAATTGTGAGGTAGATCGGTTCGGTTTTCTCGGAAATCTCTTCGCTTTCCGAGCCTGCGTGGGGTGGGGTTGTGATCGTTTTCACGATCAGGAACAACATCCATCAATCTTAGGGCGCAACCAACCTTGCGGTTTCGCGGATAGATTGAACTGGTGTTGATTCCTTGGAATTAGGTCCAGTTTTTAGGAATGGCCGCCTTTATCCCCACCTTCAATTGGTCATCGAGGCGGTCGCCCGCTCGGGTTGCCGACTCAGCTTCCTTCTCACGGCTCCAATTCAACAGGACGTGATCCAAATCCTTTCTTCCGGCCTTCTTCCTACCGTTTCTCTGGCGCATCTTTTCGTGCTCGCTTCTGATCGCCTTTGCGACCTGCCACCACAGCTTGAACTCCGAACTAGATATCCGCCTTGGGGTTCGTGGAAGATATCGGCTGGCGGATCTCCAGCCGTGATTGTCGATGACCTCCTTCAACTCACTCCGGTCGCGAATAACCCTTCGTTTCAAGCATCCTATTTCTGGAGTGTACTCCGGCCAACTGGAATTGCGATGACGACTGATGAGTCGGAACAGAGCCCTACCTCGTCGGGCTGCCAGATACGACGGAGTCCCCTTCTCTGAACGATACAGAGGTCGATCCGGACCTTTTGTCTCCAAACCGAGGCAGATATGTTCCAACCACTCGTTCAACTCGTCTTCGATTTGAAACGGAATCAGTGGGGCTTCGCTCCTTGTCGCGGCGATTTCTTTCAATGCTTCTGGAGATTTCCGATATGCTTCCCCCAACGCAACCGAAGCGGAAGCAGCGACCCGAAAAAGTGCGGTGGCGCATCGATTTCTCATCTCATCACTCGGCAAATTGAGGCCCATTTTGAGAAACGCGATCCAGCAAAGAATATTGTCGGTCGCCTCAATTATTTCCGTTTTACTTCCGGCACGACGGCCCGAAAAAAACTCCGCCCAAGCATCCGCATCGCAACTTTCCCGCTGGGCCACACTTCCTTTGGATTCACCTGCGAGAACCTCAAAGAGCCATGACCAAGATTCCTCACCGCTTTTCATTCTGCACTCGGCCTTTCCTTTTCGTCCGCCTTCGGTTCGGTCGTGATGTCTGGGAGGGTCGCCACGCCGCCTTTCAATGCATCCTCTCCAACTCGGATGTAGGAGCGGTGAACCGCTTCGTTGTCGTGACCCACAATCTCTTGGGCTACCGCAGCCGACACGCCGGCCTCATGAAGCAGAGACACGGTTGAGCGACGCAGGGAGTGAAAAGAAAGTCCCTTGAGATCATGGCGTGAAGCCCGTCCTTTTCCATCGCCTTCATGCGTCTGCGCAGTCCGAAAACCTGCCTGAGCAAGCAACTCCCCAAACTCTCGGGAAAGACTGGAGACCTTCCCTTCCTTCGAGACACGAGCAAAGGCCCGAGAATGAAGCGGGGTATCTCCTGAGTCACTCGACGGCAGCTTCATGACATGCTCTTTCAACGGCGCCGCCATCGGGACCACTACCGATCTTCCCGTTTTCTTCGTGGTGAGACGAATCTCTCCTTTTTCCAGGTCCACATTCCGCCAGCAGAGGCGGGCAAGATCTCCTAGCCTTTGACCCGTGTAGAGGCCAAACACGATCAGACTCTTCCATTCGTTGTCGGCGACCGATAGAATAGCCCTGATCTCCTCCACCTTGAAGGCCGGCAGCTTTGAGTCCGCCTTCTCCTTCGGAACCCCCTTGACCAGTTCGAGAGCAGGATCCACGAGCAAGCCCTGTTCGCGGGCTGCCCGGAACGCCATCCTCAGCACTCGCAGGCAAAGATTCACAGTCGCTGGACTTCGGACCTTCGCCTGGGCGTCGCGAAACGAAAGCAGGTCGGTGCGCGTCAACTCATCGAGCATTCGATCGGACTTCCCGCCGATGTGGTCCATGAATTTGTCCACTGCCACCTGATAGGAGGGAATCGTGTTTGGCGAACAGGTTCCCTTCTTCTCCTCAATGAAACGGCTCAGGTAATCGCGAACCGTAGGCATATCGGCTTCGTCGCCGATCTCTGCCAGCATCTCCCTCATGATGGTCCGAATCTGCCTGGAGGTTCTGGCAGCGGCTGCGGACTCCCAACCTTCAGCGATTCGCTTTGCTTCCTTCCGATCCGTGGTGCCGGTGGACCTTTTGAGACGTCGTCCGTCCCTAGCGCGGTAGCACGCAACCCAGAACTTCGACTTCGCTCTTTTTGTCAGGCTGGCCATGGGTAGGAACCATAGTAGCCAACTATCCGGGACCGTGCAAGCCCCTTTCAAGAGGTCCGTAACCGGCTTGGAATCCTTTTGTTTTATAGCCTGAAACGATTCTCCTGCATCACTCTGGACAAGCGCGGATACGGCCTAATCGTCTCGCGGGTTCGATTCCCGCTCCCGCCTCCATCTTCGGGATTTCCGATGCCTGGGTCAGGGACGCATCCATCCTTCGCTGAATGATCGCAACCGGAATCAATCCGGCAACCTGGTGCCGAGGTTCCTCCGCGACGACCCAAGCGCATCCCCTTTCAACCGTATCCGAGGTTCGTCGATGCCAACCGAATCAAGAACCTTTCCCAAGTCACGAAGCGTCCTGATTGAACGTATTTATTTGCAGAATTCATGCGTGGTTCGTGAAAGCGATTTTTCTCGATTTTGATGGAGTGATCAGAATACCGGCGCCCAGTTTCTCCGGGCGACCGGAAGCCGAATTCTGTTCCGAGCGAAAGACTCGGGTTTCGCGACTCGCCGAGGAATCGGGCGCCCAAATCGTGATTTCTTCGGATTGGCGCCGGAAATATGACAGGGACCAGATCGAGCGGATTCTGGCCCCACAGATCCCGTCCAACCTCTTGCACCTCGACTGGCGCACGCCGTTGATTGGCGTTGATCCAGGATCCACGAAAGAGGAATCCCTGATTCCGCGGGGAGCTGAGATCCTTTGCTGGCTCGCCAGTCATCCCGAACTATTGGGATTCGTGATTCTCGACGACATGCTTTCGCGGTTCTTTCCCCTGATGGGAACAAACCTCGTTTCGTGTCAATTGGCCGAGGGATTCACGGAAGATCGCTACCTCGCGGCCCGCAACATTCTCCAGCAAGCGAGCTGAAACCCGAGAGACAGCGGCGGGGCTTAAGGAGCAGGCCGGTTAGGACAACTGGAAACCTCGAGAGCGAAGCCGGTCCAAAAAAACCTTCCCGACCATTGGCGTTTGGGGACAAATTCGCGAACTGTCCGGAATGAAGGAATCTCGAAGAATCGTCCCCACGTCGGACGATGAGGCTCAGGGCGACGTGATTTTTCCGGCAGGCAAAATGCCCTTTCACCCTAATGAGCCGATAACGTCGGCACCGGTATCATAGGGTGGCCGACTATTCCCTTTTCTCTCACCGATCTGCCAGTTAAACCGTCGCGATGAAGATTCTGTATGTCGAGGATTCCGCTTCCCTGCGCGACACGGTGTCGCGGGGACTGAGGAAAGCCGGGTTCACGGTGGACGTCGCCACGGATGGGGAAACCGGACTCGACCTGGCTCTGGCCGGCGAGTACGCCGTGGTGGTCCTCGACGTGATGCTGCCCGGATTGGATGGTTTCGAGGTGTTGCGTGAGCTTCGAAAAGCGGGGAGCAAATGCCAGATCCTGATGCTGACCGCCCGCGTCGAGATTGCGGATCGGGTACGCGGACTGGAAACGGGGGCCGACGACTATCTGGTGAAACCATTCGCCTGGGAGGAATTCCTGGCCCGGGTCAGGACCCTGGTTCGCCGACGCTTCCGGCAACCCAGCGACCTGCTGGAAATGGGGGATCTGCGCATCGATCTGCGGGCGCATCGCGCCTGGGTAGACGGTAGCGAGCTGGATCTCCGGCCGAGGGAATTTGGGATTCTCCAGTACCTCGCCCTGCGCGGCGGGGAGATCGTGACCCGAACCGAGATCCTGGAGGAAGTCTACGACCACTCCGTCGACCTGAAGAGCAACGCGATCGATGCCGCTGTCTGCAATGTGCGACGAATCCTGTCGGAGAGCGGGCTGAATGACGCGATCAAAACGATCCCGCGACGCGGCTACCTGATCGAAAAGAAGATTTCTCGCAAACAACATGGCGCTTCCTGAGTCCAACTCGATCCGGCGGCGGTTGCAGATTTCGGTCACGCTGACGGTGGCGACCCTGTTCACCCTCGGGTCCGCCGGCGTCTATGGCTATGTCCGAAATCAGGAGGAAAGCGAATTCCGCGAGGCCCTGAGCCAACGCCTGGAAATCCTGATTTCCGAAACCGAACTGGAATACAACGGAGAAATCGACGCGAGTTTCCACGATCGGGCGACCGACCAATTTGAAGCGATCAGCGAGTCCCGACCGCCCAACCGGCAAGGTGCCCCCGAGCACCCCGATGCCGTCTACTACGTGCTTCGCAACCATCACGGAGAGACGTTGTTGAAATCGCCATGGCTGGAAGACGAATCCCGGCTCGCTTTTCAACGTGCCCCGACCAGGGGCGCCGTGGAATTCGGATCAACCACCCTCGGTGATGGACGCCACGCCCGGACTGTCTCCACCACCTTTCCCCTGCCTCTGGAAAAGCTGGATCCCGATGAAACGGTGCCGGAAAACGCCTCCGTCCCTCCCGACTACGATGCGGACCGTCCGGAGAATCAAGTGCACCTGATCGTCGCGGAAAGCGATGAGGGAATGCGCCACATGCTGACTGTGTTGGGAATGTCGCTTTTCGCCGTCGGGATCCTGATCACGGTCGCCACCACGCTCCTGATCGCGCTGTTGGTGAAACGCGCCTGCCTGCCTATCGGGGTCCTGGGTTCCGACTGCGCGAAGATCGGATCGGAAAACCTGAACGCGAGACTGGTCGGCGACCGGACCCCGGAAGAACTGCTCCCCCTGGTGGCCCAGTTCAACGCGCTCCTCGACAGGTTGGAACAGGCATTCGAGCGGGAGCGGCGGTTCTCGGTCGATATCGCCCACGAATTGCGAACCCCCATCGCCGAACTCAGGTCGCTGGCGGAAGTCGCCCTGCAACCTTCGCCGGAAGAAGAAGCGGGAGAAGACCCCGGAGATGTCTATCGGGAAACGGCCCTCATCGGAGAACGGATCCATCGCCTGATCGATACCCTATCCAACTTGTATCGGAGTGAATCGAGTGCCGTCTCGGTGAGAAATGAGGAGGTGAACTTGCGGAATCTGTTGGAGGAGTCCGTGGCAACCCATCGGACCACGTTCGGTTCCACTCATCGAGAGATCGAAATTGAAGGCGAAGACGCAATCGTGATCCAAACCGATCCGGCGCTGGCGCGAGGCATTCTCGACAACCTGGTCGGCAACGCCGTGACTCATTCGGTGCCCTCCACCAAGTTAATCTGCCGGATTGCCCGACCGGAGGGTGCGGGCACCGCGTTCGTCGAGATCGGCAACGAGACCGATCGGTTGACCGGTGAGGACCTTCGGCACTTGGGCGAACCTTTCTGGCAGAAGGACACGGCCCGATCAGATCCGGGACACTTTGGGCTGGGACTGAGTTCCGTCATGGCCTACGTGAAGCTCCTCAAGGCCGAAATCCAATACCGGTTGGAGAAGGGCCGCTTTCTCGCCACGGTGACGTTTCCGTGAATCCACCGGGAACCTTTGGAAGGCGAGACCTGGGCCAAGACCAGCGTCCGCACGCCCCCCGATAGGTCTTCAAAGGATCGCAATCCCCCCTCGAATCGCGTTCGGAGCGGCAGAATCGGCGTTCGCGCTAATGGTTTCGTAATCTCGCGGTGATCCCCGTGAGTCATGTCGTTTCCTCGGCCAACAGGAATGGAGGTTCGCGCCCCCTATCGCGAGTTGGTGACCCTGCTCATCATCGCGAGCAGTCTTCTGTCCGGTTGCGCCTCCTATCAACCGCGATCGCTGGAACCCTCCGCCACGTTGGCGGATCTGGAGGGGCGACGACTCGATGATCGCGGTCTCCAGGCATTCTTCACGGCCCACGAAAAGGCGATCGATGCCAGCCGCGGACGCTGGGGGCTCTCCGAGTTCACCCTGGTCGCGCTCTATTTTCATCCCGAGTTGGCGACGGCCCGGGCGGAACTGGAACTGGCGAAGGCCGGCACGGTGCGAGCCGCCGAAATACCCAATCCAACCCTGAGCGTGGGACCGGGCTACAATTCCACGTCCACCGGCATTTCCCCCTGGATCCTGACGACGGCACTCGACTTTCCCGTGGAGTGGCCGGCAAAGCGTTCCCTCCGTCGCGAAGGGGCCCGACGTGAGGAACAATCCGCCTACTGGCAGTTGGCCGCCACCGCCTGGAAAGTGCGAAGTCGTCTGCGCCAGGCCCTGCTTTCTCTCTATGCGTCCGAGCGCATGGAACGGCAGCTCCAAGACCAGGAGGACCTGCAGTCGGAGATCGCGGAATTGCTGGAACAGAAGCGCAAGGCCGGCGAAGCGTCTCCTTTCGAAGCGAGCCAGGCCCGATTGGGGCTTAGCCAGACGCGTCTCTCCCTGCATGAAGCGGAACGGCAGGTCGCCATCGGTCGGGTGCGCCTGGCGGACGCGATCGGCATCCCCCACGTCGCCCTGGAGGACGTTTCCATCGACTATTCCGCCTTCGATCGAGACCGATCGGGAATCGGCTCGGCCGAGGCGCGCCGTCGAGCACTGACCAACCGCGCCGATCTCCTGGCGGCCCTGGAGGACTACGCGGTCGCCGAAGAGAACCTCCACCTGGAGATCGCCGACCAATACCCGGATTTCAACCTCGGCCCCGGCTACGAGCTCGACCAGACCGACAACAAATGGAGCCTCGGACTCTCGGTGGAACTGCCGATCCTGAACCGGCACCGGGGAAGAATCGCCGAGGCGGAAAAGACGCGCGAACTGGCGGCGGCGCGATTTTCCCAGCTACAGAACGCCGTGCTCGGCGAAATCGACGAGGCGGTCGCGAACCTGGACGGCTCACGGCGAAAAACCCGGACCGCGCGCGAGATCCTGTCGGAGGTTGAAGAAGCGGCGACTCTTTCCGACAAGATCCAGCAGGCCGGGGAAATCGAGAAGGCGGAACTGCTGCAGAGAAAGCTGGAAGTAAGCGCCAGTCAGATGGCCCTGATCGATGCCGAGATCGGGGAACTGGAAGCTGTCGGGCAACTGGAAGACGCCCTCCAGGTGCCGACGGATGTGCCCTTGGACTCGCTTCTGCCAGAACGATCCTCCACCCCATGAAACCACTTCGCGCCATCTTCGCCATCCTGATCTTTGCCCTGATGGGAGTGGGCGCCTGGGCGGTTTTTTTCCGGAAACCTGCGGAGGAATCCGCCGACTCTGCCGACGTCGCCACGGAAGTGGTCGTGAAATCCGCCACCCTGACCCGCAAGACCCTGGCCGAAACGGTCGATGCCTTCGGGCTGGTGATGCCTGAAGTGGCTTCCGAAGATCATCCCGCCGCGATGGCAACCCTGTCACCGCCCACCAGCAGCCTGATCACCGAGGTCCATTGCTGGGAGGGAAAGGCGGTCGAGAAAGGAGACCTGCTCGTATCGCTGGATACCCGCCAGGCCCAGGCCCAACTGAACCAGGCCAAAGCGGCCGCGGAGTTCGCCACTCGTGAATTCGAAAGACAGAAAAAGCTCGTGGCCATCGAGGGCACTTCGGAAAAAACCTTCCAGTCCGCCCAGAACGATCGGGACAAGGCTCTCCTGGAGGTCGCCGCCGCGGAGACCGCTTTGAGCCTGCTTCAAGTCAGCGCTCCCATTTCCGGATTGGTAACCATGGTCGACGCCAATCCAGGTGAAACCGCCGATCCGGTAAACACCCTGGTCGAAATCGTGGATCCCTCCCGCCTCGTCCTGAGCGCCCGGATTCCGGCGACGGACGCCTCTCAAGTGAAGCCGGATCAGGCGGCCCACTTCTTTCGCCTCGGAAATCCACTGGATGGCGATGGGCGGGTCATCTTCGTCAATCCCCGCGTCGATCCCGCGAACGGAAGTGTCGAAGCGCGCATATCCCTCCCTCCCGACGGCCAGGTTCGACTGGGTGAATGGTTGGAAGTCCGCATCGTCACCCGCACAAAGGCCGACGTGCTCGTCGCTCCGGTGGAGAGCATCACCTCCCCCGGAGATGAAGGACCGGTGATTTCAGTCATCGAGGGAGAAACCGCCAGGCAGATTCCAGTGAAAACCGGTATCGAGGATCACGGGTGGGTCGAAATCGAGGGCGATGGATTGCGGGAGGGAACTCTCATCGTCACCGAGGGCGCCTACGGCCTGCCCGAAGAAACGGGCGTGAGAATACTCGGTCAGTGAATCGCGGCGAATGACCTCATCACCCACGCCACCCTCCAGACTCGGCCGGTTTGCCACGCGTCATTCGCTGGCCATCCTGTTCATCTGCGCCGCCCTGTGCGCGGCGGGCACCTTTTCCGCCCGGCGCATGCCGTCCTCGGTCTTCCCGCAGACCGATTTCCCCCGCGTCGTCATCCTCGTGGACAACGGGGTGATGCCCGCTGACGAGATGATGGCCGCCATCACCCGCCCGATCGAGGAAGCCATGAAAGACATCCCGGGCTCGGTCACGGTGCGATCCGCCACGGGACGCGGAAGCGCCGAGATCAATGTCTTCTTCAACTGGCGGGTCGACATGGTTCAGAGCGAACTCTACGTGCTCGGCCGGCTCGCGCAGATCCGATCCAGACTCCCTCCCACCGCGACATCGACCGTCTGGCGACTGACCTTTTCCGCATTTCCCATCATCGGGGTCAGCCTGACCAGCTCGACCCGGGACATCACCCACCTCTGGGAGACGGCGCGCTACGACATCAAGCCGCGGTTTTTGCGAGTCGGCGGCGTGGCACGGGTGGACATCGTGGGAGGACGGGCGCCGGAATGGCACGTCATCGCCGAGCCGGAAAAATTGCTGGCGGCCGGTGTGACCCTTCCCGAAATCGCGGACGCCCTGCGGAAAAACAACCTCATCTCCCCGGCCGGGATGCACGAGGAAGACTACCAACTCTACCTCGCCACGGTGGACGGTCGAATCTGGACGCCCGAAGAAATCGAGGAGCTGACCGTGGCGGTGCGGAATGGCAGGGCGGTCCGGGTGGCGGATTTCGCGAAGGTCGAACGCGGACCCGAGCCAGTCTTCAACGTCGTCACCGCCGAGGGAGTCGACGCCGTCCTGCTGAACATTCGCAGTCAACCCGACGGAAGCACCCTCGATATCGCCAGGGACGTACGCGCGGAGATCGCCAAACTGCGGAGCGAGCTGCCGCCCGACATGAAATTGGCCTTCTACTACGACCAGAGCGAACTCGTCCGCTCCTCGGTGCGGAGTGTCTGGGAGGCCATCTTCTTCGGACTATTGCTTTCGGTGACCATCATCTTCTTCTTCCTGAAAAACTGGGGCGCCACCTTGACGGCCATCATCGTCATTCCCGTCTCGGTCCTCGTGACCGTGGTCGCGATGAATCTGCTTCAAATGAGTTTCAACCTCATGACTCTCGGTGGCATCGCGGCAGCCATCGGGCTGATCATCGATGATGCCATCGTCGTGGTGGAAGCCATCTACACCAACATCAGGCGCGGCCTGCCCCGGATCGAAGCGATCCAGAATGCCATCGGTGAAATCTTCCGACCCCTGGTGGGATCAACCCTGACGCCGGTGGTCGTCTTCCTGCCGCTGGCATTTCTCGACGGGATCACCGGTGTCTTCTTTCGCGCCCTGGCATTCACCATGGTGGTGGCCCTGCTGAGTTCACTGGTTCTGGCGATCTCGCTGACACCGTCGCTAGCCGCCTGGATTTTGCGGGGCGCCGATAAGGATTCGTCGGAGAAGACGGAAACCCGCGAGCGTGATTCCGGGGAGGGATTCGTCCTCAGAAGTCTCCAGCGCCTCTATGAATCCGCGATTCGCGCCGCCCTGGCCAATCGCGCTTTCACTCTGCTCGCCTGCGCCGCCCTGATCGGGCTCGGTTGGGGCATCCATCAGAAACTGGAAAGCGATTTCCTTCCCGCCATGGACGAGGGCGGATTCGTCATCGACTACGTCGCGCCACCGGGAACGAGCCTGAGCGAAACGTCCCGCCAACTGCTCCAGGCCGAAGCGATCTTGAAAGAGGTTCCCGAGGTGGAAAGCTACTCGCGGCGCACCGGCGCCCGCCTCGCTCTGGCGATCGCCGAACCCAATACCGGAGACTTTCTGGTCAAACTGAAACCCGACCGCCAGCGAAGCACCGACGATGTCATTTCCGAATTGCGCGGAAAATTCATGAAGGCGGTGCCCGGAATCGAGTGGGAATTCCCCGGAATCCTTGGCGATCTGATCGGGGACCTGACCTGGTCTCCTAAGCCCATAGAGATCAAACTTTTCTCCACCGACCTCGACTGGCTGCGAAAGAAGGCCGTGGAAATCGAGGAATCGATTCAGGAAGTGCCCGGCGTGGTCGATACCTTCTATGGCCTGACCTTGACGGGGAATTCGCTCAATCTGCGAGTCCGTCATGCCGAAGCGCGGAGGTTCGGACTCACCACCGAGGACATCGCCGTCGTGGTCAACTCGGCTTTGTTGGGGGAAGAAGCCTCCACCATCCTCGAGGGGGACCGGTTGACGACCATCAGGGTGATGGCCGAAAAGAGCCGGTTTCCGACCATAGACGCCCTGCGACGACTTCCGCTGAGAACCGCCTCCGGCGATCTGATCCAACTCCGGCAGGTCGCCGAAGTGAATCGGGAACCCGGCCAACTCGAACTGCATCGCGAAGACCTCCGCCAACTGGTGGCCGTGACTGGGGACCTGGAAGGTCGTGATCTCGGAAGTGCGATCTCCGAGATCAAGCAGAAGCTGGAAGGAGATTCCTCCATTCCACCCGGCACCTTGGAATTCGGAGGCCTCTACGAACAACAGCAGGAGAGTTTCCGGAATCTCGTTTTCGTTCTCATCGCCGCCATCTTCCTGGTTTTCACGGTCCTGCTCATCGAATTCCGAACCTTCCACGAACCGCTGGCCATCGTCTTCGGCGCCGTCCTCGCCCTCTTTGGCACGGTGTCCGCCTTGTGGCTCACCGGCACCTCCCTCAACATCGTCAGTTTTCTCGGCGCCATCATCGGTGTGGGGATCGTGGCCAAAAACGGCATTCTCATGCTGGATTTCGTGGAGCAATTGAGGGAGAAGGGCCTCAGCCTCGAGGAAGCGCTGGTTCAAAGCGGACACCGTCGACTTCGTCCGGTATTGATGACCTCGCTCGCCGCCGCCCTGGGCATGCTGCCGCTCGCCTACGGACTGGGAACCGGCGCCGACATGCTCAAGCCCCTGGCGATCGCCGTCATCGGCGCGCTCTGCATCAGCGTGATGCTCTCGTTGGTCGCGACCCCGGTTCTCCTGCTGGTCCTCCGGGGAAAAGAGCCGGCTTCGTGATCGGGTACGCCATCCGGGTCGCCTCCCCGACTCACGGTATCTTTGTCTCGAAAAGAGCGCCGGTTCGCTTCGTCCCGGTGAGTGACTTCGCAGGGCAGCCCCACTCAGCGATGTTTCCCTCGCCGTCGCCGCGGGATTTCGGGATTCAGACATCACGATCCGGCATGCGTTGATCGTGGTCGCGCTCAAAGGGCTCGCTTTTCGGGCCACGATTCCCACTCGCCCTCCCCTTCCGGGCAAAATCGGAATTCGATCCGGCAATCCTTGCAGAGTCCAAATCGCGCCGATTCGGGCATGATTTGAGAAACCCATCACCCAATCATGAAACCATCCGCTTTTTCCGTTTCAGGGCTCGCCTGGGGCTGCCTTGTCATCATCTGCCTCTTTACTTCCTGCAGCGAAGAAGCCCGACAATCGCGGGGATTTCACCTGCCGGAGGGTGACGTGGATGCTGGGAAGGTCGCTTTTGTGGAATTGAAATGCACTCAGTGCCATTCCGTTGCCGGTTCCGAATTCTCCGATATCAAATCGGGCACGGGTCATGTCATCGGCGGAGAAGTCCGCAAGATCAAGACCTACGGTGAACTGGTGACATCGGTCATCGATCCCAGTCACCGGATCTCCGAGCAGTATGCCTCGAGAGAGGACATTCCCGAAGACAAACGAACCCAGACGCCCATGCCGACTTTCAACTCGGTAATGACCGTGAAGCAGATGTGCGACATCGTCACTTTCCTGCACTCCCGCTACCGCGAAACCGGTCCCGAGTTTCCGGATTACCCGATGCTGATGCCCTGAGTGAGTGTTTCGATTTCAACCCGGTCGGGAAAAGTCAGGGCGATACCAGATCAGGCGCGGCCCCGACTTCGCCCTTGATCGCTTCCATCGGTTCGATCTCCACCTTGACCCGATCCGGCACTTTCCGAAGGCGGTTGCTGCTCTCGCTGGCGTAGACCGTCACGCTGATCGGAGATTTGAGGGAAAAGGCCTTCGCATCGTCGCGGAACGAGCAATCCTCAAAGGCACAGTTAACGGTCGAGATCAGCACGCTAAGCGGTAGATCGCAACTACGGAAGAGGCAATCCCTCATCACCAGGGTGTCCGTCTGTGCCAGCGTTCCCGCGTCCTGACGGTAGTCGAGATCGGGAAACTTGACCCGATCGAAGGTGGTCCGGGTCGCCTGGTAGCCCACGTCCTGGGTATTCCAGCTTTCAAACAGATCGCCGGAAACCAGCGTGTTTTCGAAAATCCAGCGGGATGCCTGCGGTCGTCCCCTCCACCCATCGCCCTTCGCCAGCCGGGTGCGTTCGAGGACACAATTGATGAAGTGCCAATCGGCGCCCAATCCTCCCGTGAGGTAGGCGCCCTCGAAGCGCACGCCGAAGGCGTTTCCCTCCCCGGTCATCACGAAAATCTCTCCCTTGTCGGTCGTGTAGATCTCGGTGGTCGCGGGAACATAAAAAAAAAAGGGGCGCGCAGGTTCGCGGGCGCCGATCGTGATCTTGTCGCGGAGGCGGTGGCGCCCCACCGGGAGCGTGAGGGGATTCAAGAAGTTTCCCCCATTCAGCACTTCCTCACCCGACGGAGCCGGCGCCGACCACGGGGCGCCGGATTTCACGACCATCGCGTTTTTTTCCGGATTCGAGACTTCGTCCGTTTTCGCAACCAACCCATCAAGGATCTTTTTCGCCTTCATGGCTTCGGCGAGGTTTCCCGCCTTGGTTTGGGCGGACTGGATCTCTTCGAGAGATGTCCGATAGACCTTCCGAAGGTTGTCCTGGAGTTCCGACCGCTTTTCTTCGATCGGTTCGAGGCTTTTCTGATAGATCTCGCGAAGCGGTTCGAGGTCCTTCAATTCTCCACCACCGGTCACGCTCGTCTTCGCGAACAGCTTCTCCTCTTTTTGCACCTCGAGGAGAGCGTCGAGATTTCCCTCTTCCATGTAACGCTTCTCCAACCGTTTCAGCTGTTCGACGTATGCCGCCTGGGCTCGCAGGGTTTCGCTCTCCACGGGAACGAGGGCGCGCGTTTTGGCCTCTTCGAACTGAGCCGTCAATCGATCCACCGGCCCAGCCTCCTGTCCCCTGCCCGCCGGGACAGCAAGAATGAAGGACACGACGGCGAGAAAAAGTCCGGCTGTTTTCATCTCTTCAAGCCTACCGATTCAACGTTGTCTCCGTCAATGTCACGATCGCGCGCCCAAGGTCGTTCGTTTTTTCACCACCCTTCGGGCCTTGCTGTCCGGGAGACATTCTGATTGAGTTTTCCCGTGCCGAATATCACTCGATTCACCCCAGCCCCTTCCACCGCGGTCATCGTCATCTCGACTATCGCGCTGACCGGCATCCTTTCATGGACCGCGGCTCAACAAGGCCCCCCTGGCCGCGACCGGCGGGGAGGGCCTCCCGGCGGATTCCGCCAGCACACGGCCAACGCCTCCTCTCCCATTCAGCTCGTCCCCGCAACCCGCCAACCTCCCGCCCGCAGCGAGTCCACCTTTCAGAAAACCGGAGCGTCGGGCCTCGAAGTCCGCGCCAACGGAATTCCCGACCATCGGGTCGGCGCCTTCCCGAATCGCGGCAATCCCAACTCGATTACCGAGCAGGGCTACGACATCGTCATTCCCTCCGATCCCAGGCCGGCGCCTCGCGCCACCTCCCAGTTCGGTCCCTTCGGCATCGCGCTCAACGGAGTGATGCTCGATCCCGGTGCCGCGGAATACTGGCAGGGCGATCCTTCGCTCGGCTGGACCTACGAAGCGCTTGGTGGCGCCGTGGCGCTGGGGATCGATGAAAACCACGCTCACGTGCAGCCCACCGGGGCCTATCACTATCACGGCCTGCCTACCCTGTATCTCAAGCAGCTCGGCGTCGGCGCCGATCGGCATTCGGCCCAGATCGGCTGGGCGGCGGACGGGTTTCCCATCTATGCGCTCTACGGATACCGGGAGGCGAAGAACCCCGCGTCCGGAATCGTGAAATTGCAATCCAGCTACCGGTTGAAAAGCGGGAAACGCCCCACGGAACCCGACGGTCCGGGTGGCACCTACGACGGCGCCTTCGTGCAGGATTATGAGTATGTGGAAGGCGGCGGCGACCTCGACGAATGCAACGGTCGTTTCTGCGTCACTCCGGAATATCCCGAGGGCACCTACGCCTACTTCCTGACCGAAGCCTGGCCGGTGATCCCCCGCCTGTTCCGCGGCACCCCGGTTCCCCTGCGCGAGGAGGGGCGCGGCGGCGGGCCCGGTCCGGGTGGTCCTCCCGGTCGCGATTTCGGCCCTCCACCCGGCGGACCGGGAGGCAGACCTCCCTTTCCGCCACCGCCTCAACATTGAGGCCGATCGCTGACTAAGCCGCCTCGGCGGATGCCGGCGCAGAAGAGGAAATCCGACGACGACCCGCCAGCCACGTTTCGACTACCAGAATGGCCAACACGGCCACCAGCAGCCATTTCCAGAGCTTCTGATTGCGTTCCTTTTCCTCGGCTTCGACGCGGCGACGTTGCGACTCGGTGAGCAGGGCCTCCCCGGCGTCGGCTGAGGTATTCCGGGAAGCGGTCACGACCGGAACACCGAACTCTCCCAGGGCCACCACCGGATCGACCGGTTCGAGCCGGCTTTCATCGGGCGGCAAATTGATGGCATAGACCCGGGACTGCGATCGGCCGAGCGCGTCCACGGACTCCACCCGGTAAAAACCCGGCCGCTCGGTGGCGACGAATTCGGTCTCACCTTTTCCAGCGGATACCGCTTCGCCGGGTTCCGGCGGCACGACGCGGATCTCGGTCTCGTTTCCCGGCAGTGGAATGCCGTCGCCCACATAACGGGTTGGCTCCGCCACTGCGGAGAATCCGGCCTGCCCGAGTAGTCCGTACACCAACGGCACGAATTTCGAGGAAAGCGCCAACTGGCTCTCTCGTGGCTCCCACCCGGAGAGGAACAGGAACAACTTCCCGCCCCTGTCTCCCTCGGGCCATTCCATCCAGGCGGGCGACCCGTCGTCAAAACGCGCCAGCACTCTCGCGCCGTTCTCCTCGGATTCCGGGAAACTCAACGAGCGATGCCGCCAGGTGTGAATCTTGGTGAAATCGCGAATCTGCGCCTGGGCGAACGGAGCGAGCACCGGATGATCAAAATCGATCTCGGCGAGCATGGCGTAGTCGTCCACCTTGGCTTCCCCCAGTTCGAGCGACTCGATGCCGGTGAGTTTCTTCAGGGTCTTCGCCTCCGTTCCCTCGGTGATGATCGCGAGGACGAGCTTCCCGCTCGCGGCGAACTTCTTCAGCGCTTCTGGCAGCACTTCGGGGGTCTGGTCGTTCAATCGGACCACGGCGACCTCGATTTCGGACAACACCTCGGGGTGAACGGCAATCTCCTCAAAAGTTATCCCGGTGACCGAGGGATCGATGGCCGGTGTGCGATGCATCGCCCGGCTGAGATAAAAAAGCGGGGAACCGACATCCTCGGCCGACGCTTCCGCACCGACGTAGAGCAATCTGACCGGGCGCGGCTGGGCGCGGGCCACGTAGACCCGGTTGTCGAAATCCTGGCCGTCGCCCTGGATCTCAAGAATGCCATCGCGGGTTTCCTCGGCCCGGGGCGGAACCGCCATCACCCGGCTGGCTCCCGCGGGCAGGAAACCCTCGATCCGGTTTTTCTCCTCTCCCAGCCAAGTCAACGAGAACTGCTCCGTCTCGCTTTCACGGCCGTTCGTGATTCTGACTCGCCGACGCGGCGGTCTCAAGCCGGTCCGATTCTCCTCCCTCTCCATCTCTTGTTCGTCTTCGGAAGCGGCGACGAGATGCAGGGCCAGATTTCCCGCGTCCGTCTTCGGAGTGATCACGATGGGGCGCACCTTCACCACCTCCGGCCAGGCAAAACGGTTCAGCGAATCTCGTTCCGCACCCTCCTGGAAATCGCTGATCACCACGATCTCCTGCTCCTCCATCTCATGCTGCGTGTTCGCATCGGCCATCAGATCGGCGGCGCCGGTGAGCGCGGCGCCCAGGTGGGTCGACCGCCAGCCGGGCAGGGTCTCTTCCCCCTCTTTCGCCCAATCATTCAAAGCGACCACCCGGGCCGAGCCGGTCACGTTTTCAAAACCCTCGAAGGAACGCACCACCTCGAATCGGTCATCGAACCAGACCAGCGCCACCTCGTCGTTCACTCCGGTATCGGCCAGCACCTCCTCCGCTTCTCCCATCGCCCGCTCCCAGAGATCGGAACGTCGCATCGAGGCGCTGCCATCGATCATCACCACGAGTCGGCGCCCCTCCTGGTCTTCGCCGGGCATCTGGGCGGAACGGAGAAAGGGACGACCGAACATGATCGCGAGGAGGATCAGCGCCAGGCACCGCAGTGCGAGCAACAGCCAGCGCTCGACCCGCGTCCGCCGAGTGAGTCGTTCCGGCGATTTCTCCAGAAACATCAGCGAACTGAAAGTCTGGTGATCTTTCGGCGGGCGCCGGCGAAGATGGAGCAGGATCGGGATGGCGATCGCGGCCGCGCCGAGGAGATAGAGGGGAAACAGGAAACTCATGAAAGGAGTGGGAAATGAATCGTGCTCAGTTTCTTCAGGAATCGGAACCCCGATGAACGTCCCGCCTGATCAGATCGGCCAACCACTCGGGGTCGGGACGCACCGCGCTGGAATAACGGAATTCCCGCGCGCCCAACACCGGAAAAGCGGCGGGCCCGGTCGAATTGACCGCCAGGAGTCGTCCCTTCGGGTCGACCACCGGTCCTCCGCTGTTGCCGCGCTCGAGCGGCGAATCGTGACGAAGCAGTTGGAAACGCACTCCCTCCACCTCCCGCTCCACCACTTCCATGAGCGGGCCGGCCACCGGTTCGAGAATGAACTGGGTCGCGAAACCGTTCATTGAATCGGAGCCGCTCCGATCACTGATTCCAGCACTGACGATCGTCGCTCCGGGGGAAGGTGGTCGTCCCCAACGAAACACGTTTTCCAATCTCACCGGGACATGGATCACCGCGAAGTCGGCAAATCGCGAGGAGGGATCGCCGAGATAAACCAAGCGGGCCGGCACCGCGCTCAGCCCTTTTTCCGTCCAGAAAACGACGCTGAGCGTCCGATCCTCGATGCAGTGGGCGGCGGTAACGAAATATCCTCGCGAATCGACCGCGGCGGCGCTACCGAAAATCAAATCGGAATCGGTCCGGGGACTTCCTCCCAGGATGGCTTCTGAACGATCGGTCTGATCCAGCACCGTCAGATCCTCGACATTCACCAGAAGCGCCGTGCGACGCAGCACGAATTCCCGCAGCGTCTCGCTCCCGACCTTCCGGTCCTCCATGGAGCGGAACGATTCCTCCCGCTCCCATTCGCTGACCTCACGTACCGTGTTGCATCCGGCACCCAACAGGGTAAGCACCGACAGGATCAACACGTGGGGCGGCAGCGGCGTCATGTCGGTCGGCGAAACAGGATCGGTCGTCAGGTCTCGGAGTCTTCTCTCAGGCGCGATTCACCGCCCTCGCCGGCAGGAGTCCGCCATCTTTACGACTGCGAATGAAATCGAACAGGGACAGTTCGAGCGGTTCGTCGGTCGGCACGAGCCGGTAGTCGATCCGGTTGCGATCGCAGATTCCGCGGATCGCCTCGAGATGGGCGTTCAACTTCTTCAGGTAACCGGCCCGAGCGACATCGGGGTCGATGTAGAGATCGCGCCCGGTTTCCACGTCCCGAAAGTGAGTGGCTTTGTCGAAGGTGAACTCCAGTTCCGCCCGATCGAGGGTGTGAAAAATCACCAGGTCGTGACCAGCCGCCGCCAGGTAACCGAGTTGGGTTTCCAATTCGTCGATCGGCGCCAGCAGATCGGAGATGAGCACGAACACGCCGCGGCGCCGGATCATTTCCGACAGTGCCTTGAGGGGAGCAATCAAATCCGTTCCATTGCCACGCGGCGCCTGCTCGAGACGCATCATCAGGCGCCTCAGGTGGCCGGGACGATTGCGGGCCGGGATGGCCTGGTCGGGTTTCTCGTCAAAAGTCGCCAAGCCCACCGCGTCTCCCTGTCCCATCAGGAAATACGCCAGCGTCGCCGCGAGGGTGGCCCCGTATTCCGCTTTCGTGTAATCCCCAAAGCCGTAGCCCATCGATTGGCTCTGATCGACGAGCAGAGTGCAGCGGAGATTGGTCTCGTCCTCGAATTTCTTGATGAAAACCCGATCGCTCCGCGCCACTACCTTCCAGTCGATGAAGCGGGGATCATCGCCCTTGGTGTAGGGCCGATACTCACTGAACTCGACTGAGAAGCCGTGATAGGGCGACTTGTGGAGGCCTTTCCAGAAACCCTCGACGACCACCCGCGCCCGCATCTCGAGCGACTTGATCCGCATCAGTGTCGCCGGATCAATGAGGGAGTTGTTTGAACGAATGGACATGTTGAGGAGCCCGGAATCAGGCCGCATAAATGAACTCGGCCAGGTTGCGTGACGCTTTCAAGTAAGCGCCATAGGGCGGAACCTTCTTGGCCAGCCAGACGATGGGGTCGGTCAGCACACGGCCCGCCTCGGTCTTCTGCCGAATCGAAATGCCGGCGACATCGGCGGCCAGCACCGGCAGGGGGAAAAGGAAGAAATAGAAAACGGCACCCAAGACGACGAACACCCCCGCGAGCCGCAGCAGGCCGGGTTTCGATTCCACGGGCTCGTCAGGCAAAGGCGTCTGGGTCGAATCGGTCATGTTGAAAACGCTGGGCTTTCCTCTCGCCGGCACGGGTTCACATTTTTGCCGTTCTTTTCTCGGAGACACTTTCGACCAGCTTCTTCACCACGCTGTCGACGGTGACGCCCTCGGCTTCGGCCCGATAGTTGACGAGGATTCGATGTCGCAACACCGGACCCGCCATCGCCCGGATATCGTCAAACGTCACGTGCGCCCGCCCCTCGAGCAGGGCCCGCGTTTTTCCTCCGAGCACGAGGAATTGGCTGGCCCGGGTGCCGGCGCCCCAGTTGACCCACTCATCGACGAAGTCGGGCGCCCCGGAACGATTGGGGCGCGAGGCCGCCGCGAGGCGCACCGCATAACGGACCACCTCGTCAGCAACCGGCACCTTGCGGACGACCTGGTGGCATTTGAGGAGGTCCTCGCCGTTGAAAAGCTGCGTCACCGGTTCTCCGGGACCGGCCGTGGTCCGGCGAACGACTTCCACCTCGTCGTCCTCGGGCAGGTAATCGATGACGATATTGAGCATGAAACGGTCGAGCTGCGCTTCGGGAAGCGGGTAGGTGCCTTCCATCTCGATGGGGTTCTGCGTCGCCAGCACGAAGAAGGGCGCGTCCAGCTTGATGCTCTCTCCGGCCACCGAGACCTGTTTCTCCTGCATCGCTTCGAGCAAGGCCGCCTGGGTCTTGGGCGGGGTCCGGTTGATCTCGTCGGCCAGGATGATGTTGGCGAAAATCGGTCCCTTGGAAAACACCAGCTCGCGCCCGCCATCCGAGGTCTCCTCGAGGATTTCCGTCCCCGTGATATCGGAGGGCATCAGGTCGGGCGTGAACTGGATGCGGTGGAAACTCAGGTCGAAAACCTTCGCCAAAGTCGACACGAGCAGCGTCTTCGCCAATCCCGGCGCCCCGGTGATGAGGCAATGTCCCCCGCAAAGAAGTGCGACTAGCAGCTGATCCACGACCTCATTCTGACCGACAATCACCTTGGATAGTTCCCGGCCAATCTGTTCGCGAGCGTCTTTCAGTTTTTCGGTCATTTCCCGTTCGAGTTCGAAGTCGGGATTGGATTCGGATTTGGGGATCGGTGGCGGGGTGCTCATGGGAGAGGGGTGAGGATCGAGGATCGAGGAGTGAGTTTCAGGTGTGAATGTCGAGTTTCTTGATCAGCGAGGCCAACATCCGGCCTAATTCGTCGAGCTTTCCCAGCAGTTGTTCCGAGGTGTCAGCATCAGAAAAGCCAAGTCGGTTGGAAAGCAGAATCTGGGTTTCAACTTCAGCGATTGATCCCCGAGCGATTCTCAGGAAGCGAATGTAATCGCGGGTGGAACGACGGCCGTGGCCCTCCGCAATATTGGATGGAATCGAGACGGAAGCCCGCCGTATTTGTGAGACGAGTCCAAATTTTTCGTCATTCGGAAACTGCTTCGAGAATTCGTAGATTGAAGCCGCCAAATCCATAGCCAAATTCCAGACTTTCAAATCGCGGTATGAATTGATCGAACTCATCTCAATTGCTCTCGATTCCATCCCTCGACCCTCGATCCCCGCTCCTCACCCCTTCAATGCGTCATCGCATAAAAGATAATGTTAATCCCCAGCGGGTAGGCATACTTTTCAGAGAACTCCCTGAAGAACCACGGATCGGTTCCTTCCTCTTCCCAGCCGTCGCCCAGGTCGGTGTTCCAGCAGATCATCATGCACATGCGACCATTGTCGTCGAAGATCGCGCGGTAGTGAGGCGTTTCCGCGCCGGGCTTGTTCCACTCGTAGGTGATGCCCTGTTCCTTGCCCATGATGGCCATGCCGACGGCGGGAATCTGCGGTTTCAGGGGAAGATCGAAAACCACGTGAAAGATGGGGTGATCCAGTTCCAGTTCGACCGGCTCGCGATCGGGAAAAATCTGTTTCAGAGCCCGGTAGAAACCGTTCCATTCGTAGATGCCCCAGAAATCATCGACCATGATGAAGCCGCCATTCAACAGGTAGTCTCGCAGGATTTTCGCTTCCTCGTCGGTGATCCAGATGTCTCCGGGCTCGAGCATGTAGACGAACGGGTATTGCCTCAACTGTTCCGGGTCGATATCCACCACACAGCCAACGGGATTGACTTCGAGCGAAGTAAGTTGGTTGAGCCGATACGAAAAATTCAGGTCGCTGTCGGGATAGTCGATCAGCCACTTCGACCGCCTTCCCATCCAGGTGCCCGAGTTGTAGCGAAGCCGGGCGAAGGTGAACACGTCGTTCGGCAACTCCTGGCTGACGTTCCACTCGGGAAAGTCGTAGTGCTGCCCGCGCCCCCAATCGCGCGGGTCGCGTGGCACTTCGCCGTCCGTGATCCCGAACCAGGTGGGCATCACCTTGCCGACGTTGCTGTCCTGGGCCAGCAACAGCAGCGGCGCGGTCAGCAGGATCGCCACAGAAATGGCGCGCCATGAAATCCGGATACCTGGAGAGCCGACTTTCATGGATTGGATTGCTTTCCCTGTTTGGATTCGGGAGTTGCGACCGCGCCTCCGCCGCCAAACGGATCATCCCCTTTCTTCGTCCGCTCGACATCACCGGTTCCCGGCTTGGCAGAAGCCGTCCCGGCTCCGGTTTCCGCAGGTTCCTCAAACGCCAGCAAGAGCTGGTGCGCCTCCCGGTAGCGAGGCGCATCCACCAGCGCGTCGAGCAGGTAGCGCTTGGCTCGCGACTCGTCATCCGGCTTCAACAGGCGGGCGAGCCGGAACCGGATCTCGCTGGGATTCACCGGTTTCAGGATCAGCAGTTTCTCGAAAGATTCGACCGCCGATTTCCGCTCGTTCTTCGCTTCCAGCGCGCACCCGCGACAGTAATGAGCGTGCTTGAGGAACGGGTTGATGGCTTCGGCCTGGTGAGCCGTTTGCAGCAGGCCATCCCAATTGCCACTCTCCATGTCGAGGTCCAGCAGGCGCGTGTAGGCGGTGTAGGCTTCGGCGGAACGATCCGCCAATTCGCGCAAGGTCTTCGTTTCGCCCTCCGAATCACCCAACGCTCTCTGGGCCTGTGCCTTCAGAGCGTAGCCACCGCCGTTGTGGGTGTTGTCCGGATAGAGTGCGATGAAATTGTCGGCCGCATTGACCGCTTCCGTCCATTTTTCCTGCGCCAGGAAATGCTGGGTCAGACGATGCCAGGCCCACAGGCTGTTCGGTCGTTGCTCAGCATACTGGGCAATCGCGTCGGGATCGAGCGGATCGACCACCTCCGGAGGCGGTTGGGTCCAGTCCACTCCCGGCGCCAGGTTTTCCGCCAACGAAACCACGTGGGCGCGAAATTTCTTTTCCAAGGCCTCGATGTCTTCCGTGTTCCGGGCAATGGCGTCGTTGATCAGGACACCGTCACCAAGATCCTTGAGAATCTTCTGAAACTGATCGAGCCCGTAATGGTCGATGAGGTATTTCACCACCAGCATCGACTGGAAATAGCCGAACATGAGATGCTCGGAACTCTCCGGATGAAGAAAGGCGCCACTCAGATCCGAGATCGGCGTCAGGGCATCCTCATCCAGGATCATTCGCCGCGGATCCTGCTCCATCCTCTGCCCCCATTTCGGATCACGCTGAACTTCTTCGTAAACCGAAATCCCCTCGCTCAACCAACGCGGCATCTTGTTGTGGGTGACGGTCAGGGTCACGACGTGGCAGAACTCGTGCCACAGCGTCGCCTCCCAATTGTTCCGGGCGTGAGCCAGCCCACCCGGACTGTTCATCGTCACCACCGTGCCGAAACAGGCGCCGAGAATGCCGGCGCCGCCGAGATTTCCGAACGTACGAATGGCAAAATCCTGCTGGTGAGGGAAGAACTCGACCAGAACCGGATGATCCAGCTCCAACCCGTATTTCTCGCAGAGAACTTTCTTGGCCTCGGTCAGCAATTCCATGGCCCGATCACCATAGATCTCCGCCTCGTTGGCCGGCATGCGAATGGTGAAGTCGGGTGACGAAACCGTTTCATAACTCGCCAACTCATCCCGCAGGACCGTCAGGTTATAGGCCAGCACGTTGTATTCGTCGGCCTCGCTGACCTCCTGCGCCAGGGCGAAGGCGGCGTCCTCATCGCCGATCCTCAACAGGTCGTGGGCGAGTTGCAGCCTCGCCGGCAGAAAATCCGGATCCATCTCCAGCGCCGATCGCTGGCGGGCGGCGCCTTCCTGGAAGCGGTAATTCCGGGACAACACTCGCCCGATGGTGTGATCGACCTCCGGATTCTCGGCCCAATATGCGAGCGCCTTCTTCCGCGATTCCTCGAAAGCCGCCTCGTCCGCCCGCGCCAGGTTGTCGACGACCGCGCGATAGGCCCACGCCAACGGATGATGGGAATTCACCGAAAGCACCAGGTCGATGCGCTCGTTTGCCGCGTCGTATTCCTCGGCGTTGATCAGCGTCTCTGCCTGACGAAGCAAACTCGGCGCGTGCACCGGGTTCGTCTCCAGCGCGCGCTCCAGGTGTTTTCTGGCCGACTCTCCATCACTGGGAGCATAGGCCTCCGACAGACCGTAGCGGATTTCGGGATCATTGGGCGCGAACTTCAGCGCCGCGTTGAATTCGTTCGCGGCCCGCTGGTAGTCCGACTTGTCGAGCGCCAGCTGACCCGACGCAATGTGGGCGTCCACCAACCCGGAAGGAATGTCGTCCTTGGTCTTTGGCTTCTGCGCCGCCACCGGCGCGAAGTATTGCTCCATCACCTTGGCCGGATCCGCCCCCAGCGCCAAGGCGGCCCGACCGAGCGCGACCTTGGTCATGCCGCCGCGCTCTTCGCGTTTCAGCTTCAGCGCGGCCTCATTGACCAGCTTCAGCATCTCGCTCGCCTTTTCCTTTTTCCCATAAGCCGCGAAGAGATCGTGCGCCGCCATCAGAGCCGGAATGTTGTCCGGGTAGGAGATGGGAAGTTTTTCCGCTTCCTCCAGCGCCTCCTCGATTTCGCCCGTGGCCGCGAGGGACTGAAACTTGATCACCCGCCAATCGACCGCCGGTTGGCCGCGCTGATCGGCCATCCGGCAGACCTGCAGGCAGATGTCGTAGCGCCCCGCCTGGAACAATTCCCTGACCGCGGGCACATTTTCCTCATCGAAGAAACGTTTGTAGTCCGCCTGCCCGAACACCGGCGACGCCACCGGTCCCAGCAATGCCAATGTCGCGAAGGCGATCAGGGAGAGTCGGATTGACCGGAATCGGGGGTGAAAAGGCTCGGTCATGGGGCTCACAATGAAGCGGAAATCGGAGACGGCGTAAAGGGGGATCGCGGGGGCGGCATCGCGGCGCGCGATTCAACAGGGTCAAGTCCCCGACTCAACCCTGTTAAGTCACGGTCAGGACGCAGCTTTCGTGCCGCGAGCAATCGTCATGATCGATGCAACCCCATGAACCGCCGGGCGTCTCGCCACGACCGAATTTGACGATCATCGCAATGTGGCTCCCGCGTAGCCGACTACCCGCGAAGTGTCTCCCGAGACGTGGGCGCTCGTGTCGTAGCGGACGATCTCGACTTCGGCGGGCTTTTGCTTTTCCAACGCCCGGAGGACAGCGACGGCGGGGCGGAGGCCGCACATGCTGATGTTGTTTTCCCGGCAGGTATCGTAGAGGCCGCGGGGATCGGCGGCTTTGAAGCGCTCAAGCGCCAGGGCGTCTCGGCGGCGGTTTTCCTCCTCGTTGGCGAAGTGATTCATGTCGCTGGAAATAACGAAAAGGACGCGATCGCCGAGTTCGGATTTCAGGGCGGCCAAGGCTTCGGCGAGCGGCGCGAGATCCTCGAAGTCGGCGGCGCCGATGGCGATGGGGACAATTCGGAGATTGGGATTTTTTCGGTGGAGAAAAGGCAGCAACACTTCGCAGCCGTGCTCGGCTCGGTGAGCGGCGGATTCCTTTTCCAGACCGGGACAACGGTCGGCGAGAAAGTCGACCCACTCGGTCGCGACGGGAATGATCGCATCCGGAATTCGCCAAGACCCAGCGGAGCTAACCGACCAGTTGGCTCCGTGCGCTGTGTGCTTGGGGCCGATGACCACCACGACTTCAGGCACGGTGACGCGAGCGAGCGTTTCGGCGATGATCTCGCCGCAAAAGACCCACCCGGCATGTGGCAGCATGACAGCTCGGACTGGCTCGGTTTTCTCGTCCGCGTGATCGGCGAAGAGGGTATCGAGGACGTTCTCGATCTCCGCCGCGCCGCGGGGATAAAACTGACCCGCCACGGCGGGAGGACGGACATTCGCGGTCGATTCGGCCTTGGCCAACTGATTGGCGGGGAGACGAAATCGAATCAGCTGACGCTGGAAGGCAATCAGCTCGGCTTTTCCGGCGGCCCAATCGGCAATGCTGAGCCCGATCGATTTCAGGGACTCCGCGACGGGATCGGCGGGTCGGGTTTCGCCGGGAATGGTGATGCCGAAGCGTTCTCCCTGTCGCGCCAGCACGGCGCCGCGGGCGAGGACGAGTCGATGCCTGTCCGGGAAATCCGCCGGATGCAGGAAAATCGGGATACTGAGCAGGTGAAGTCTGGCCTCCGCGTTTTCGAGCGCGAAATCCTCGATTCCGCTCGCAATGGATTGAGCGGCCTCGCGAACGAGCTCAATGAGACTGGCTCCCGCTCTCAGTGCCACGGCGCGCCGTTGGCCGATTTCGAGAATGACTCCGAGCGGCGCTTCGTTCGCCTGGGCGACGGTTTTCGGCACCTGGATTTGCTGGCCGGATTTCCGCAGGCAGGCGATCACCAGCGAGGCCAACGATTCGAGCGCAGGGCGCGGGAGCGAGGCGGGATCGAGTTCGGATTTCTGCGGTGCGGCAGAAAACGGGTCGCCTTCGAAAACGGTCAGGTCAGTATCGTCGGCCATCCAGGCTTCCTCGGGGAGCCCGGCCTTCAGCGAAACCTGTCGTAAGAAGGTCGAAGCGTCGTAGCCCTGCTCCACGGCGACCTGGGGCAGTAGGAGTCCACGCTGCGAACCGCGCCCGAGGATGACGCCGTGTTTGCCGACTTCAATGGCACTGGCTCGCGCTTCTCCTTTTTCAGGGATGACGCGAAAGCTGTGCATCGGGGTCAGCTCGATCTGGAGATAGGGCAGTTCCTCCGCGACGATGCGGGGGAAACGCCGGTCGCGGGTGGCCACCGCGGGCGCCGCTTCGGCGAGCAAAGCGGCGATCGGGTTGGCCTCCTCGGCTCGGTAATTGCCGATGCAGCCACGCAATTGGTGACCGCGCTTGAGGCTGACGAACAGGCCGTGGCAGGGAAAACTCGCGATTGCTTCGGGCAATTGGCGCGCGGGTTTTTCACCGCGGACTGCTGCTTCGACAAGATGCCTGGCCTGGGCGAGCAATGCTTGGCGGACGTTTTCGTCGAGGACGACGACTGGCTGGTCTTTGATTTCTTTCTTCACCGATTTCTGAATGCTGATCGGCAGGCGTCTCCGTCCCCAATCACCGCGTTCATTTTCAAAAACGCCGGGAATTTTTTCGCCGCAGGCTGCGCAGCCTCCGTCTCGGATCTGGTATCGACCGAGTTGGTAGTGATCTCGCTCGATCACGATTTCGCCACACTTTGGACAACGAGTGCTCTGACGATCGCCATCGAGGACATTGCCGACATAAACGTATTTCAGGCCGCGACTCATCGCGATTTCTCGGGCTTCGATGAGGGTTTCGTGCGGCGTCGGCGGAATGTCGCGCATCTTGAAATCGGGATGGAAGGCCGAGAAATGAAGCGGCACTTCGTCCCCGAGATTCTCGGCGATCCAATCGGTCATTCGCCCGAGTTCATCCGGTGAATCGTTCTCGCCCGGAATGATCAGAGTCGTGATCTCGAACCAGGTATCGCTTTCACGCTTGAGCCACTTCAGCGTGTCGAGCACCGGCTCGAGTTGAGCGAAGGCGAGTTTCCGGTAAAAGCGATCGGTGAAGGCCTTGAGGTCGATGTTGGCGGCGTCGATGTGCTGGTAAAATTCGGGACGCGCCTCGGTTCCGATGTAGCCGGCGGTGACGGCGACGGTCTTGATGCCCTCGGCCCGCGCCACCTTGGCCGTGTCGATGGCATACTCCGCCCAGATGACCGGGTCGTTATAGGTGAAGGCGATGCTGCGACATCCGTTTGCTTTCGCGGCGGCAACGATGTCTTCGGGACTGGCTTCCTCGGAGAGGATCTCGATCTCGCGCGATTTCGAGATGTCCCAGTTCTGGCAGAATTTGCAGCCGAGGTTGCATCCGGCGGTCCCGAACGAAAGAACCGGCGTGCCGGGCAGGAAATGGTTGAGCGGCTTTTTCTCGATCGGATCGATACAGAAACCGGTGCTTTTCCCGTAGGTGGTCAGCACGATCCGATCACCCTCGTTTTTGCGGACAAAACAGAAGCCGCGCTGGCCCTCGCCAATGCGGCACTCGCGCGGGCAGAGGGTGCAAACGAGGCGGTCGCCTTCGCGATGCCACCATTTGGTGGCCATGATCCCTGTGGAAACGGGAGCTTCAGCGGTCGCGCTCATACTTGAGCATCGCATGAACCGAACTGTTCGCTCAATGCTGATTCTGCGGAACAGAATCGAAAAACGCGGTGCCCGCTCGGTCAGGCTTCCGGTGGCTCCTCATTGTGAGTTCTAAAGTAATCACGAAGGAAAACCAAATCAGGCGCATCTTTTGCCCGGTGGGTTTTTGACTTCATCCTCCAAAGAAGCCGCGGTGAAGCGAAGGGAATTGGCACGCCATCCACTTCTCGGATTACGATGTCCTTGGAAGCTTCCTCGTAGTCGATCCCACACGCGGACCGCATCAGGTCAACCACGATCTCGTCGGCCACGCGTACCACGGTATATTTAGCCACGTCACCGGGATCGAGCTGCTTGACCGCTTGATCGGGTAGTGATTCCAGCGCCTGAAAAACCCGAGCTTCGTTTTCCAGAGACGTGTCGATGATCAGATCGACGTCTTCGGTGAATCTACCGTAACCGGCATGGATCACGGCAAAGCCTCCCACCACCACATAGCTCACCGAGAGTTCATTCAACAATTGGCATAGCTTGGCGAGATCTCCGTTGTCCGGCGGACGAGGGATCAACTCTTCCGATTCTCCGCCTCGATCGCTCGATCCACCGCTGCTTTTCTCATCCATTCGTCAGCTTCTTCGTGTGAGTGAAAACGATAGACTCCTTTGGGACAGACTCGAAAACGACGTGACCGATATATTTGCCGACCAGACTCCTGAACGCGAGAAAAGGGCATATAAACACGCCGGCCCACCGTTTTCCCGATGGTTTCTTCGACGTTGATGACCGGATGGCATTGATCGTCGTGAGATTCTTCGGCCATGGGTGAAAATACGACGCCTCCGCCAAGCGTCAATGTGAATGCCCATCCCACATAGCCGCTGGACAAGCGAAATGCTGCCCGAATCCATCCCTCCGCTTCCGGTTGCATTTGGCTCGGGCGGGCGCTTTGATAGCGGCTCCCCTGCCCCGGCTTTTCGCGCGTTTTCGCGCGAATGCCGTCGCCCAATCCGCACCGCGTCCGTGTCCGACACCGAAACTGATTCCCAGACCGACTTAGCTACCTCGCCGGAAGCTCCCGACGAAGTTTCAGCGTCTCGTCTGGAAGAGGCGACGCTGGAATTTGAGGAACCCGGTGAAGCCGCCGTGGCGCCACCGGACTACGACTACAAGGTGCAGCTGGAAATCTTCGAGGGGCCGCTGGACCTGCTGCTCTACCTGATCAAGCGCGACGAAGTCGACATCTACGACATCTCGATCGAGACGATCACGAAGCAGTACATGACCTTCATCGAGACTTTCCGCATGCTGAACATCGGCCTCGCGGGCGAGTTCCTCGTGATGGCGGCCAATCTCTGTTACATCAAGAGCCGCACCCTGTTACCCAAGCATCATCAACCGCCGGAAGACGATGCAGAGGACGAGGATCCGCGCTGGGACCTGATCCGGCAGCTGATCGAATACAAGAAATTCAAAGACGCGGCGACCTTCCTGCAGCGGCGCGAATCGGAGCAGCAGAATATTTTCGCCCACGTCCCGGAAAAGATCGAGACGAACAAGGACCAGGAACGCCCGCTGGCCGAGGTCAGCATTTTCGACCTGATCCGCGCCTTCCAGGGCATCCTGCGGCGTTTCGATGACGACGACGCCTTCGACCAGATCGTCGACGAGCGCTGGACGGTCAGTGACAAAATCGATCACCTGCTGAAAACGATCCCGCCCGGAAATGCGGTACGATTTTCGGCCCTTTTCGAGAATGTCAGTACCAAGGGCGAGGTCATCGTGACTTTCCTGGCCCTTCTGGAGCTGATGAAGCTGAACCATTTCCGGGTCCGTCAGGACACGCTTCTCGGCGAAATCGAGTTGCAACGAAACGAGAATTCGTGAAGGAAGCGGAAACAAATCGGGACCGTGCCGCCCATTTGTTTTCCGACGCGACACCATGCATCTGATCAACATCGTCGAAGCCCTGATCTTCGCGGCTCCGGAGCCGATCTCGACCCCGGAGATCGTCAAAGCGGTGCGCCGTGCCGCCGAGGAGCACGAGGGCGAGGAAGCGACGGAATGGCGCAAGGTGAGCGAAAGCACCATTGCGCAGACCATCGATGAACTGGGCGAGCTTTTCGCCGAATCCGGTCGCGCGATGCAGTTGGTCGAGGGCGCCTCGGGCTGGCGATTCGTGACGCGGCCGGAATTCGCCGACTTCGTCCGCGCGCTGATTCCAGGGATGCGGCCCGAGCGGCTGAGCCCTCCGGCCCTGGAAACGCTGGCGATCATCGCCTATCGCCAACCGATTACGAAGGCGGACATCGAGGCGGTTCGCGGAGTGGCGGTGGATGGCGTGCTCCAGAAAGTCATCGAACGCGGGTTGGTGAAAATCGGCGGTCGTGCCGACTTGCCCGGTCGGCCGTTGCTCTACGAGACGACGGATCTTTTCCTGGAACACTTCGGGGTGCGGAATCTCGAGGAACTTCCGAACGCTTCCGAACTCCGCAACGTGCCCCTCCCCTCAGCCAAAGGCGACGCTCCAGAGGAGCCGAAGGAGGAGCAACTGCGCCTCGCCGACGCGAAGGGACGCGAACTCGGACAGGGTGGCGATGACGAACCCTCACCCGGGCCGGAAGCGACCGCTGAAGTTGAGGAGGAAACCGAAGATAGCGAAGCCTTGGCGGAAGAGGTCGTCGACGAGCAAGTGGAGGATTCCGGGTCCGAGTCTGACACGGCGGTTGATTCAGACGCTGAAGAGGAAGAAACTCCCCCCATCGGGGAACCCTGACCAATCATGACGCTCGAAGAACTGCGCCGGAAAATCGACACGATCGATACCGAACTACTGCGATTGCTCAATGAGCGAGCGGACGTGGTTCATGAAGTCGGCGCTTTGAAAAAGCGCGAGGGGCTGGAGATCTATGCTCCCGAACGCGAAGACGCTCTGCTCAAGAGCCTGGTAGTCAAAAGCCAGGGACGACTGACCGAGAAATCGATCCGCGCCATCTACCGGGAGATCATGTCGGCCGCGCTGGCGCTGGAGGAGGATCTCAAGATCGCCTACCTCGGCCCTCCCGGCACCTGGACGCACCAGGCTTCCATCGGCAAATTCGGCCACAGTGTCGAATATCTCCCCCAACCCAATCTGGCCGACGTTTTCGACCAGGTGACGCGCCGTCTGGCGGACTACGGGGTCGTGCCGATCGAAAACTCCACCGAGGGCGCGGTCACGCACACCCTCGATCTCTTTGCCGATTCCCCGCTGAAAATCTGTGCCCAGATTTTCATGCCCATTGAGAACAACCTGATGGCGAAATGCCCGCGGGAGGAAATCAAGGCGTTCTACTCGCATCCCCAGGTCTTCGCCCAGTGCCGGCAGTGGCTGGGGCTGAATTTCCACACCACGCCCACGATCGAGACGTCCAGCACGGCAGCCGCCGCCGAAATCGCGGCCCGGGAACCCGGCGCGGCCGTCCTCGGCGGATCACTGCTGGCGGAAATGCACGGCCTGACGATCCTGGAACGCAGCATCCAGGACATCGCCAGCAACACGACGCGCTTCCTCGTCATCAGTCCCCGCACCTGTCCGTCGACCGGCAAGGACCGGACCTCGCTGATGTTCTCCGTGCGCGATGAGCCCGGCTCGCTGCACAAAGCACTGGAACCCTTCGAAGAGTTCCACATCAACCTGTCGAAAATCGAGAGTCGGCCCTCGAAACGGCGGGCCTGGGAGTATTTTTTCTTTGTGGATGTCTCGGGGCATTGCGAGGATGAAGAATTGGTTTCGGCATTGCGACAACTGGAGCAGCATTGCAGCTTCGTGAAGCTTCTGGGCAGCTATCCGGATACCGGCCGCCTGGGTGAGAACGACACCGACAATTGACGGCCAGCGGGTTTTGGCTACAATCCCGGCCCCTTGATTCGCTTTGCCGCGACCTCAAAAGGGAACTTCCGGCTACTGACGGATGGGCGTCGCCAACGGCGCCAGGTTGAGGAATCGAAGGATCTGGCACCTCCCTCGAAACCCCTCAGCCGTAAAATTTTACTGCCGCTAGGAACAGATCCGGCTTTGTCTCGGGAGTGAGCGGACTCCATCGCGAGCAAAGCCATCCAGGAACATTCGAAGCAGCGAAACCGATTTTCATGAGTCGTTACTATCAACTCCCCAAAGAAAGCCAGGGCAGCCTCCACCGCCCTGAAATGGAACGCGACGCCTGCGGTGTCGGCGTGGTCGCGCACATCCACGGCGAGCGGAGTCGCCGTATTCTCGAACTCGGACTGACTTCGGTCTCGAATGTCACTCACCGCGGCGCGCTCAATGCTGATATGAAAACCGGTGACGGCGCCGGCGTTCTGACTCATCTCCCCTACGAAATCCTGATTCCGGAAGTCGAAAAACAGGGCGTCTACCTCGACAGCCGGGACGAACTGGCGGTCGGCGTGTTTTTCCTGCCGGTGACGGAAAACGGTGACAACATCAAGGGCCGCGTGCTGGCCGAAGGCGTCATTCGCAATCGCGGCATCGGCATCATCGGCTGGCGCGACGTGCCTGTCGATGAGGGCGCCCTGGGCGATCAGGCCCGCGACACCCAGCCCGCCATTCGGCACCTGCTGCTGCGGAAGCCGGAAGGCATGGAGGGCGATGAATTCGAACGCCTCCTCTTCCTGGCCCGCCGCGAGATCGAGATCAAATCGCACGAGGAAAACATCGCGAATTTCTACGTCGCATCCCTGAGCCATCGGCTCATCAGCTACAAGGGATTCATGGTCGCTTCGGCGCTCGAGAAATACTACATCGACCTCCAGAACCCGGCTTTCGAGACGGCGATCTGCCTCTATCACCAACGGTTCTCGACCAACACCTTCCCGACCTGGGCGCTGTCCCAGCCGTTCCGCATGCTGGCGCACAACGGGGAAATCAACACCTTGCGTGGCAACCGGAACTGGCTCAACAGCCGCATCGGACAGTTCAAGAGCGAGGTCTGGGGCAACAACATGCACCTGCTCAACAAGCTCTTCGATCCGGACGCTTCCGACTCGGCGAGCCTCGACCAGGCGCTGGAACTCCTCGTGCTCTCGGGCCGTTCGGTCCCGCACGCCATGGCCATGCTGGTGCCGCCGGCGTGGCGGATCGATCCCTTCACGCCGAAGGAAGTGGCCGATTTCTACAAATACAACAGCTGCTTCTGCGAACCGTGGGACGGCCCCGCCGCCCTTGCGTTCACCGACGGACGCACCGTCGCCGCCAGCCTCGACCGCAACGGCCTGCGCCCGGCGCGGTACAAAATCACGGACGACGGCATTTTCAGCCTCGGATCGGAAGTCGGCACCTGCTATCTGCCGGACGAAACGGTGATCAAGAAGGGCCGCCTCGGTCCCGGCCAGATGATCGTGGTGGACACCGAGAAAGGCGAGGTCATCGGAAACGCCGAGATCAAGCAATTCCTCGCCGGCCAGCAACCCTACAGCCAGTGGCTGGAGGAAAACCGGATCGAATTCAACGAGAGGGTCGAACCCAAGCCCTCCGCTCCGGAAGGCGACCTGGATTTCCTGACGCTCTCGCAGCAGCAGGTCACCCACGGCTACAACAAGGAAGAACTCGACATGATCCTCGCCCCCATGGCCAAGACGGGCATGGAGGCGATCTACTCGATGGGCGACGACGCCGCCCTGTCGGTCCTTTCGCTGAAGCCCAAGGTTCTTTTCACCTACTTCAAGCAGCTTTTCGCCCAGGTGACGAACCCGCCGATCGACCCGATCCGCGAGCACCTCGTCATGTCGATCGAAGCCGACATCGGTCCCGAGCACAATCTGCTGACTGAAACGCCGGAGCACGCGCGAGTCATCCACTTGGAGACTCCTTTTCTCTTCGAGCACCAACTGAGCGCGCTGCAGGATCTGGACACCGATTTTCCGAGCCGAAAAGTGGACATCACCTGGCCGGTTTCCGAAGGCGCCGCCGGCCTCGAGACCGCCGTCGAGCGGATCTGCGCCGATGCGGAGAAAGCCATCGACGAAGGCGCTCGCATTCTCATCCTATCGGACAAAGCGACCGATCACGAGAACGCGCCCATCCCCTCGTTGCTCGCCGTCGGGGCGGTGCATCACCACCTGACCAACGCGCAAAAGCGCATGAAGACCAGTCTGCTCGTCGAGACCGGCGAGGCTCGCGATGTGCATCACATGGCCTGCCTCATCGGCTTCGGTGCGACGGCGATCTGTCCCTACCTGGCCCACCAGACCGTCCGCGAACTGATCGAAACGGACAAGAAAGACAGCTTCGAGGGCCTCAGCGTTGCCGACGCCCAGGTGAAATACCACAAGGCTCTGGAAAAAGGCCTGCTCAAGATCATGTCGAAGATGGGCATCTCCGTCCTGAACAGCTATCAGGGCGCCCAGATTTTCGAAGCCGTGGGCATTGGCGACGAAGTGGTCGAAATCTGCTTCCAGGGCACGCCGTCGCAGATCGGCGGCGTCGGTTTCGCGGAAATCGCCGCTGAAACCCTGCAGCGTCACACCGAGGCGTGGGGACAGGCCGTACCCGGCGAAGGCGAGGAAACCGCAAGCGAACCGCTCAAGCTGGACGATCCCGGTTTCCTGCGCCCGCGTCGCGGTGGCGAAGTCCACGCGGTCAGCGGACCGGTCATCAAAAACTTCCACACCTTCGTGAAGACCGGCGCGGCCGAGGATTACGAGAAATACCTGGAAGAATGGCGCCTGAATCGCCCCAACGCGCTGCACGACCTGTTCGACCTCGTGCCACTCGCCAGCGGTCCGATTCCGATCGATGAAGTCGAACCGGTCGAAGACATCCGGCGCCGTTTCACCACGGCCGCCATGTCGCTCGGCGCCCTCAGTCCCGAAGCGCACGAGACGCTCGCGATCGCGATGAACCGCATCGGCGGCAAGTCCGACTCCGGTGAGGGCGGTGAAGATTCGAGCCGGTTCAAGCCCTATCCGAACGGCGACTGGGCCAACTCCAAGATCAAGCAGGTCGCTTCCGGGCGTTTCGGCGTCCATGCCGAGTACCTGATGTCGGCCGAGGAAATCGAAATCAAGATGGCCCAGGGCGCCAAGCCCGGCGAAGGCGGTCAGTTGCCAGGCCACAAGGTCAATGAAATCATCGCCAAGCTGCGCCACACCCAACAGGGCGTGACCCTGATCTCGCCACCGCCGCACCACGACATCTACTCGATCGAGGATCTCGCCCAGCTCATTCACGATCTGAAGGAAATCAATCCGCGCGCCAAGGTCTGCGTCAAACTCGTCGCCGAAACCGGCGTCGGCACCATTGCCGCGGGCGTCGCCAAGGCGAATGCGGACGTCATTCTCGTCTCCGGCCACGATGGTGGCACCGGCGCCTCTCCGCTGAGTTCCATCAAATATGCGGGCCTGCCCTGGGAAATCGGCGTCGCCGAAACCCAGCAGGTCCTCATGCTCAACGGCCTGCGCGAACGCGTCACGCTGCGAACCGATGGCGGGCTTCGCACCGGGATCGACATCATTCACGCCGCCGCGCTTGGCGCCGAGGAGTACAACTTCGGCACCATCGCCCTCATTGCGATGGGTTGCGTCTACGTTCGCCAATGCCACCTGAACACCTGCCCGGTCGGCATCGCCACTCAGGACCCGGCCAAGCGGGAGAAATTCAAGGGCACCCCGGACATGGTGGTGAACTTCTTCAACTCGGTGTCCCAGGAAGTCCGCGAACACCTCGCCACCCTCGGCGTGCGCAAGTTGGACGACATCATCGGGCGTCCCGAGTTCCTCACCCAGCGCACCGTGCCGGATCATCCGAAAGCGAACCTGATCGACCTCAGCCGCATCCTCAAGGACGTGACCAAGGACAGCAGCCGCGGCCTCGCCCGGATGCGCATGCAGGACCGCAACGACGGCCTCCACGCCGCGCCGCTGGACGACAAGATCATCCAGGACGCGCGGAACTCCATTCGCGACAAGGAGCCGATCAAGCTCTCCTATAAGGTGAAAAACACCAACCGCAACGTCGGCACCAAGCTCAGCGGTAAGGTCGCGGATCACCACGGGAACCACGGTCTGCCCGAAGGCACCATCGACATCACCCTCGAAGGCAGCGCCGGCCAGAGCTTCGGCACCTTCCTCTGTGGCGGCATCCGCCTGACCCTGATCGGCGAAGCCAACGACTACGTCGGCAAAGGCATGTGCGGCGGCGAAATCATTGTCCGGGCGCCGGAAAACCGGAAATTCGTGCCCCACGAAAACTCCATCGCCGGCAACACCCTGATGTATGGCTCCACCGGCGGCCGGATGTTCATCAACGGACGGGCCGGTGAGCGCTTCTGCGTTCGCAACTCGGGCGGCACCGCCGTCGTTGAGGGCATCGGCGACCACGGCTGCGAATACATGACCAACGGGCTGGTCGTGATTCTCGGCGATACCGGGAAAAACTTCGGTGCCGGAATGAGTGGCGGACTCGCCTTCGTGCTCGACCACGACGACCGCTTCGAAAAACTCTACAATCCCGAAATGGTGCAGGTGTCGCCGCTCGACGATCCCGAGGACATCAATGCGGTGAAACAGCTGATCTACCAGCACCTCGAATACACCGACAGCGAACGCGCCCGGGAAATCCTTGGCGACTGGGACACCTTCCAGGGCAAATTCCGCAAGGTTCATCCGCGCTCCGACGTGGCTGACGCAAAACCTGCGGAGACGGCCAGCAAGGCACGGTAAACGAGGAAACCGATCGCCGTTCTTCCCTTCAATCCGATTCCCCTCAACGCCCCGTCACCATGAAAGCCTTCTTCCTCGTGGCGGCGGGCGGAGCCTCGGGCGCCCTGCTCCGCTGGTTCGTGGCCGGCGGGGTGGACTGGCTGACCGGCCGCGTCGAGACGGGCTTTTTCCACTCTAAATTCCCCTGGGGCATTCTCGCCGCGAACCTGATCGGGTGTTTCCTCATCGGACTCCTCTACGGATTCGCCGAAACGCGGGAGTGGCTCACCGATGCCACGCGCTGGCTGCTGCTCGTCGGGTTTCTCGGCAGCTTCACCACCTTCTCGACCTTCGGGTGGAACAGCTTCGACCTGCTGCGTCACGGCCATTTCGGAATCGCCATCGCCAATGTCCTCGCCAGCGTCGTGATCGGAATGCTCCTCGTCTGGACCGGTTACTCGCTGGCTCGTTGATCGGGATTCGGTGAGCAAAATTCGTCCAATTCACCGAGTTTTCTCGCCAATTGGCCAGAAATTGTCCACTTTGCCCGGATGACTGGGCCGTCGGAGCCGTCGCAGCCAACCACCCGGGGCGGAATCTTTCGTCGCCTGGCGATTCCGTTTTCGGTTTTCGCCGCGATCGCCTCGGTCGCGCTGGTCGGATGGACCGATCACACCTTCCACCGGGAATCGTTGCGACAGTTCCGCGACATGGCGGAAGCCAATGCCCGCATGATCGACCGGTTGCGGCTCCCCCACTCTCCCGAACTCGCCCAAAAACTTGCCGCCGTCCTCGGGGTCAGCGTCGGATTTCGCTATTCCGACCGACTGAGCGAAGACCTGGAGCCTGCGATCGCGGACACGATCGAGGGTCTTGTCGCCGATAAAGCGAAATCGGGCCGCACCGGCGCCTGGGAAATCGCCGTCGCCCCCGTCAGCGGAGGCTCGGCCCACCTGCTGCTCCTGCGGGAACGCGAACGGTTCCTCGCCGACGCCTCCAGCTGGCTGTTGCCGGTGGTCATCGTGACCGTGTTCGGCGGCGGCATCGCCTTTCTCATTGCCCGGCGACTGGTGCGGCCGCTGGTCCTGCTGGATCGATGGCTGCCGAATCTCGATCGCGAATCACCGGCCTCTCCACCGGCCGAAGTGATCGCACGGCCCGACGAGATCGGCGCACTGGCCCGTTCGCTGGCCGAAGGTCAACGCCGACTCCACGAGGAGCAGGCCCTGCGCCGACAATCGGAACGGCTCGCCACTCTCGGACGCATCGCCACCAGTCTCGCCCACGAAATCCGAAATCCGGCCGCCGCCATCCGCCTCCACGCCGACCTGATGGCCCGCGCCACTTGCGGCGAGGAAAACGCGGAATCGATCGACCTGATTCGCGACGAAACCGATCGTATCACCGATCTGGTCAACCAGTGGCTCTTCGTCGCCCGTGGCGCGCCGCCGAAGACGGAAACCAGCGACCTCACCGAGCTCGCCCGCCGGGTGTTGCATCGGCTGAAACCACAACTCGATCACGCCGGAGTCACGGCGGAGATTCTCGGCGAGTTCCCCGTCAGCGCTTCCATCGACGCCGCGAGGATGGAGCAGGTGCTGCGAAACCTCTTCCTCAACGCCGCCCAGGCGATGCCGGAAGGCGGCCGGGTCTTCGTTCATCTCGAGCAGCAGAATCCTGACGAGGCCATCATCCGAATTCGCGACCATGGTCCAGGATTCAGCGAAACGGCGATCGAACGCTGGCACGAACCGTTTTTCTCCGAGCGCGAAGGCGGCATGGGACTCGGCCTGACGCTGGTCGCCGAGGTCGTCCAGGGTCACGGTGGTTCGGTCGCGGTCGCCAACCCACCGGACGGCGGCGCCGAAGTGACGCTTCGTATTCCGAATCCTTCATGAGTGGCCTACCCAGAGTTCTGATCGTGGAAGACGAGCGCCCCCTCGCGCTCGCGTTGGCGGCCACGCTTCGGCATGTCGGCGCCGCCAGCCAACTCGCGCCCACCGCCGCGAAGGCCCGGCGCTTTCTCGAAGCGGAAGGTCCCTTCGCGGCGATGATCCTCGACATCGGGCTGCCGGACCAGAATGGGTTGGCCTTTCTGGAATCGATTCCCCCGGATCAGCGGCCACCCGTGTTCGTGATCACCGCGCACGGCGAGATCGACAACACCATCACGGCGCGAAAACTGGGCGTGCGCGGGTTTTTCCCCAAGCCCTTGGATTTCGACGCCTTCACCGGCGCGCTGGAAAACCTGCTCCGCGACCTGACCCTGTCAGGTCCGGGACCCAACAGGGTTGAATCGAACGCCGAATCGCCTCCCGACGCCGCCTTCATCGGCGCGGCCCCGGCGATGCGGGCCGTGTTTCAGCAGATCGCGCACGCCTGCGCCAGCGACGAACCCGTGCTGGTGCGCGGCGAAACCGGAACCGGAAAATCGCTGGTGGCGAGTCTGATTGGGAAAAACTCCCGGCGCGCCGGCGCCTCGTTCGAGAACTTTCTGGCCGGCGGCGATTCCTCGCAATCCACTCTCGACGCAAGCATCCGTCGGGCGGAAGGCGGCACGCTGCTCATCGAGGAGGTGGCGGCCCTTTCCTCCGATTGCCAGACGGAGTTGGTCCGGCACATCGAACGGGGCGAGAAGGGCTTTCCCAGGTTGCTGGCCACCTGCCTGGAGCCGCTGCTTGGCGCCGTCGACGCGGGTCACTTCCGGAGCGATCTCTACTACCGTCTCCAGGTTCTCGAGGTTCGGCTGCCCCCGTTGCGCGAACGGATCGCGGACCTGCCGGCACTGGCGGCTTACTTCGCCGGCCAGCATGAACCCGGAAAGCGGATCGGAATTTCCGAGGGAGCACTCAAACGTCTCGGCGCTCACCGGTGGCCGGGAAATCTGCGGGAGCTTCGCAATGTCGTTTCCTACGCGCTCACCGCCAACGCCGGTGGCACCCGAATCGATGCCGATCATCTGCCGGACTATCTCGGAAAACCAAACGACGACACGGGGGAGGAACTTCCCGAATCCTTTCGCGAGGCGTTGGCCGTCTGGCTGGACTCACGGATGGCTTCGGAGGCGTCGCCGCCGACCTATCGCGACCTCTCCGAAACGATCGAAAGCGAACTGGCTCGACAGTTGCTCGAACGCTTTGACGGAAAACTGGCACGCCTGGCCAGCGAACTCCAGGCCAACCGGGCCACGCTTCGTCGAAAACTGCGCCGCTGAAATCCCCAACTGAGCGGATTTCATTCAAAACTGGACGGTTTTTGTCCATTTTCGAAATTTCGAAAAATCTCCGTTGTCGGGAGGGGCCGGTCCGGTGTGTGGTGGGCCGAATCAACCCGAAAACATGAAAATCAACGACTCGATCATGAAAGTCACTTTCGTCCCCGCCCTTTCCTTGGGGGTGTTGGCCATCGCCACACTCACCTCCCTGGCGCAAGAGGAAACCCCACCCGTCGTGGCCGACTTGACGGCGACGGAAGCATCCGGTGAGGAGCTTACCTATTCCGGCAACGAAGTCGGCGCCTACAATCAGCCACAATGGGTACAGCATCGCCGTTTCGCCAATACTCGCGTTCACATCCAGCAGGATCCGTGGGAGATGGCGCTCGAGCATTGGTGGCGCGGCCGGCTCGACGACGGCGAGTGGAAGCATCGTTTCCAGGAAGAATTCGAGATCGGTCTGCCGGGCCGCATTCAGCTCGATCTCTACGAGGACTGGGTCGTCGAGGATGGCCGTGCGTCGCACCACGACATCGCCCTGGAAATGCGCTACGGCCTCGCGGACTGGGGCGTCATTCCCCTGAATCCGGCACTCTATTTCGAATACAAGTGGGTCGACCCCGATCACGGCGGTGACGTGGTCGAACCTAAGCTCCTTTTGGGCGATGAATTCGGCGACGGCTGGCAGTACGGGCTGAACCTGGTCTGCGAACGCGAACTGGGCGGCGAAAACACCGAGGAATGGCAAGTGACCCAGGGTCTCAGCAAGGCGATGGGCGACGGTTCGTTTTCACTCGGTCTCGAAGCCAAGTATGTGAACGAAACGGTCGAAAGCGACCGTGGCAACGCCGAGCACAAGGTGCAGTTCGGGCCCAGCGTGCAGTTCCGGCCTTTTGGCGACGCCCATCTCGACATCGTGGCGCTGGCGGGCCTGACCGACGAATCGCCCGATCTCGAAGCCTGGGTGGTGTTCGGCTGGGATTTCGGCGGCAGCGGTGGCAAAAAGGTCCACGCTCCGATTTCCGGTCGTCGATAGGCAGTCCCGGGGGATTCCGGATTTGAATCCGGTTTCGCGTGGGTAGAGAGTGGTTTTCTCGTTATTCGAGACATGTCTCTGCCTTCGCAACCCGCCCGCCTCAATTATCGCGAGAGCTTCTCCAAGCGCCCTCTGCGCTTGGAAGAGGCTCCGTCGTGCGTCGGCGCTCCGACCGGTCCCCACCGTTCGCTGTTCTGGCCGATCGTCTTCTCGGTCGGATTTCACACCGTGGCGGCGATGGCGGCGGCTTTCTGGTTTCACCTGGCGCCCGGCGATCTCTCGTCCGGGGATGTGCCCGTGATCGAAGTCAGCGTCGCGGCTCCGGCACCCGTCGAGAGCGATGAGGACGCGTCCGCGGAGATCGAGACGCCGCCCCCGCCGATGCGGGAGGCCGACCCGGTCGAATTGACCGAAATCGACTCGCCTCCGACGGACGCTCCCCACACCCCCGAACCGGAAACGACCGATCCGAGCGAATTCGCGGAACCGGCGTCCGAGGATCTACTGGTGGCCCTGGGTCCATCGGTGGATTTTCCCGAGCCCGAGCCGAAGCCCGAGCCGACACCACCGAAGCCGAAGAAAACCGCGCCGAAACCCTCGTCCTCACCAAAACCTGCGCCCACCTCTTCTGAGAGCGTTGCCGCCAAGCCGAAGAAAGCGGCCCCCAAGGCGAGCAAAGGCAGTTCGAAGACCGCCCCTCCCCGTCCACTGTCCCCGGCCGCGCCGAACTACCCGGCCGCCGCCCGCAAGGCCGGTCGCGAGGGCACGACCTGGGTGATGGTGGTGGTGAAATCCAGCGGCGCCCTGCGCTCGGCCCGGGTCCACCGCAGCGCCGGTGATTCCAGCCTCGATAATGCGGCGCTGGCCTGCGTGAAACGGTGGCGATTCGAACCCGGCTATCGATCCGGTGAAGCGGTGGAAGCGTCCGCTCTGGTCAAAATCTCGTTTCGCCTGGACTGATTCGGATTCGGTGTTTCCCGGAACGACGGGTGAGGAGGGCGCCGCCACTGACGTGGCAACGAAGCAAACGCAGAGGATCGATCCCTCTCGGTTCGGCGGTGGTGAATCCGACTTCCCATTTGGGTCGCGCCACTCTGTCCCAGACCATTCGATCCCCGCGAACTCGCCGTAATTTCACCTTTCCAGATAATCAAACTTGGTTTATAAAAATAATTACAGCTGAAATTTTTAGAAAAAAGAGTATTTTCTGAGTTGTTTTTATCCGTTTTATTTATTAAAATCATATCTGCGAGAACTCGTAATTTTGAATTCAAGCAGAGTCGGTCTTCGACCGCCGAACATGAAAATCCTTTGTTGCCAGACAGATATCTCGTGGGAAAACCGGGACGAGAATTTCGAAAAGATTGAGGGAATGCTGGGCGAAACCGTGATCGAGCCCGGGTCCTTGTTGATTTTTCCGGAACTGGCCACGGCGGGCTTTTCCATGAACGTCCCGGCCATCGCGGAATCCGCTGACGGCCCCTCGGCGCAGTTTTTTGCCAACATCGCGCGGCGCACGGACAGTCACGTGCTCGCGGGAATCCCGGGGCGCAATCCCGATTCGGGTCTCGGATGGAACGAGGCGGTCTGCTTTTCCCCGGACGGCTCGGAGTTGGGCCGCTACCGGAAGAATCACCTCTTTCCCCTCGCCAACGAAGGTCATTTCTACGAAGCCGGAACCGAATCGATCCTGTTGGACTGCGATGGCTGGAAGGTCGCGCCTTTCATCTGCTACGACCTGCGGTTCCCAGAACTTTTCCGCAACGCCGCGCGCCGGGGCGCCGATCTCTTTGTCGTCATCGCCAACTGGCCCGCGCTTCGCGAGGACCACTGGACCACGCTACTGCGAGCTCGCGCCATCGAAAACCAGGCTTACGTCGCCGGGGTGAATCGCTGGGGTGCCGACCCGAATCTCGAATACTCCGGCGCCAGCCTGGTGGTCAGCCCAACTGGCGAAGTGATCGCTCGGGCCGAGTCCGAGCCCACGGTCCTTCGCTCGCTGCTCGAGCGCAACGCCCTCGACGACTGGCGATCGCGCTTCCCGGCACTAGCCGACATGAAACCCGCTTCATTCTAACCCTCGTCCTCCTCCCTTCCCCACCGTTCACAGATTTCGCACAGTTTATGAGGTCCGAGAAACCCGTCATTCAAATCAGTGCCACGTTTACCGCCGAGCCATTGCGCCCGGCGTTGGCGTTCTGGTTGCGTGAACTCGGGATCGACCTCCACATTCGTTTTTCCGGCTACAATCAGGTCCTGCAACAGGCTCTCGATCCCGCCAGCGAAAGCGCCGCCAATCAGGAAGGGTTCAACGTCTTTCTCGTTCGTCCCGACGATCTTCGTGCCGGCAACGGCGCCCACGGACTTGCCGACGAATTGACGAACGCGCTCACCGGTCTTGCTTCCCGCTCGCGGGCCACCCAACTCGTGATTTTCTGTCCCCATGCCGAGGCAGATCCGGAAACAACGCGATTCGAGGCGGAGGTTGCCGAAAATCTGGCGCAGCTGCCCAACATCGAAGTCAACAGGGTTGAGTCCTGGACCCAACCCTCTTCAGTCGACTCGGTTTTCGATCCCGAAGCGGATCGCTCCGGCCGGATTCCCTTCACCGAAACCTTTTACGCCACACTCGCGACGGCCATCGCGCGCCGGATGAGCGCTCACCTTCGCCCGCCGACGAAGGTGTTGGTGCTCGATGCGGACAACACGCTCTGGGGCGGTGTCTGCGGCGAAGATGGGGCGGAAAAACTCGACCTCGCCGGACCATGGAAGTCGGTCCGCGACTTCGCAATCGCGAAACGGACCGAAGGTTTCCTGCTTTGTCTCTGCTCGAAAAACAGCGAAGCCGATGTGGATCGCGTCTTCGAAACTCGCGCCGCGGAACTCGGATTGACGCGTGCCGATTTCGCCGGTTGGAAAGTCAACTGGCAGCCGAAATCTTCAAACCTGATCGAGCTGGCCGGCGAGCTGAACCTCGGCATCGACAGTTTCGTGTTCCTCGACGACAACCCGGCCGAGATCGCCGAAGTCGCGGCAAACTGTCCGGGCGTAGTCGCACTCACCCTGCCGAAGGACGAGTCGGAGATTCCCGCCTTCCTTAAAAACCTGTGGAGTCTCGATCGGGTGCGCCTGACAGAGGAAGACGCGAAACGCGCCGAGTTTTATCAGCACGAAGCCGAGCGACGCCAACTCAATGAAAGCGCGCCGAGCTTTGCCGATTTCCTCGCCAGCCTTGAGCTGAAGATCGACATCCACGAAGCCACGACGGCGGAACTGCCGCGCATTTCCCAGCTCACGCTGCGGACAAATCAATTCAACGCGAATGGGCTTCGACTTTCCGAGACGGAACTTTCGGAGCGACTCGAAAAGGGAACGCGCTGCCTTGCGGTTCACGTTTCGGATCGCTTTGACGACTACGGTCTGGCTGGCGCGATGCTGATTTCCACCGACTTCACCGTCGAAGGATTCATGCTCAGCTGCCGCGCCATGGGCAAGGGCGTCGAGCGAGCCATGGTGACCCGGCTGGCCGAGGAAACTGAGGCGGCCGGAATCGCTTTCCTTTTCAGCGAAACGGAACGCAATGAGCCCTGCCGTCGATTCTTCGAAGGTATCGGCGCGACTCGCACCTCGACTGGCTTTACCCTTCCCACTTCGGCCGCGAAAAGTCTACCGCTCATTCCGATCGAGCCAGTCGCAAAAACGAGCGGCGGCATGAACGGCACCGCCAAGAGAACATCGGCGAATCTGCTCTCGAGCGAACTTGCCCATCGGATCGCGAACGAGCTTCGCCATCCGGAAAGGCTCCTCGCGCAATTGCAGGCGGGCAACCTTCACCCCCGACCCGAGATCGCCCAGGCATTCGTGAAGCCGGGCAGCAAGCTCGAGAATCGGATCGCCGAGATCTGGCGAAACATCCTCTGCCTCGAAACGGTCGGCATCGGCGATCCTTTTTCGGCACTCGGCGGAACCTCCGTTCAGCTCGTTCGACTGCACGCTCAATTGCAGCGCGAATTCGATCGCGATATCGCGCTGACGGAACTGTTCGAACTGCCGACCATCGCCGATCAGGTTCGTCGCATCGAAGCCGGCGCTGCGGCGGAGAAATCGGTCGAAGTGATCGAACAGATTGAGAAATCCGACGACGACGCGGTCGCCATCATTGGGATATCACTTCGCGTTCCCGGCGCCAACGATCCTGATCAGTTTTGGGAAAACCTCGCTGGCGGCGTGGAATCGCTGTCGCGTTTTGAGCGGGAAGAGATTCCCGAGTTCGAAGACTACGACAAACCGGGCTTCGTGCCGGTGAAAGGCATCATCGACGATGTCGACAAGTTCGACGCGGCCTTCTTCGGCATTCTTCCGAAGGACGCGAAGATCATGGACCCGCAACAGCGGATCTTTCTCGAACTGGCCTGGGAAGCGATGGAACGCGCCGGGTATCAGCCGGACAATCTCCGCCATCGCATCGGGGTTTACGCCGGCGCCTATTTCGATTCTTACCTGCTCGCCAACCTGTGCACCGATCGGGAATTCCTCGCGGACCTGATTCCGCAAATCCAGGTCGGTTCGCTCCAGACGGAACTTGGCAACGACAAGGATTACCTCGCCACGCGCGTCGCCTTCAAACTCAACCTGCGCGGCCCGGCGATGACGCTGCAGACGGCTTGCTCGACATCGATGGTCGCCATCGTCGAAGCCTGTCGCGCGATTCAATCCGGCCTCTGCGACATGGCGCTCGCCGGCGGCGTGACGATCACGCTGCCGCTGAAGCGTGGTTACCACTATACTGAGCAGGGCATGCTTTCCGGCGACGGTCATTGCCGTGCCTTCGACGAGAAGGCCTCCGGCACCGTGTTCGGCAACGGCGCGGGCGTGATCATGCTCAAGCGACTGAGCGATGCGATGCGCGATCGCGATCATATCCACGCCGTCATTCGCGGTACCGGAATGAACAACGATGGCGGCGTGAAACACAGCTACACCGCGCCGAGTGTCGAAGGACAGACCGACGTCATCCGCATGGCGCATCGCGATGCCGGGATCGATCCGCGAACCATTTCCTACATTGAAGCGCACGGTACCGGCACGCCGCTCGGCGACCCGATCGAGATCACCGCGCTGACCAAGGCGTTTCGCGCTGGCGGTGTCGAAGAAAACCAGATCTGTGCGGTTGGTTCGCTGAAAACCAACATCGGTCACCTCGACGTGGCTTCCGGTGTGTGCGGTGTGATCAAGACGGCGCTGTCACTCGAGAAAGCGCAGCTACCGCCCATCGTGCATTTCCAGAAAGCGAATCCGAAGATCGATTTCGAGAACAGCCCGTTCTACGTGAACACCACGCTGGCGCCATGGAAGGCCGGCTTCGAGAATGCTCCACGTCGCGCTGGCGTGAGTGCCTTTGGCGTTGGAGGGACGAACGCGCACGTCATCGTCGAAGAGTCGCCTGTCATCGAATCGAAACCGTCCACCCGGGACTCCCAGTTATTCCTGCTTTCAGGGCGCACCGATGCCGCGCTAGAACAGGCCGCGACCAACCTGGCCGCATTTGCCGAGAGATCGGACAATCTCGATCCCGCCGACGCGGCGTGGACGCTGGCGATCGGACGCAAGCCTTTCCGTTGCCGTCGCGCGGTGGTGGCAAAAGATTTCGCCGACCTGAAGGCACAGATCGCCGCGGGCAAAGGCGCGAAAGGCATCGCCGACCGTAGCAATCCGCCGGTGAACTTCATGTTCCCCGGCCAGGGCGCGCAGCATCTCGACATGGCGCGGGATTTCTACGAGTCCGAACCACGTTTCCGCGAGCTGATTGATCGTTGCTCGGAGATTCTTCGTCCGCATCTCGGATTGAACCTGACCGACGTGTTGTTCCCCGGCGAGGGCGCTGATCGCGAATCGGCTTCAAAACAGCTCAAGCATACCGTACTCGCTCAGCCGGCGATCTTCGTGATCGAATACGCGATGGCCGATCTCTGGCAGAGCTGGGGCATCGAGCCGGCGGCGATGATCGGTCACAGCGTCGGCGAGTTCGTGGCGGCGTGCCATGCCGGCGTCTTCGATCTCGAAAGCGGACTGGAACTGCTCGCGGCTCGCGGTCGACTGATGGGCGATCTCCCCGGCGGTGGCATGCTTTCCGTTCGATTGGCCGCCGAGGAATTGAAAAAGCGGCTTCCGGATTCGCTCGATCTCGCGGCCGTGAATGGTCCCGCCCTGTGCGTGGTGGCTGGACCGCACGAGGAGTTGGACGCCTTCGCAAAGCAACTCGAAGCCGACGACATCATCGCGAAACCGCTGCACACCTCGCACGCCTTCCATTCGTGGATGATGGATCCGGTGATCGATCGATTCGCGGCCTGCTTTGAGAAAATCGAGCTGCGCGCGCCTTCGAAACCGATCCTTTCGACCGTCACCGGCGAGTGGCTGACCCAAGCGGAAACCACCGATCCCCGCTACTGGGCGAAGCACTTGCGCGAGACAGTTCGTTTCCATGATGCCGTCGCGATCCTCGGCGCCGTACAGCCGGATCAGGTTTTCCTGGAAGTCGGCCCCGGCCAAACCCTGACCGGACTGGCGCGGCAAACGCTGAATCGAAAGGACGGTCACTTCGCCGTTTCGACCTGCCGCCACGTGAAGGAGGAAGGCTCCGATCACGCCAACGCCCTCGAATCGCTCGGCAAACTTTGGACGGCTGGAGTCGAGGTGAATTGGGAAGCCTTTTACGGACATGAGACCCGCAAGCGCGTCGTTCTGCCGACCTATCCCTTCGAGCGGAAACGCCACTGGGTCGATCCCAAGCCGATGGACGCCGCCGCCATCCCCGCGACGGTCCCGCCGACACCTGTCGCCCTCCCCGTGCCCGCGCCAGAGGCGCTGCCTCAGCAACCCGATTTTTCCCGCACCGCTATGAGCACTCCCGAAAACATCTCGCGCCTCGACGCCCTCGGCGAAGCGGTCCGCGGCATCCTGACCGATCTCTCCGGCATTCCCGAAGAGGATCTCGCGGGTGACGCGACCTTCCTCGAACTGGGCTTCGACTCGCTCCTGCTGACCCAAGTCAGCAAGGCCTTTCAGGATGGATTTCAGACCGAAATCACGATGCGGCAACTGATGGCGGAGGTCTCCACCATCGACGCGATGGTCAATCACCTGGATGCCACGCTTGCTCCGGACCAGTACCGCGATACCCAATCCATTCCGGTTCTCGAGACGCCAGCCTCGGCTCCAACTCCAGTCACTGCAGCGCCTCAACCCGCGGTTCCTGTGCAGACTCCGACCATTGCTCCTGCGCCGATTCCCAGTTTCACGCCGACCTCTGCCGGAAGCGGCGTTGAAAGCCTCGTTGCTCAACAGCTCGAACTGATGCGCCAGCAACTGGCGTTGCTTCAGGGTCATCCCGTCGCGCCCGCCGCTTTGCCTCAAGCCGCACCGGCTCCGGTCGCACCTGTTCCCGCCGCACCACAGCCCGCGCCGGCACCGGCTCCCAAGCCCGCCGCGAAATCCTCTTCGAACGGCGGCAATGGCTCCGGCTCCAGTTCTCCGGACGTTTCCGCGCCTTCGACGACAATCAGTCGCGACGCCGAAACGCTCACCGATCAGCAGCAGCGTCATCTCGATGAACTCATCGCGAAGTACATCGACAAGACCCGCACCTCGAAGGAACTGACCGCAAAATATCGCCAATGGTATGCCGATCCCCGGACCGTTTCCGGTTTCAATCGGAACTGGAAAGAGATGATCTACCAGATCGCGGTGAAGAAATCGAAGGGCTCGCGGCTGCTCGACATCGACGGGAATGAGTACATCGATCTGCTCAACGGTTTCGGTCCGAACTTCCTGGGTCACTCGCCGGATTTCGTGACCAAGGCGCTGCACGAGCAACTCGATCGCGGCGTCGAAGTCGGTCCGCAGAGCGTGACCGCCATGGAAGCGGCCAAGCTGTTCTGCGAGATCACCGGCAACGGACGCGCCAGCTTTGTGAACACCGGTTCGGAAGCGGTCCAGGCCGCGATGCGCCTCGCGCGGACCGTGACCGGTCGCGACAAGATCGTGATTTTTGCCAAGGACTATCACGGTAACTTCGACGAGATGCTGGTGCGCTCGGTCGGCGAAGGCGACAAGCGTCGCTCCCTGCCCATCGCGCCGGGAATCCCCTTCCGTGCGGTCAACGATGTGATCGTGCTGCCCTACGGTTCCGACGAAGCGCTCGAAGTGATTCGCAACCAGGCCAGCGAACTCGCCGCGGTGATCGTCGAACCGATTCAGAGCCGGCGTCCCGAGTTTCAGCCCAAGGATTTCATCCGCGAAGTTCGCGCCATCACCGAGAGATCGGGCACGGTGTTCGTTTTCGACGAGGTCATCACCGGTTTCCGAACCGGTCCTCGCGGCGCCCAGGAATACTATGGGGTGAAGGCCGACATCGCGACCTACGGCAAGGTCATCGGCGGCGGCATGCCCATCGGCGTGGTCGCCGGAAAAGCGGAATACATGGACACCTTCGATGGTGGCATCTGGCAGTACGGCGACGATTCCTTCCCCGAGAAGGGCGTGACTTTCTTCGCCGGCACTTTCGTTCGTCATCCGCTGGCGATGGCCGCGACCAAGCAGGTGCTGACTTTCCTCCGCGACAAGGGTCCCGAATTCTGGACCACGGTCCGAGAGCGAGCCAATCGTCTCGCCGGATCGGTCGACCGGATGTTCGTCGAAAACGAGGCACCGTTCCGGATGCCGAATTTTGGCTCGCAGATGTTCGTCCGCGTCACTGAGGATCACAAGTATGCCAATCTGCTCTTCTTCCACTTGAGGCAGAAGGGCGTGTTCCTCCTCGAAGGGTTCCCCACCTACATGACGGCGGCGCACACGGACGAGGACGTCGACTACGTGATCGACGCCTTTACGGAATCGGTGGCCGAATTGCAGGAAGGCGGATTCTTCACCCGGCCCGCGCACCTTCCCGCGCCACACCTCAATGGTTCTCGACTCACCGGCCCCAAGCGGCTGCTCACCGATGTCGCGAATCCAGCGGTCTCCGAACCGGAAGTCCAGTTTGTCGCTCAGACGTCCGACGATCCAGGACGCCTCTATCCGATGACCGAATCACTGCACGAGGTATGGCTCGCTTCCCAAGCCAGCGAAAATGCCTCCTTGTGTTTCAACGAAGTCAACACGCTCACCTTTTCGGGCCCGCTCGACGAAGCCGCGCTGAAACAGGCCGTGCAGGATGTCGTGGCGCGTCACGAGGGTCTTCGCGCCGTCTACCAGGCCGATGGCGAGGGTTTTCGTGTGCAACCGGAACTCACGATCGAGGTTCCGGCCAAGGCTGTTGACTCGGTCGACCCGATCGCAGCCGACGCCGAGATCGAAGCGCTGCTGAAAGCCGAACAAACAACGCCGTTCGACCTGGAAAACGGACCGCTTTTCCGCGCCACCCTGGTCCGGAAAAACACGGACGAACACGTCCTCATTCTCAACGCCCACCACCTCGCCTGCGACGGTTGGTCGTTCAACCTGGTCACCGCCGAACTCAGTCAGGCCTATGCCTCGCGAAAGAACGGCGAGACACCGCAACTCGAGAAACCGAGTCGGCAATTCGGCGATCACGCCATCGAAACGGCCTGGAAAGAACAGCAGTCCGATCGGAGCGACAGCGAAGCCTACTGGCTCGAACGATTCGCCGATCCAGTGCCGCCTCTTTCGCTGCCCACCGATTTCGCCACGGCCGACGAACCCGACTTTCGCGCCGACACGCTCGCCGAACAACTCGATGCCGAGACCTGCCGAGCTCTCAAAAAGGCCGCCGGAAAATCCGGCGCCACGCTCTTCGCGCTCGTGATGAGCGCCTACCAGGCCCTGCTCCACCGGATCAGCCGTCAGCACCGGCTGGCGGTCGCTTTCCCCGTCGCGGGCCAGAATTCCGAAGGCGCCCAAGGTCTGGTCGGGCATTGTGTGAACTTCCTGCCGTTCGTGTCCGACATCGATCCGGACCAGAAATTCTCGGCCTTCGTCGGCGACGTACAGCGCCATCTCCTGAACGCACTCGAGCATTCCGACTATACCTACGGAAAGCTGATCAAGAAACTGGGCATCGCCCGTTCCGTGGGCCGGAGTTCCCTGGTGGAAGCCGTCTTCAACCTGGAGCGGATGGATGGTTATGAAGAGTTTGCCGGGGTCAAAACTTCGATCGCCGAAGTCGATCGGCGGTTCACCGGAAACCCGCTTTTCCTCAAGGGGCTCGAAAGCGAAAACGGTCTCGAACTTCGCTTCGATTTCCAGACCGGACTTTTCTCGAAGGAAACAGTTCGTCACTGGCTGGCTTCCCTGCGAGCGATCCTGGAAAAGGTGATCGCGACGCCTGACGCCACCGTGTCCGAGATCGCGTCTTCGATGGCCGACTGGCAATTCGATCTGCTGAAAAGCTGGAACGACACCGCCACCGACTATCCTCGCGACAAGTCGATCATCGATCTCTTCGACGAGGTCGTCGCCGAGCATCCCCGCGCGGTCGCGATTCGCCTCGACGACAGAGAGATTTCCTACCGTGAAATTTCCGATCAGGCGGACCGGTTTGCCGCGTTTCTGGAGAATAATGCAAAGGGGTCACTCCAACGAGTCGGTCTGTTTCTCGAACGCACGCCGGACCTGATCGCGGCCGAATTCGCCATCCTGAAAACCGGCGCCGCCTGCGTGCCGCTCGATCCCGAGTATCCCTGCGAGCGTCTCCAGTTTGTCCTGAAAGACAGCGGCGTGGATGCCGTGCTGACCACCGAGTCACTCAAGGACCGGATGCCTCGCGATCTCAATATCCTGCTCGTCGAGGATGCGAGCCGGACTGGCAAAGCTGACCTTTCTCAACGCACGATCGAGCCCAACGCACCCGCGTTTCTGCTCTACACGTCCGGCTCCACCGGCACTCCGAAAGGGGCCATCATTCCGCATCGGGCAGTCAACCGACTCGTTAGAAACACAAACCTCTGCGAACTCGGTCGCGGCGAAGTGATTCTGCATCCGTCGAGCGTCTGCTTTGACATCATGCTGTTCGAGATTTTCGGCGCACTCCTGAATGGCGGGACCGTGGCGCTTCCAACATCCGGACCGATCAACATCGAAGAGATCACCCGCTGCATTCGCGAACTGGGAGTGACCACCCTCTGGCTGACCAGCGGACTCTTCCAGATCATGGTCGAGGAAGACATCGACGCCTTCGCCGGGCTCACGCAGCTCGTCACCGGCGGCGATGTGGTCTCGGCGGATCACGCCCGGCGTGTGCTCGAAAGACATCCCGCTCTCCGGCTGATCAACGGTTACGGCCCAACGGAAAACACCACCTTCACGACTTGCCATCAGATCGTGACCGGCGATTTCAACGGCAGACCTCTCCCCATCGGACGTCCCCTGCCGAACAATTCTGTCTGGATTCTCGATGAATCCGGCCTGCCAGTTTCGCCCTGCATTCCCGGTGAGCTGTGCTGCGGCGGAGACGGTCTGGCTCTGGAATACCTGAACCGTCCGGAGCTGACGGCGGAACGCTTCTTCGCCGATCCGTTCAGCGACTCTCCAGGTGCCCGCCTCTATCATACCGGCGACCTCTGCCGCTACCGGGCTGACGGTGAGCTGGAGTTTTTCGGTCGCATCGATCACCAGGTGAAAGTCCGCGGTTTCCGGGTCGAACTGGGCGAAATCGAAGCGCGGCTGCTCGACTTCCCCAAGGTTCATCAGGTCAAAGTCATCGCCCACGGAAACGACGCCGGGAGCAAGTCCCTGATCGCCTATGCTTCGCCTCTCACCGGCCAATCCCTGACCAGCGCCGAGTTGGCCGACTACCTGCGCTCCAAGTTACCGGCCTACATGGTGCCGAACACCTTCGTGATCCTCGACGAACTGCCCATCAACCGAAATGGCAAGATCGACCGCCACGCGCTACCGATACCCGAGCAGCTCGATGAAACGACCGATGGTGAGGCCCATCCGGGCGTCAATGGCAACCAGCCTAGCCCGACCGAAGAGGCGCTCACCGTTTTCTGGAAAGAGATCCTCCGCGTTCGCGAGATCGGACTCGACGATGACTTCTTCGCGATGGGCGGTCACTCTCTCCTGGGGATGCGCCTGTTCTCCCGCATCCAGCGATATCTCGGCATTTCCCTCCCGCTGGCCATGCTCTACAAGGCGCCAACGATTCGTCAACTGGGACGGGTGATCGATCATGGTCTGGAGCAGGAAGCGACTGAATCCGAAACGGAAGAACGCGAAACGCTTCCAGCCGAAGAATCTCCCACGAAGACGACGGCATCCCCATCGGAACACGTGCCTGCCCCGCTTGCCGATACGACCATCGTCGTTCAGCCGAAAGGCGATCAACGACCCCTGTTCGCGGTTCACGGAGGCGATGGCGGCATCCTTTTCTACTGCAACCTGGCGGAGCGCCTGGGTGAGCACCGACCCTTCTATGCCTTCGAAGCTCCGGCGCTGACGGCGGGCGGTCCGATCCCGGATGAATCGGTCGAAACGACCGCGGCTCGCTACGTTTCCGAATTGCGAAAAGTGCAACCGGAAGGTCCCTACCTGCTCTGCGGCTATTCCTTCGGCGGCGTCGTCGCCTATGAAATGGCGCATCAGTTGAACGCCGAAGGGCAGGAAATCACCTTTCTCGGTCTAATCGACACCGAGAATCCCGCCGCCATGGTGAGGAAACTCAGTGTCGCCGAGCGTGTCGCTTTCAACTGGCAAAAGCGCAATCGCGAGGACGCCGGCGTCATGGAAAAGATCGGCAGGCTCAGCAAGCGGGTCGGTACCGGCATTGCCTACCGTCTCTGGTTTGAAGTCGAAGGCGCCGCCGCCAAAACGCTGCCTCCGTCGAAGAATACCGGCTGGCTACGCCAGGCTCAGATTCGCACCTCCTACGAACGCGCCATGGATGCCTACGTGCCGAAGCCGATCGACGGTCAGGTCACCCTCTTTCGCGCGGAACAGGGCAACGACAAGTTCGATGTCGGTGAAGACTACGGCTGGGGACCGCTGGCGTCCCGCGGCGTGGAAGTCATCGACGTTCCGGGCAATCACATCACCATCTTCGACAAACAGAACATTGATGGCTTTGCTGAAGCTTTCCGTGACGCATTGTCCGGCGTGCGGGTGTAAACTCGCGGGATCTTTCCGCGAAATGCCGTCCACCTTTCAGCCAACGATCCAGGCATTCGACGCCCTTCCTCCCGCTCCCACTCTCGCACCGCCAGAGCGGGGAAGCGTGGATCTGTGGCTCGCTTCGTTGACGGGTGACAGCGCGGAGTTTGAACCGCTGCTTACCGACGACGAAAAGAGACGCGCCAACGCCTTCCACTTCGAGGTCGACCGGAAAAAATTCATCATCGGACGAGGGCGACTCAGGATCTTGCTGGGTCGCTATCTCCGATGCGATCCGGCAACCGTGTCCATCGAGCCCGGTAAGAATTTGAAGCCTCGACTGGCGAACTCCGGCGGGAAGCTGGACTTCAACCTCTCCCACAGCGGCGATCACGTCCTCTATGCCGTCACCTCGGGCGAAAGTGTGGGAGTCGATCTCGAATCCATCCATCGAGAAGGGACTCTCCCGGATTGCGCGAAGACGATCTGTTCGGAGGAAGAACTTCCGCGTCTGAGAAGACTCCCATCGGACCGCCTTCCCCGCGCCCTACTGAGATTGTGGACGGCGAAGGAAGCCTTTCTGAAGGCATTGGGAACCGGCCTGCACTTGCCGCCCGACCAATTGGAGATCCCGTCGTCGATCACGGACGGCTCTCCGGATTCCACCACGCTTCTCTGGCTGGAATCACCCGAAGTCTCCGGGCGCTATCGCATCTACCCGATGCCCGAATGCGAACGCCGCATCGGATACTCGGCGGCGGTGGCGCTGGAACAGTATGACCCGAAAGACTAAGAAGTTGGCGTCTCGAAAAGACGACGCAGGGCGGCACCGGCGCCCTTGCCAAGGGTCCGGTTGGGTTCGACCTGGGTTCCCTCGTGCCACTCGTTGAACGAAGTGATCGCGACCGATCGAAGCCGGGAGTCGAGGTGCTCCTTGGCCATGGCCCCCTGGGCTTTCAAGAACGAGACCGAACTCGCTCCCGGTTTCAGTACCCGGGGAATCACGTAGTAGGGATTCTCCCGGTTTCCTCCGCCGGCGTTGAATCCGGGAATGATTCCGGGGACAAAACCAACCCCTTCCTCGGCAGCCAGGGAACGATACCGGGCAAAAACGTCACCCGAGCGGGCCACGAAATCACTCCAATCGTGCGACGCGGAAAACTCCGCGGGTCCGTGCATGTTGTAACTGGTGATGGCGTCGAATGCCTGGATCCGACGCCGGTCCGGCGCTCCCCAGTAGACCTCGTCCCCCACCAGGAAGAGTGAAAATCCCTGCGCCTCCACCACCGCCCTCGCCCGGCTCAACGCGGTCACGTAGTCGCCCGAGAAAGTTCGGCTCAGGTAGAGATAGACCACCGGTTTCCCGCCGATCCGATAGTAAGCCGGATGAGCGAAGTATTCGCGGGCCAGATGGCGGAAGTGCTCCGCGAAATCGGCCGCCCGTCTCAGGTCGAACTCGATACCGCGCGCCGAATCGAGCCCCAGGATTCCCTCGGACTCGTAGAGGAGACAGAAAGTCTGCGGTAGACCGGGATTGGCCGCGTTTTGGGCCTCGATCTCCGGCACCACGTGGCGAAGCATCGTTTCGTCTTCCCACGATCCTGGCCCCCACCAGGAACAGATCCAGTTGGCGATTCCAAACTCTTCCGACCACTCCAGGTGCTGGCGAATGGTTTCGGGGGATCTCGATGAGTAGCGCCCCAACTCGGGACCGTCGCCCCGCTCCTTTCCGGCATAGCCCAGATTCCAATGACGACCGGTATCCGAATACCACGGATAGTAGTAGGCGCTGACGTGAATGGGCGAGGTTTCCACCGCCCCGCTCGCAGCGTGGGCGACTGCGCCCGGCAACCAGGGAGCCATCGAAAGGAAGCGACGCCGGTCCATCACGATTTCAGACGGTTGCAGTTTTTCCCCGCCTGTGGCTCGCCGGAGTCTTTGGCGCCGGTGACTCGGCAAGATAGGATCCCACACACTCGGCCAGCTGATTCAGATATGGTGGGTCGAAAATCTCGAGGTGCGTTCCTCCGATGTAGCGAAACGCGAGTTCCCCGTTCAGCCAACCACGCCAGCCGCGGATCTCGTCGGGATACTCGAACTTGTCCCAGGGATGCTCGGTCACCACCAACAGGGCGCGAAACGTGACCGGCCTGGGCCGATAGGTTCGGACGAGGGATTCGAAACTCCGGTGAGCGAGGGTGCGTTTCTTTCTCAGTTCGTCCCGCCAGAAGAGTCGTTCGCCCAGGAAAACCCCAATGTGGCGAAACATCCAACCGGCGAGATGAACGACGCGACGCGACAGACTGGCGACTCTGCCCGTCATCGAAAGATCGGCGGTCGTCAGCCAGTGGTTTCGCAGGCGGTCGATATTTCCCACCTGCCGGATCGTCCCCGGGTTGAACATGTCCAGAATGATGACCGACTCGATCTCATCGCCCTCTTCGATCGCGATCCTCGCGGTTTCATAGGCGAGTAGTGCGCCAAAGGAATAGCCGCAGAACACCTTCGGCCCCTCCGGTTGGAATTCCCGGATCGCCTCGTAGTAGCGCCGGGCCAGGGATTCCAGATCGCCGACGAGCGCGTCGTCATCGCCGTGAAACAAGGGGCTTTCCACCGCAAAAACGGACCGATCATTTCCCACTCGCTCCGCCAGTTCGCGATAAAACATCACGCTTCCATCGATGGCGTGAAAACAGAACACGGGCGCACCGCGCTCCGGATTTCGAAGAACGAGCGGCACCACGAAACTCGGCGCCCCGTCGAGTCGGTCGTTGGGAATCTCGTCATCGATCAAACCCAGTGCCGCCGCCACGCTGCGCGGTGTGGGCGAACCGAGGAGAGCGGACAAGGGGAGCGATTGCCCGAACTTGCGCTGGATCGTGGCCAGCAGTCGCACCGCCGTCACGGAGTCTCCGCCCCGATCGAAGTAATGGTCGTCCGGCCCGAGAGTGGCGTCCTTCAATTCCGCGCGCCAGAGCGACACCATCGTCGACAGCGCGTCTTCGGAGGTGGTTTCTTCGGAAAGGTCGTCAGTGTCAGATTGCTTCGGCGGAAAGAGATCCCGCCATTTCCGTCTCCACCCGTTTATCGGCTTCGGGGACTCGGGATGGTGGGGCCGCCTCTGATTCGACGTCTCCGTCGGAAAGGCCGCCGTCGCCAGGCAGGTCTGCTCGACGAAATGGCAACCCGGTAGCGAGAGGCGCCGCCGACCACTCGCCGGCAGAATTTTTTCCCAGTCAATCGGGTAACCGGACACCCAGCTTTCTCCGAGAGCCCGGAGCGACATCTGCTCCTCATCGGAGGCCGCCTCGCGCGCGCCCGGGAGAGTCGACAGAGTGACATGTTCGGAATCGCCCAGCACCTCACCCGCCAACGCAGTCAGCGTATTTCCCGGTCCGATTTCCAGGAGCAGCAACGGGCTTCCGTCATCCTCCGCCGCCCAGGCCGACAGGGTTCGCAGGTTCTTTTCAAAACGAACCGTCGAGCGGAGATGCCTCGCGAAATAGGCCGGAGAGACAGCTTCTTCCGCCGTCAGCCAATCCTCGGTCAGATTCGACAGGACAGGCAGTTCCGGCTCCCTCATCGCGATCCCGTCGAAGGCTCGTTCGAAAACCGGCAGGACTGATTCCATCGCCCGGGAATGGAACGCGGCCGAGGTTTTCAATCGGCGAAACCGGATCGCGTTTCTTTCCAGATCCGCCTCCCATTCATCGAGCGCCGCCAGCGCCCCCGCGACGACAGTCTGGCTGGGGCTGTTCACCACCGCCAGGTCGATTTCGGCATGCGCCTCCAGCAGTTTCACCACCCGCTTTTCCTCCGCAAAAACCGCCGTCATTCCGCCAGATCCGTTCGCCTCACCCATCAACCGGCCCCGCCGCGCCACGATCGCCAACGCGTCTTCCAACGAGAACACCCCGGCCAAAGCGGCGGCCACATATTCGCCGATGCTGTGCCCGAGAACCGCGGCCGGCTCGATTCCCCAGGCTTGCCACCGTTTCGCCAGCGCCCAGCAAACGACGAACAGCGCCGGCTGAGCGTATTCGGTCTGGTGAATCAGATCACGCTCGGCTGAATCCGGCTCGGGAAACACGATCGCCTCCAGTTTTCGATCCAGGTGACGATCGAGATGCCGCGCGCACTCCTCGAAGGCTCGGCGAAACGCCGCGTCGTTCTCCCACATTCCCCGTGCCATCCCGGCATATTGCGCGCCTTGGCCGGGAAAGAGGAAAACCGGACGACGCTCCCGCACTTGGCCGACGAATTCGCGATTCGGGGGTTCCCGCCACGCGGCGGAGAGTTCTTCCGCGCTCCGGGCCGCCCGAAAGTCACGCACCTTCCACTCGCGCCGCCCTCGCTGAAGCGTGAAAGCGGCATCGGCCAGTGACAATTCCGGATTCCTTTCCAGAAAAGTCGGCCATTTGCCGAGCAGCCCTTCGAGACCTTCATGGGAGCGCGCGGAAAACGGCAACAGTTGCCACCCGGTCGATTCCGCGGGTTCGGGCAAATCCGCCGGCGCCTCTTCCACGATGGTGTGGGCGTTCGTTCCTCCGAGTCCGAAGGCACTCACGGCGGCCAGGCGCGGCTTGTCGTTAGCGGTCTTCCAACTTTCCTTCCCGATCGCGAGACGGAACGGACTGTCCTCCAATCTCAGCCTCGGGTTGGGAGTTTCCACATTCAGCGTGGCGGGAATCGTGCGATGTTTCAGGGCCAGCACGACCTTGATCAATCCCGCGATACCGGCCGCGGCATCGGCGTGACCGATGTTCGATTTCACGGAACCGATCGGACAATCGCCGCGTCTCGTTGTCGTCTCGCGCCAGGCGATGGTCAACCCTTCGAGTTCGATCGGATCGCCCTTTTGCGTGCCGGTTCCGTGCGCTTCCACCAGCGTGATGTCGTTCGCGGTCACCCCGGCGCGCCGCATCGCCAGGCGAATCACTTCGGCCTGACCCTCGGGACTCGGCGAAGCGTAACTACGGCGCCGACTACCGTCATTGTTCACCGCTCCACCGCGAATCACCGCGTGGATCTGATCGCCGTCGCGTCGGGCCGCGGCCAGCGGTTTCAACAACACGGCACCGGCCCCCGAGGTGAAGATCGTGCCTCCCGCCTCCGCGTCGAACACCCGGCAGCGTCCTTCGGACGAATACATCAGGCCGTGCTCATAGTCGTACCCCCGGCCCGGCATCCACGAATAGGAGACGCCACCGGCCACCGCCATCTCACAACGGCCCGCCCAGATCGCCTCGCAGGCCTCGTTCACCGCCACCAGCGAGGTCGAGCAAGCGGTCTGAATCGTGTTCGACGGCCCGCTGAATCCGAAGGTGTAGGACACTCGCGAGGCGAGATAGTCGGAGGCGTTGGCGATTCCCACCGAGAGGCGCTCTCCGATCGGCAATCCGATGTGAGGATAGAGGTAGATCGGCGCCCCGCTGCCGGCATACACGCCCACCCGGGAGCCCTCCGGCTCGCCGGGATAACCGGCGTCCTCCAAGGTCTCAAAAACCGTGCGCAGGAATACGCGGAACTGCGGATTGAGCAATTCCGCCTTCGCGGGGCTGAGTCCGAAAACGCACGGCTCGATGTCCAGCATCCCGTCGGCGTCCACTCCACGCCGAACGTAGGTGGCCCGTTGGTATTCCTCCGGAGACACGCCGCCGGCCCGCAATTCTTCCTCCGAGAAATCACGAATTCCCTCCCGTCCCTCGTCGATCAGTTTCCAGTAGGCGTCGATGTCCGAAGCCCCGGGAAACCGGCAACCCATTCCGATGATGGCAATTCCGTCGATTGCCGACTGAGGATACGTGTTTGGCATCAGCGACTGGACAGGGTCATCTGAAAGACCCAACAGGGTCTGGCTCGCGATCAAAGAGGGTCGAGTCTGCCGCCCTACCCTGTTGACCGGCCGGCTCGCTTTCGGGCAAGTCGACGAAGCAGTCGAGAATCTGCCGCGTTTCCTCGAGAAACCGGGCTTCAGAAAACCGCTCCGCATTGGCGCGGATCGCGTTCGCCTCCCAGGCGATCCGGTCGAAGGCATTCAGAGCTTCGGCGAGCGACGCCGCCTCGGGTTCGTCGAAAAAGACGCCGGTTTCGTTTTCAATCACAGTCTCCAGCGCGCCGCCGGCCCGGAAGGCGACGACGGGTTTCCCACATGCCTGTGCCTCGACAGGCGTGATGCCAAAATCTTCGCAACCCGGGAAAACGTATCCGCGGCAGGTCGCCATGGACTCGGTGACCTGTTCGTCGGGCGCCCGCCCGAGGAAGGTGACGCTCGGGCCGGCCATGGCTTCGAGTCGGGCACGATCCGGTCCATCGCCGATGATGACGAGCTTTCGACCGGTTTCGGTGAAGGCGCGGACGGCGAGGTCGATCCGCTTGTAGGCGACCAAGCGCGACACGATGAGGAAGAAATCCTCGCTCCGGTCGCTGACCTGAAAACGCTCCACATCGACGGGTGGATAGACGACGAGACTGTCGCGACCGTAGCATTTCCGGATGCGGTCCTGGACGTTGCGTGAGTTGGCCAGGAAGAGATCGATCTTCCGGCTCTGACGCCGATCGCTCCACCGAAAGATCGGCATCAGGGCACGAACGAAACGGCGCAGCAACGGATTCCCGATCTCGTTCTCGAGGTAGCTGTCGGGATTCCAGAAAAAGCGCGGCGGCGTGTGGCAGTAGCACACAAAACGCGCGCCCGCCGGCTTGGGAATCCACTTGGAAAAGCTGCTGCTGCTGATCCAGGCGACGGTTCTCCGGGGCAATCGGAGGCTTTGAAACGCGAAGGGATAGAGAAAAAACAACTTCTTGTGATGCCGGTTCATTCCCGGCAGACGCTGCATCCAGGTATTGTGAACCTCGGCGTCGCGAAACACGGGAAAGAGGTTCGACCCCAGGGTGGCGCTGGTGAAAATCGGCGCATCCGGATAGGCTTTGGCCATCAATTCAACGACGCGTTCGGCGCCTCCCATCTGAATGAGAAAGTCGTGGACGAGGCTGAGGCGTTCGGCGGAAACGGGAGTCGCGTTGATGGGACGGGACATTGGGAAGGAGCGGTGGAAAGACGAAGACGCTCAGCGTGCCGAACGAGGTGGGAAAATGACCTGGAGCCCGGTTTCGGCGACGATGCAGACATCCATCATCAGGGACCAGTGGCGCAGGTAGAAATGGTCGAGGCGGACGCGGTGGCGGACTTTCAGTGGCGTGTCGGTTTCGCCGCGGCAGCCTCTCACCTGCGCGAGCCCGGTGATTCCCGGTTTGGCAAAATGCCGGATGGGATAGTCGGAAACGATCTCGGCAAAGCTGACATCGTGATCGACAAAGTGCGGTCGCGGACCCACCACGCTCATCTCGCCGAGCAACACGTTGAGGAATTGCGGGAACTCGTCGAGGCTCGTCTTGCGAAGAAATACCCCACCGGGGAAAATTCGAGGATCGCCTTTTTTCGCCTGGGCCCCGGGCGTCTGATTGAGGTGCATGGTTCGGAATTTGAACACCTCGAAAATCTCGCCATTCCGGCCGGTGCGTCGCTGCCGGTAAAAAAGCGGTCCTCGTGAAACGAAGAGTTGGAGCAGTTTTACCCCGAAGCAAAGGACGGGGAGAATGAAGGCAACGACGGCGAAGGAAAAGGCGAGATCGAAGGTGCGTTTGAGGATGCGGTTGATCGGATCCTCGAGGGGTTCCTGCCAGTTGGTCAGGAAGAGGCGCGAACCGGATCGGTGGGAATCGAAGTTGCCTTTGAACTGCGCCCGCTTGTCATCGACCCAGATCAGTCGCATGCCCAGAGAATCGCAGAGTTGCTGCAAATTGGGAACGAGATCGGGCTGGTCGTCGAGCCCCAGAGCCAACAGGAGCCGGGCGTGGCATTGGCGGCAGATATCGCGAATGTTTCCGAAATCCCCCAGCACGGGAAAGCTCGGCAGGGTCATCACATCGCCACCGCCGTAGCGGACATAACCGAGAAACTCAGCACCCGGCAGGGTTCCCGTCATTTGCAGAGCGCCATCGCGCTCGATCTCCTTCGGCGGAGCGAGGACCACGGTATTGGCCTGGGGGTAATGTTTCGGCCGCCGAAACAGGAAATGGTGCAGCATTCGGTGTCCGACCTGGTTCATCCAAGAAATCCAGACGGTGTAACCACAGAAGAAGAGCGCGAGGAAGACACGGGACATCCGATCGTCCTTGCTCATGACGATGACACCAAAGATTGCGACGAGCGCGAACAGGATCTCGCGCTGAGTCACCGTCCAGATTTGAGCCCGAGAGAGACCTCCCAGCGAACGCGAGCGTTCCTCGCGAATGAGGAATTCAAAGAGAGCCGCAGCCGGGACCAGAAGCGACATCCAAACGTAGTTGGCGGGGAGCAGATCACGCTGATAGACGATCAGGTGCAACCCCCAGACTGTCAGCCAGTAAAGCAGGATGCTCCCGGCCTGCTTGATGAGGAAGTGAAGCTTTATCAAACCTCTGTATCGGTGAGAGATCATGACCTGGAGAATTTGCGATTATCAAAAACTAATCTCAACATTGCTATTTTTATCAAATTTTGATTGATTTGCGAAAATCTTCAAGCATTTTTATCAGAAATTACTTTTGTGATTTTTATAAATCCGAATCCGCCGTTCTGATGCCGTCCACCGCACTGGCTCCCCGCACCGAAACTTCACTGGCCAAACCACCCGCCTCACAAAGCTGGGATCTGGTCGAACTCACACCGCTGATCGACTTCGACGATCTGCTCGCCATCGTGAAACGGCGACTGATCTGGTTGATCGCCATTCCGGCGGTGTGTGTGGCCTTTGCCCTGATCTACGTCTACCTGTTCGCCACACCGCTCTACAAAAGCTCGGCGCTGGTGTTCGTGGATCCGATGTTCGATCGCACTCTGCAGGTGGAAGCGGTGGGCCCCGGCATTTCCGATCTCGATTCTCTGAACTCGCTGGAAAAGGCGATCGTCTCCGACTCGGTCATCCTGCGCGTGGTCGATCGACTGAATCTCTGGAACGATCTCGGATTCCTGCCGAAGTCGTTGCACAAGTATGTTGAGAAGGGCGAAAAAATCTCCAGCTCACGTTTGCTGAAAGAACTCCGCGACAAGCGCGTCAGCGCGAGCCTCATTCGTCCGACACGCCTGATTGAACTGGTGGTCTACGATCCCGACCCGCGTCGCGCGCAATTGATCGCGACCACCTTTGTCGACGAATTCGAAAGTTTCCTCGGCGATCAGAAGCGGAAAGAGGCGGGGCATTCCACCGACGAACTCCGGACTCGCGCGGACCAGGCCTACACCCGCGCTCTGGATGCGGAGAAGCAGCTGGAAAACTTCCGCCGGGAAAATCCCGAGCTGACGGTGGAGCAGGACCACCAGCTATTCGCTGAGCGGCTGACCCGGATCGGTGAGGAACTCAACTCGGTTTCGAGCCGCGTTTTCGACCTCCGCAGCCGGGTGGAAACGCTCAAGGGAGTCGATCCGGAAAAGGATCCCATCAAGGTGATCAACCTGGGTAAATTCGCGGATCTCGATCACGTTTCCGACCTGCTCAATCAGCGGATCGCCGCTCACGCGAACCTGGCGGCGCTGCGCGAGCAGATCACCGAAAACCATCCCCGCTACCGTGAAGCACAGAGCCGCGCGACCGAGATCGACACCCAGTTGAAGCAACTCGCCAGTGAATTGAAAAGCTCTCTCGAAGCCGACTACGAGGCGGCCGCCACGAATGAGAAGCTGCTCGCGGAACGCGTCTCCGAACTCCAGGTCCAACTCAACAATGTGAAAGCGGCCAGCTCGGAGTTTCGCGCCATCCAACAGCGGGTGGAAACCGAGTGGCAGGTCCACCAGCAACTCCAGCAACGCATCGGCCAAACCGAACTGGATACGGAAAAATCCACCGAGATCACCACCCTGATGTCCGAACCGATCGTGGCCTTCAAACCGTCGAAACCAAACAAACCGATCGCGGTATTGGCGGGCGGATTCATCGGCTTACTGATGGGACTCGGCCTGGTGACCTTCGATCTTTTCCGCGGTCGGCCTTTCGTGAACCGCCGCCAGGTCGAACAGGTCCTCGACATTCCCGTCGCCGCCGAAATCGGGCATCCCGAGGACCAGGCCAACGATCCACGACTGATGCAGGAGATGACCCGCGTGCTCCTGGCCCCGGAATATCGACACGCCCGATTTGTCCATCTTTCCTCGCTTTCGCCGAAGGAACAGGACCTCCGCATCGCCGCTTGCCTGGCCTCGGCTTCGGCCTACTACTCCTCACCCACCCTGCTTATCTCCGTGGTTCCGGGCGGGGATTCGTCCCTGCCGATCAATCTGACACCCCAACCCTCGCGGACCCAGAATCTCCACACCCTGCGTCTGCCAGCCAGCTGCCTGCTCGCCCAACGCAACGCCTGGCAGTTGCTCAGTCCGCACCGTCAATACTTCTCGCGAATCATCATCGAATCGACGTCATTCGCCCAGGAAAGCCAGATCCCCGCGATCGTGGCCTCACTCGCCGACGCGAATCTCCTCGTGGTCGAGCGGGATTGCGGATCGCGGGTGGAGATCGAACGCACGGTGAACGCCTTGCGCCGCAGCACCGAAGCGCCGCTCTCCCTGATTCTCGAAGCCTGATTCTCCGCCCCGTTTTTCCATCTTCTCCAGCCACCGTACGATTGAAAACCGTCACGTCGTCCCTGACCCGCGCGAATCTCAGCCTGCGTCTCACCCCGGAGACCTTGCTGCGGATTTTTCGCACCCTCCTTCCTTCGGGAGTGCGGATGCTGGGGGCGGGGGTGCAGTTTCTCAGCACGGTCATCGTGGCGCGAACGCTGGGCGACGAGGAAAGTTCGCTCTTCTTTTTCTGGTCGGCGATCCTGATGACGTCCGGCCCCATCGCCACCTATGGTCTCGAGCAGATCGCGCTCCGCAACGTGCCCCGTCTCCATGAAAGCGGTCCGGTGGAGGTGGGCAAACTGGTCGGAAACCTGCGTTTCGTTTCCCTGCTGGTTTCCTTCGTGCTCGGGCTGATCTGGGTGGGCTATGCCGTGATCAGCGAACCACCGCCCGGCGGATTCCGGATCTGGCACCTGCTGCCTCCGATCGCCCTCGCCGCGATCGCCGCGACATTGATCAACGGCGAGGCGCTCAAGGGACTCTCCCGACCGGTGATGGGAATCATCTACGGCCACCTCCTGCCCGTCAGCATCTTCTGCCTCTCGGTCTTTCTTTTCGCCGGCCGGTTCAGCTCTCCCGGTATTCTGACTCTCTACACGGGATCGTATGCCATTGGGGCTCTCGCGGCGCGCTTCGCTCCCGTGGCTGATTTTCGCTATCACTTTCTCACCATTCCCGACAGGGAAACGCTGCGATCGCTCTTCCGGGAAGGTTTCCCGGTAACCTGTGTCAGCCTGTTCGGAGCGCTCGGGTTCATCGCCCCCCTCACGCTTCTCGAATACACCCGCCCGGCGGCGGAAGTCTCCTACATCACCACCGCCTTCCGGATCAGCATCCTCTTCCTGGTCCTGGCATCGGCGATCCACAGTGTCTTTGCGCCGAGCCTTTCGAAATGTGCGGAACTTCCGCGCCCCTTCGGCCCCGTGTTCCGGGTGTATCTGAAAGCCATCTTTTTCGCGTTGGCGACGCTCTGCATCCCCCTGTTCGTCGGCATTCTCTTTCCGGAAATGGTCATGTCCGTCTTCGGCGAGTCCTTCCGGAACGGCGCCAGCGCCCTGCGACTGCTGTTGATCGTGCAGCTGATCTCGCTCTCTCTCGGCCCCATGCCGCATCTGCTTCTCATGACGGGGCACACGGGTTTTCTCGCGAAACTCAGCATCGGGAAATTCGTCATCACCACCCTGCTCGCCCTGATCCTGATTCCGCGGACTGGCGGCCTGGGGATGATCGTCGCCATGGGGATCGCCTTCATCGTGGAGGAACTCATCGGCCTCACCTACGCGATCGTGAAACTCCGGAAGCACGAAATCCTGACGCCTCCCGCCTCGTGAATCTCGACGAAAAATTGCGCGCCTTCAACAGCGCGGCCGAGAACATGCGTTACCCCTGGTGGTATCGTCCCTCGCGACTGCTCCTGTTCGCCTCGTTGCCGGCGGTCATCATCTTTTCGTACTCCGATCCGCGCATGACCCTGTCGCGGGCGCAGCTTTTTTTCGCAGAGCGGGACATGTGGGTCGGTATCTTCGGCGTGATTTTCGTGGCGCTGGGAGCGCTGATCGGCGAATCGCGTTGGCTGGCGAATTTCTTCGACAAGCGACCGGGCTCCGGAATGATTCCTTCATCGGCCAATCAGCATTCCCGCCTGGCGGCAGCGCTTCTGTCACCGCGGATCGATTGGATCCTGATGGCGATCTTCCTGGTCGCTCACGTGATCTTTTTCCGGAATTTCTTCCTGCACCCCGGACTGGTCAGCGGCGTGCTGGGCGGAAATCTCGAACTGAAACACACCTTCAAGACTATCCCTGGGGTCACCACCTGGACCCAGGTCTCGCTGCTGTTGGGCGTGCTGCGAGGCCTCCGCTGGTCGGGTGTTCTCCCCGGGAAAGTGAAACTCATCTCGGTTTTTCACCTGGTGTTCTTCGGCACCCTCTTCGTGCGGGCCGTCCTCTGGTCAGAGCGACTCGCACTCATCGAGGGATTCGTGCCTTTCTTCATCGGCGCCCTGCCCCGACTCTTCACCACGGGCGGTCCGAAGATCCGGATGCTGATCCGGTTTCTGCCGATCCTGGTTCCGGTGCTGCTGCTCTTCGTGTTCACCGCCTTTGAATCGCTTCGCTCCTGGCAGGCTTACTCGGGAGAACACTCGAGCGTGCTCGAGTTCGGCTGGCGCCGCCTCTATTCCTACTATTTCGAAGCGATGAACACTGGCTCGGCAACGCTCGGTTTGTCCGGCTTCTTTGACGGGCTCACCACGCCGATGTCGCTGAAACAATACAATGTGATCTACGAAGGGCTTTACCAGGGTGCCTTGGACAAAGAGTATAACAATCCCTCCGGCATCTGGTTCATCGCCACCCTGAGCGGAAACCTGCTCTTCGCTCCGACCTTCATGCTGCTCGGTTGCTGGCACGGCATCACCTGGCGCCGCTTCGTGCAGGGACGATTTTTCGGGCTCTTCTTTCCCATCACTTTCCTTGGTCTGATGGAAATCATTCGCATCCCCTATTGGTTCGGTCTGACTCGAGTGCTGCCTTCGTCGCTGTTCATTGTGGGTCTGATCATCTGGGCGGTGACCGTGAAGCGCCGCGTTCGTCCCCGGGTGTCGAGAACCGTCTCTGCCTGCTCCGCGCCGTCCTTGCCGCCGATATCGGCTCCGGTGGGCTACCCGCAATCCTGGCAATCCCGATGAACCGAGTCGCCCTCAACGCCCGATTCAAGACCCGCCCCGTGACCGGCGTGGAACGGTTCGCCATCGAGGTGAGCGACCGCCTTTCCCACGATTCCTCCATGGAAATGAGCGAGATCAGTCCCGCCGCGCCGATTCAAGGACTGAAAGGCCACGCCTGGGAGCAGCTCGCCCTGCCTCGCCAAATCGGTCGCGACGCTGTGCTGTTTTCGCCCTGCAACACTGGACCGATTTCGGTGAAGCGGCAGTTCGTGGTCATTCACGACGCCGCCGTCTGGGATTGTCCCGATGGATTCAGCGGCGCTTTCCGGCAAGTTTATCAACAGCTCCTGCCGCGCCTCGCCAAACGAAGCCTCGGCGTCGCCACCGTATCCGAGTTTTCGAGGAAACAACTCGCGCCACGACTCGGCATTCCGGAGGAGAAAATTCTCGTGCTGGGAAATGCGGTCAGCAAAGCCTTCTCTCCCAACGGGAATCTCAATCGGCCCGCTCGCGACGAGATCGAATTGCTCTGTGTCGGCTCGATGGATCCGAGAAAAAATCTGGCTCGTCTCGTCCGCGCCTGGCTCGATCTGAAAAAGCACGATCGCCTTCCCGAGAATGCCGTCCTCAACCTCGTCGGCGGCGCCAATCCGAGGAACTTCGCCGATTTCGAGCGGGCCGAAGACATCAGCCTTCGCTGGCACGGCCGGGTCGGCGACGAAGAGCTCGTTCGTCATTACCGCCACGCCGACGCCTTTATTTTTCCCAGCACTTACGAGGGCTTCGGCCTGCCGCCGCTTGAAGCCATGGCCTGCGGTTGTCCGGTGCTGCTCTCCCACGCCGCCAGCCTCCCCGAAGTCGGCGGATCGGGATTCGATCCGAGCGAGAGCGATTCGAACGGAGCCGTGATGTATTTCGATCCTCACAGCGACGAAGAGATCAAAGCCGCCATTCTCCGATTTCTCGAACTCGCCCCTGAAAAACGACGCCGTCTGCGCGACAACGCCCTGGGCCGCGCCGCCACCTTTTCCTGGGACCACATCGCCGGGCAGGTGGCCGGGGGCATTCAACAAGTCGCTTCGTAGAGACGACTTCAGTCGTCTTTTCAATACTTGCGCGAGCACTCTGCACCGATGAATCGACTGAAGTCGATTCTACGAATCTGCCGAGCTTCCCTCTTCCTTCTTCGCTTCCGCGATCAGCTTGTCGACGAATTTCACATGGCCGTGAGGAACCCGGCCACGCTGATACTTGTTCCAGATCAAATCACGAAGTTTCTCCAGATCACCTAGCGGCAGTCGATCGTGGGCATGCCATTCCTCCTCGGACTTCAGCGTGTCCTCGAAAGTCCACCGACCCGCGTGAAAGCAGGCCCGCACATAGCGAACGTCACCGTCCTCGGTCTTCTCGTGCCATTCGTGTTTGTGCATGTGAGCCCATCCTAGATCGGTATCCGCACCGTCGCCACCCGCTTTCCCATTGAATCAGTCTCGAAAAGGGGCCATTTTGGCGACTGTATGGGTGCGGAAAAATACGATCTGGTCTCGGTTGAAGACTACCTCGCCGCGGAAGAAACGAGTGAGGTGAAGCACGAATACCTGGCGGGGCTCGTATATGCGATGTCCGGAGCGAGTCGCGCGCACAACGTGATCGCCGGAAACATCTACGTTTTTCTTCGCGAATCCCTGAAGGGTAACCCCTGCGAGGCGTATATGTCTGACGTTCGCCTCCACATCACGTCAACAAATACCGGGGAGGTCTTCTACTACCCGGATGTCGTCGTGACTTGCGATCCGGACGACAACGACACGCACCGAATCGAGCGCCCCAGCGTTATCTTCGAGGTGCTTTCGGAATCCACCGAACGCGTCGATCGTCGCGAAAAGCGACTCTACTATCAGCACATTCCGAATTTGAAGCAGTACGTCCTCATTGCTCAGGACGAAGCCAAAGCAGAAAGCCTGATCCTCGGGGAAGAGATCAAAGAAGAAGCCTTCGAGTCACTCGACGCTACGCTCCCGCTCCCGTCACTCGCGCTGGAAATTCCTCTTCGCCGCATCTACGAAGGCATCTTCCCTCAGCCCTGAATGGTGGGCTGCCGGTTTCCTCTCCCTTGACGCGGCGGAAGTCGCGGCGACTGATAGCGCATGCCGCCCCTCTTTCGCAGCGACGCCTTCAAAGTCACCGCCTATTTCGTGGCGGTGATTCTGCTCGGCGCGTTGCTGGCGCCGCAGCTGCATGCAGCCGCACAGTGGGCGCTCGATCGGGGCGTCTTCGATTCCGGTCCGTTGGCGTCGGTGAAAGACTCGGTCGAACGGGCCAAGATCACCCGCTTCTTCAATCGAGCGGTCATGATCTCGGCTCTCCTCCTGGCGTGGCCTTTCATCAAGTGGATTGGACTGAAACGCGGCGGCAACTGGCTCCTGCTCCGAAAGAATCCGCTTCGGTTCGGGCATTTCGGACTCGGTTTTGGCATCGCGGCGGGCACGCTGCTGCTTCTCGGAGCCGTCTATGTCGGCATCGGATGGTATCGGATGAACGACGAGGCGAAGCCGCTCTATCGCATGATTCTTTCCTCGATCGGCCCGGCCTTGTCGGTGGCTTTTCTGGAGGAATTTCTCTTTCGTGGCGTCCTGCTCGCTCTGATCCTGCGCACCCTCCGCCCGTTTCCGGCCCTGCTGTTTCTCTCCTCATTTTTCGCCGTGGTTCATTTCCTGAAACCACCCGAACACCTCGATCTTCCCCCCATCCAGTGGGACACGGGATTCTGGCTGCTCACGAAAATCTTCGGTCAGCTCGGCAATGTCGATTTTCTGCTCGCGGAACTGGTCCTGCTTTTCTGCGTCGGTTGGGTACTTGGCTGGGCGCGGTTGAAAACGGCATCACTCTGGCTCCCCATCGGCCTCCACTCCGGCTGGGTATTCGGCGTGAAACTATTCAGCGCGGCCACTCGAAAAGTCGCGGCGATCGATGACATGCTGCCCTTCGCCGGACCGCATCTCCGGGTCGGATTCAACTCGGTCATCGTCGTCTGTCTCTGCGGTGTCATCCTCTGGGTGCTGCTGAGAAAGCGGTATCCACAGAGCGCTTTCGCTCCTTTCTCCGAGAGCAATCCAATGGCGGACAAAAAGCCGGCTTCTTGAAACCCGAGGCGTTTCCTGCTTGGCAAGCTGGGAAGCTCGTCTCTAAGATTTTTGCGTGGCTCTAGGAGAAACGCCGAAATCGCACGGGCTGATCGCCTCAGCCCGAAGCCTCATCGAAGGCACCCTCGGGCTCGTCTACCCGCGAAACTGTGTCGGCTGCGATGAGGTTCTCGGAGCGGACGGGCGTCGCTGGCTCTGTCTCTCCTGCGAGGCCAAATTGCACCGCATCGAGCCGCCCTACTGTTCGATTTGCGGACAGACCTACGAGGGCGCCATGCCGGACAACGTTCGCTGCGGGAATTGCTCGGATCTCGATCTCGCTTTCGATTTCGCCGTCGGCGCGTATCGGAACGAGGGACTCGCTCGCGAGCTGGTTCATCGATTCAAATACGAACGTGAACACCATCTCTGCGCTCCGCTGGGCCGATTGCTCGCCGATGCCCTGAAGGAAGATCGCCTCGCCCGCAGCGACGACGAATGGCTCGTCGTTCCCGTACCCCTGCATCCGAAACGACTGCGCGAGCGCCAGTTCAATCAGGCCGCGGAGCTATCCCGAATTCTCCGCCGCACGGCCGCCGAATCCGGCGTCTTGCTGACCCTCGTCGACGTCCTGCGCCGCACTCGCTACACCCGTCGCCAGGCCAGTCTCGATCGGGCCTGGCGCCTCACCAACCTGCGCGGAGCCTTTGCGCTTTCGCGACGCCGAAAAACCCGCGCCCGCCTCGAAGACAGCTCGATCCTGCTCGTCGACGACGTCCTCACCACCGGCGCCACCGCCAACGAATGCGCCCGGGTTCTCCGACAGGAGGGCGGGGCCGCAAAGATCGTTGTCATCACCGCGGTTCGTGGCTAGAATGCCGAACGAAACCGGGTGATCGTCCCGGGCATCCAGCGGCGAAATCCGCCCGCCCGCCCCCCCCCGGACTGAACGATCAAGACACTCCAGACTTTTCATTTCGACATGCCCATTTTCAAACGCCGCTCCATCAGCTCCCTCGGACAAAAGAAGAAGGAGATGCCCGAAGGCCTTTGGCACAAGTGCCCCGAGTGCTCGGCCATGATCCACGAGGTGGACATGAAACAGCGATTCCGCGTCTGCCAGACCTGCGATCACCATTTCACCATGACCTCCGATGAGCGGATCGAGATGATCGTCGATCCCGGATCGTTCGAGGAAATCGACACGAAACTCGAATCGATCGATGCCCTCGGCTTCAGTGATTACACCAAGAAAATCAAGGGCTACCAGGAAAAGACCGGCCTCAAGGACGCCGTGGTCAGTGGGAAAGCCACCATCATCGGAAACCGCGTCACGCTGGCAGTGATGGATTTCCGCTTCCTCGGCGCCAGCATGGGTTCCGTGGCTGGTGAAAAAATCACCCGCGCCATCGAACTGGCCACCGCAGAGAATCGCGGCGCCATCGTGGTGTGTGCCTCCGGCGGCGCCCGCATGCACGAGGGCATCCTGAGCCTCATGCAGATGGCCAAGACCAGCGGCGCCCTTGCCCGCCATGCCGAGGCCGGGCTTCCCTACATCCCCATTCTCACGCACCCGACCACCGGCGGCGTCACGGCCAGCTTCGCGACACTTGGCGACGTGATCATCGCCGAGCCGAAATGCATGATCGGTTTCGCCGGTCCGCGCGTGGTCAAGGAAACCACCCACCAGGATTTGCCGAAAGGATTCCAGACTGCGGAATTCATGATGGAACACGGCTTGGTCGATCTCATCATTTCGCGCGCCGACTTGCGCGATCGCCTCGGTCGACTGCTCAAGTTCATGCTGCCACGCCACCGGAAATCGGCCGCCTGAGGGCGCTTTCATGAACTACGAGGCCGCCATCGAGTGGCTCTACGGCACCCAGCTTTTCGGCATCAAGCTGGGGTTGGAAAACGTCCGTCGCCTACTCAGCGAACTCGGCCTTTTCGACGCGCTCGCCGGTCGACGCGTCATCCACGTCGCCGGGACCAACGGCAAAGGTTCTGTCTGCGCCATGGCCGACGCACTGCTCCGCGCCACGGGAAAACGCAGCGGACTTTTCACCTCGCCCCATCTCGTCACCTTTCGCGAGCGCATCCGGGTGAACGGCGAGATGATGCCGGAATCCGAGATTGCCTCTTCACTTTCCGAGATTCGGGAGCGCATTGCCGATTGGGATCCGCATCCAACCTTTTTCGAAATCACGCTCGCCTTGGCCATTGAGCATTTCTGCGAACGCGACTGCAAAGCAATCGTCCTCGAAACCGGCATGGGCGGTCGGCTCGATGCGACCAATGCCATCGATTCCGATGTCGCCGTCATCACTCCGATCGGTTTCGATCACACCCAGTGGCTCGGCGAAACCCTCGCCGCCATCGCCGGAGAAAAGGCGGGCATCATCCAGCCCGGCCATCCCGTTTTCTCCGCAACCCAGCCGCCCGAAGCCGCCGCAGTGATCGAGGAGGAAGCCGCGAAACGAAACGCACCACTTACATGGGTAAACGCCACCGACGCGCCAGAGTTTCCCCTCTCGCTCAAGGGCCCGCACCAACGAGCCAACGCCGCTCTCGCCACCGCCGCTGTTCGCGCGCTCGTCCCCGATCTATCGGCTACAACGATTGCCGACGCCTTGGCCAAAGTCGATTGGCCGGCGCGTTTTCAGCGACTCGGGAACGTCATCATCGACGGCGCTCACAATACTCACGCTACCGAAGCCCTCGTTCGCACTTGGAGAGATCAGGTCGGAGAATCGGAGCGAGCCGCCATCATTTTCGGCGGCGTTTCCGCCAAGGACACCGCCGCCGTGATGCGCTTGCTGGCGCCCATCGCTTCCCGCTGGATTCTCGTCAAAGTCGCCTCGCAACGCGGCCTCTCCCTCGACGAACTCGACACCACCCTTCGCTCGATCGGAGTCGACGACGACATCCCTATCAATCGCGCCGCCAACGCCGCCGAAGCCTTGCATCTGGCCGCGGATGAACGCACGCTGGTCACGGGTTCACTTTATCTCGCTGGCGAAGCCCTCGCCGCCATCCGCGGTGGCGCCCCCTTTGAGGTCAGCGATCAGTGATCCAGAAGTCAGAAGTCAGAAGTCAGAAGTCAGAAGTCAGAAGTCAGAAGTCAGAAGTCAGAAGTCAGAAGTCAGAAGT
>JAGRPB010000068.1 GCA_020439945.1 Verrucomicrobiia bacterium
CCTGAAAGGGCTGCGCGTGAATGGCCTGATTGTGACGCGGGGCAGCGACGCCACCCTGGTGATCGGACCGGACGTCGCTTTCGAGGTGCCGACGCTTCCGGTGGTGCCGGTGGATACGGTTGGGGCGGGGGATGCCTTTGCGGGCTGTTTTACCGCCAGGATGGCGGCGGGCGAGACTCTGCGTGAAGCCGTGTTGGCGGCCAATTGCGCGGGCGCTCTGACTACCCTGCGGGTGGGCGCTCAGCAACCGATCCCGGATCGCGACCGGGTGGATCAGCACCGGGAACAGTTGGGCGGTTAAAACTCGGGAAGAAATTGGCGCGGAAAACTCGCTGGGCTACGCTTCCTCGACTCCGGCTCCCTACTTGAACATCGGATTCTCGGGATCACCGCCGCTCAGCAGGTAGGCCATCAGGTCGAGAACGTCGTCCTTGCTGAGCGTGTTCAGCAGTCCGATCGGCATCATGGAGTAGGGGGACGCCTTCATTTCCTTGAGGCGCTTGCGGTCGATCGTTTCGATCTGATCGGGGTTCAGCATGTTGGTGTTCACATTGATGGAATCACCATTCAGGTTCATGACGCGGCCGTTGATCTGCGTGCCGTCAATCATCGTGAAAACCATGGAGCCGTACTGGTCGCTGATTTCCTTGTTGGGATCGATGATCTGTTCCAGCAGATCATGGGGGCTGAATTTGCCGGACACGCTGGTGAGGTCGGGGCCGATGGCGCCGCCTTCCTGGTTGAAGCGGTGGCAGGCGAAACAGGTGGCCGCGCCGAACATCTTGCGACCGTTGGTGTAATCGCGGTTGCCCTCGAGACCCACGTTGATGACGTCGTCGAAATCGGAGAGCGTCCAGTTTTTCACAAATTCCCGAGGCTCAAACGTGAAGCGTGGTTCGGTGCCTTCGGGTTTGGCTTCGATGATCTCCTTGAGGGCGATTTTCTCCTCCTCGGGGGTGTTTTCGAGCGCGGTCTGCTTCATGTTTTCCACGAAGAGACCAAAACTGGCGCCGCCCTTGTAGCCGGCCGCCTGGACGAACCAGCGGAAGTAATCCGCACGCAGATCGTGCGTCCAACCCGCCTTCAGGTGACGCAGGGATTTGGCGTAGGCGATCTGTTCTTCCTGGGAAGGTGCCGATTTCAGGAGGGCGATGCCTTTTCCGGCCACGGAGGGCGCCTGGAGGTAAACGAGCAGCTGGACGAGTTCGATGTTCGGCTCAGGCTTCTTGGCGGGCAGATGCGGGTCGAGATGGGCGATCAGTTTTTCCCGGGTCGCGTCATCGGGCATGCCCATTCGCGTGAAAGCGAGAGAATAGGCGCGAGTGAGATCAGTCTGCTGCGACGCGGTGAGTTTCGACCAGTCGATAACGTTGAGCAGCGTGAGTAACTTGGGTTGGAGCGCCTTTTCGCCGTGGCGTGCCAAGGCGATGGCGGCATTGATGGCGGCGACGGGGTTTTTCTCACTCAGCGCCTTCTCCTGCCATTCGGAAACTGGCTGGCTCTCAATCGCGATGCGGGCCGCGAAACGCAACCACCGGTCCTCGCTGGACAGAAAAGGCCAGGCGGTTTCGATCGCCTTGGGATCCTGCTTGCCGTGGAAAGACTCGAGCTTCAATCGCTCCTCTGCCATGTCGCTGAGCGGAGTCCCCTGGTCGTCACCGATCGACTCATCGCCGACGTAGGTCACCCGATAGAGCCCGGACTGGACACGGCGACCGCCGATGGTGATGTACATGGCTCCGTCCTGATTCCCGACAAGGATGTCGGTGAGAGGAAGCGGCTGGGCGGACATGAATTCCTCAAATTTACCCGCGTAACCCGCTCCCTTGGGATCGAGGTGGACGGCATAGAGTTTCCCGTAGCTCCAGTCGCAGATGAAGAGAGCGTCCTGGTATTTCTTGGGAAACTTGGCGCCGTAGCCAAAGCTGACGCCAGTGGGCGAGCCGGGACCGATGTCCACCACCGCGGGTAGGCTGTCCGGATAGTAGGCCGGCCATTTGCCGCCGCCGTTGCGCCAGCCGAATTCCGCGCCGCTGGCGACCAGGCAGACTCGGGTGGGGCGATACCAGGGGGTGTTCATGTCCCACTCCATGTCGGCGTCGTAGGTGAACAGTTGACCCTCGCGATTGAAGGCGGCGTCGTACTCGTTGCGGAATCCGGTCGCGATGAGTTCCCACGTTTTCCCGTCGGGATCGGTCTTCGCGATCCAGCCGCCGGGAGCCATGACACCTTTCATGAAGCCCCGGCCGTAGGGGCGTTCGAGCAGCAGGTCCTCGTCCCAGACCTTGGGAACGCGTGACTGGTCGACTTCGGTCACCGGCGTCTGGTCGCCGATGATGACATAGATCGATTTTCCGTCCGGACCGAGGACCACGGCATGGGGACCGTGTTCGCCACCCTGCTCCTCGAATTTCCGGAGCAGTTCCTTCGAATCGAATTTGTCGTCGCCATCGGTGTCGCGCACCCGGTAGAGCCCGCGACCGCCGTGTTCATTGGTGTTGAGCACGGCATAGAGACTGTCGAAGGCGTAGAGCAGGCCCTGGGCACCGCCGATATCGAGATCGATCTTTTCCACGTCCCCTTCGGAAAGCGTCTGACCGAGAGCGGGGGGAGTCAGTCGATAAAGCGAACCATATTGGTCGGAAACGATCAGCCGTCCCTTGTCGTCCTGGGTCATCGCCACCCAGGAACCCTGATCGGTCTTGGGAACGGAGTAGAGCAATTCCACCCGGAAACCTTCCGCCAGCTTGATGTGATCCACCTGGGTGGCGGTCGGTTCGCGCAAGTTCTCAAGCGTGGCCAGGAAAGCTGGTGAGATCTTTTCACGTGGCGGCGTGCCCGCGGCGTTGAGTTTGACGGCGGGTTTCCAAGGTCCGCCTTTGGGCGAAAAGTTAACGTCGTTCCAGCCTTTCTCGCCCTGGTTGCTGGCCTCCCAGCTGTCATCGGAAACGATCGCCGTCTTCACGCCACCCCGGTTTTCCAGAACGATCTGGGCGAGAAACCCCGCGGAGCCGCCTTTGTTGCCGGCGCGAACGGCAATCACATTATCACCTCCCGCATTGAGGCGGTCGGTGATGTCTTCAATGATCGGCCGCTCCCAATTGTCGCTCTTGAATCCCCGTTTATCGCCATTGACCAGGACCTGCGCTTCATTGTCAGCCGAAACGACCAGGAGCGCGCGCTTGAGGTCCCCCGGAACGGAAAAAGTCTTGCGAAAGTAGACCACATCGTGCTCGCCCATCTTTGCCTGCGGCCAGATCCAGAAGGGCACCGGGGATTGATCCTGAGAAAACGTGGTGGCGGGTGCGTGGAGCAGGAGGAGAAACGCGAGCGCGCAGAGGTAGTTTCGGCAGTTCATGACAGGGATTTGAGAATTCGGATTTCCGGCCACCGGATTGCGGGACGAAAACATGGCCGTGTCCGAGCGGCGGGCCGCGATCGTCCGGCTTTCGAGGCCCGGGAGTCAATCACGGAATCCCACGTCGAACAAGGCCGGACATGGTAGCGATTCGCGCCACCACGCCTGCTTTTTCCGGTGAAGCGGACCGAGCGCTTCGGGATGGACCGTGAATCAGATCACGTTCTCCTTGCCGGCCCACTTTTCGTGGAACTCGCGATAAACCTTCGGCGAAATCTCGGAAGGCTTGATCTCGCTGCGCCCGCCCCAGAACACATTGGTGTATTCCAGTGGGATATCGCATTCCGCGAGATGAGCGTCGATCGCCGCCTTGTGCGCCAGCACACGATCCTTGTCGGTACCGTGGACCACGCCCATGATGTTGACGCCACCGAATTGGGGACCGCCCTCGCGCCAGTAACAATGCGTCATGATGAGGTGACGTCCGACCTCACTCCCGGCGCGTTCCTGCATGCCCTCGGGCACCTTCCAGTGGAAAAGCGCGTTGAAACGGGTCACACGTTCGCCCGATTTGGTGGGTTTGACGTGTTCGAGAAAAGTCGAAAAACGGCCGATAACCTTTTTCTGGTCAAGTTGTTCCGCGATTTTGAAAAATGTCTCGAGATCCACGCCCGCCATGGCGGCTCGTCCTTCCCACGGATTCTCGGAAATCTCATCGAGCGTCAGCTCTTCCTTCAGGGCCAGCAGCACGTCCCACTCCAGCGGTTCCAGTTCCACCGTGCGGGTCGTGGTCATCTGGGCGGGTTCGTCCGAGCGCGCGCCGGGCTCCATGGTCTGGCGCCGGACATGGCCAACCCCGAGGGCAAAGATGCCTTTGGCCGGCATCAGGATGAAATCGTGGGCGCCAGTGAGCCGTTTAAGCGCCTCACCGTGTTCTTCCAGCGACTCGCCCTGCGGCACCTTGAGCGTCGTCCAGAGCTTGTAGTCGCTCCCCGAAATCTCGCGGTCGGTCGAGCGGGTCACCACGTGGCCGCTGAACGGATCCTCACGGAACATCCAGTCGAAGGTCGCATCCAGTTTGTCGGGATCGACCTTCCAGGCGCAGAGCGCGCCGTGGGCCAGCTTGGTCGCCAGCAACGTCTGCCGGGTACGGCGAATCACGCCATCGGCCTGCATGGCCCGGATGCGTTCGATGACAACGGGCAATTCGACGCCGGATTTCTCGGCGATATGTTGAAAAGGGTAACGCTGGAATCCCGGCACCAGGTCTTCGGAGACCGAGAGAATCTGGGCGTTGAGAGGATCGGTATGCGCGGTGGGAACCGTGGGGGCGGGCGACGAGGTGCTCATGAGGCCGTGAAACTAGGGCAGGTCACCGACAGCGGCAAGTGGCGCGCAGAATTTGCGGGGAGAAAGGCAAACTGATGGAGTGATGAGTTGTCAGTTTTCAGTGACCAGTTTTTTCAGGTGAGCGAGGGCCGCTTCCCGAGTTGTCAGTTTTCCTTCCAGCTGCAAGTCCTGGATTTCGTCGAGGATTTCGCCCAACCGGGGGCCGGGCTTCCAGCCGAGTTGCATCAGGTCGTGCCCGGTCACGAGGCGGGGAGGAATCAACGGTTCGGCGGCGAATTCGGCCGCCTTTTCCTGGAGGAATTCGTAGTTGTCGAGCATCCCGTGGCTGCTGGCGCAGTCGACCCGGTGGAGTTCCATTTCGTCATCGAATGTGTCACGGGCCATGAAACGCTTCAGTTTCGCGGTGCGCATCTTCTGGACGTCCTTGAAGACCATGTGATTGGCGACGCCCACCTCCACTGCTTCGATGAGGTGGTTCGGATAGCGGAGGCGCTTCATGATTTGCACCGCCATGTTCGCTCCGAGTTTGTCGTGGCCGTTGAAACGGATGCGATCGGCCTCGGCATCGTAGTGATAGGTGTCCGGCTTGCCGATATCGTGGAAGAGCACGGAGAGCACCAGTGGCAGGCTCGCTTCCGGAGGGAGCAGGTCGAGCATGATGCGGGTGTGGACGAAAACGTCGCCCTCGGGATGAAACTGGGGCGGTTGCTCGCACCCTTGCAGGTTCATGATTTCCGGCAGAACGGCCTGCATCAGGTGGCTGTCGACGAGCAGGTCAAAGCCTTTCACCCGCCGCGGCGAACGCCAGATCTTGTCCAGTTCCTCGCGAATCCGCTCCGGGCTGATCTCGATGACATGTGGCGCCCGGACCTGAAGCGCCGCCCAGGTGTGTTGCTCGATGTCAAAGTCGAGAACCGTGGCGAAGCGGACCGCGCGCAGCATTCTCAGGTAGTCCTCCCTGAAACGTTCCACCGGATCGCCGATGGCTCGGATCACCCCTGCTTCCAGGTCGGCCTGACCTCCCACGTAGTCGATCACCCGGTCGTCCACCGGATCGTAAAACATCCCGTTGATCGTAAAATCCCGGCGCTTCGCGTCCTCCTCCGGCGTCGTGAAAGTGACGCTCTCCGGCCGCCGGCCGTCACGGTATTCGCCCTCGGCGCGAAAAGTCGCGATCTCGAAGCTGAACTCTCCCTGCTTCACCAGCACGACGCCAAAATGGGCGCCGATGGTGTTGCCCATCGGAAAAATCCGCAGCACTTCCTCCGGAGTCGCGTCCGTGGCGATGTCGTAGTCCTTCGGCTCGTGGCCCCGCAGCGTGTCGCGTACGCAGCCGCCCGCCAGCAGCGCGAGGTGGTCGCGGCTGCGCAATCGTTGGACTACTTCTTCGGCGGCGCGGCGCATCGGTGGGAATGGAGTGAGGGAGAAATCGCGAGTCTCTCTTCGACCAAACAGGGTTATGTCCCGGACTCAACCCTGTTTGTTCCGAGATTCATGGTTCCTGAAATGAAGGTCCGATCCGTCGCGAAAAACGGCCCGAATCATAGCCGCCCGGAATTCAAAACCGGAAGGTCATGCCCAGCTTGAAAATCGCCTCGGCGTCGCCGGGCGCGAAGTAGCGGTTGAAGGGCTGCCGTTCGTAGCTCTGGTTGTAGACGAGGTAGGCGGTGGAACCGGGACGAAATTCCCACTCGATGCGGCCCTGGTAGCCGATCGAGTCGGAAATGCTGTCGTATTGAATGAGATGCGACCACAGCAGATCGGGCGTGAAGTGCCAGCCCATCCGCACGCCGCCGAGATGAGTCTCGAATTCGCCACCCGGCAGATCGACCAGATTGTAATCGTAGTCGAGCCGGAAACTCACATGGCGGCCGGGCAGGATGTCGAGACCAAGTAGGTAGCGCTGCCGGGTGCCGTCGTAGAATTCTCCCAGCGCGACTTGCGCGTAGCCGCTGACCAGTCGCCGGGGCGCCAGTTCCACGCCGGCCACATACTCCGTCCACTGGTATTCTCCGGAAGGGATCGCGACCTCGCCGCCGACGATGAAAGGTTCGATCGGGGCGTCGAATTGCCGGTTCACGAAAAAGGAAAGCGTGTCCGAACTCGTGAAATCGATGAACAGCGGCATGAACCAGTGCGTCGAGGTCTCCAGGTTGTCGGACAGGTCGGTGTAGATTTCGTTTCCGTAGGTGAATCGAAACTGGCGGATGCTGTCGATGGCCGCGGGGCGGGGACGGACGCTCCAGTTGCTCTTCCAGGCGCGCACATCGGTCCGCGGGACGAATCCCAGGGAGGGATGGAAATCCCTCGCGATCTCGTAGACGCGGGCATTTGCGTTGAAGAGGTCGTTCGGGTAGTCCAGGCCGACTCCCCAGGCGGGTTTGAATTCGGAATCGCTTTCCGTTTCCACCTGGTTGCCAAGCACGTAGAGATTCGCCTCCAGCGTTTTGTCGCCGCGAAATTCCGTGGTTCGAAACCGAAAATCCGAGCCGATCAGGGTGTTGTCGTTCGCCGAGTTGGGATCGCCGCCGGTGAAGATCAGTCCCGCCGACGACTGCTTGAAAATGTCCCGGGAAATACGCCCGGCGAAAACATTCTTCGCGGCGATGTCGCCGTGTTCCTCCAGGTAGGCGTCGATGAATCCCACCTCGTAGGGCCCCACCTGTCCGGCCACTTTCGCCGCGCCGAGGAGCGGGACCACTTCGCCCGTGTCGCTCAGTCCGATGCGGCGGCTGAAAAAGGGGAGCAGATCGTATGACTGGAGTCCGGCGAAATTGAAAACGCCGCTGTCCTCGAGGAAAAAGTGGCGTTTCTCCGGAAAGAAGAGCGGGAACCGCGTGAAATTGAGCTGCCGGGTATCCACCTCCGTCTCCGCGAAGTCGGTGTGGTAGCTCAGGGTGCTGGACAGGAAGGGGGTGATCCGGTAGCGAAAATCCCCGCCGAAATCGGATTCGTCGAAAAAGGTGTCGTCCTTTGTGCCGGCTCGCGCCACGACATAGGGCCGGAATTCCAGGCCCGCGTTTTGCGGCAGATTCACGAGACCGGTCAGGTTTCCCGCCACGGAAATATTCCCGGTCTGGAATTGCGGTTCAGCCGCCGACCAGCGTCCCATCTCGGCCCGCCGCTGAATCGTGCGCTGGAGGTTGAAGCCCCAGGTCGATTGGTCGGGGTCCAGGCTGAGCGTCTTGAACGGGATGGCGGCCTCCATTTTCCAGCCCTCCTCGTCGATGGTGGCGCGGGCCGTCCAGATGCCGTCCCAGTCGTGGTTTTCGAGCGAACTGTTGCTGACCAGTCCGTCCCGCCGCGCACCGTTGGGATTGACGAAAAAGACGTAGCCGTTGCGAAAATCGTGAAAGGGATCGAAGACGAAAATAATATTGTCGTCCAACCAGAGAGAGCCCTCGCGCTTCATCAGCCGGGCGACGATCTTGTCCGGTTCCGAGTCATAGCACCACACGCCGAGGTAGATATTTTCGTCGTCGAACACGATCCGGAACTCCGTGCGTTCCGACATGGGCGCATTCTGGGCGGGCAGATACTGCGTCAACGGCCCTCCGGCGGGCGCCTTCGCCCAGACGGGATCATCGAGTTTCCCATCGACGACCGGTCCCTTTTCGACCCGGACCGCCGCGATCGACGGCTTGGATCTCGCCGGACCATTGGCGGCGGCGCTGCCGCTACCCAGGCAAATCAGCCCGAGTATCGGCGGCCACAGCAGTGATCGGCGCTTCCCCATCGCGCCCGAGCATCAGAAAAAAACGGCGGAAAGGGAATGGCTTTTTCGTCCGGGGAAAACAGGATCGCAAACCCCGGGTCGTTCGGTGGACCGCCCTTTCGCGACTCGGGAAGTGGCAAAACCAACAGGGTATGGTCGCCGAATCTACCCTGTTAAGTGCCACTCACTGCGGCAGTTTCAGACCGAGTGTGGAGGCGTTGACGCGATAGGCGCGGGTCTGGCCTGGGATGTCGAAATGCCACCATTCGTCCGGAATGGAGCGGAAGCCGGCGCGTTCCATTGCGTCCTGAAGCACGGCGAGATTCTTGCGGATTTCCAGGTCGGGGCCTGCGTAGTCGCGTTTCGCCCGTTCAGAGAACTCGTCGTAGGCCGAGGGCATGCGCTGTTCGACCCCATTCAGATCGACGAGTGTCACGTCGACCGCCAGTCCGTAGCAATGCATGGACAGACCATCAGACGGCGGCACAACCCAGCGCGGGTCGCGGACGGCATTCCACAGGGCGCGATGGGATTCCGGGGGGCGCCAGGCATCGAGGATCTTGAGCCCGTATCCCTTGCGGCGCAGGATACGCTGGGCCACGGCGACCTTGTCGACGGCGGAGCGGTGAAGCAGGCAGGGCATGTCCTGGGGATAGAGGGGCTTGCCGGTGGCGTTGTGGCGGGTGCGGTAGCGCAGATCGATTTTGATCGACGGGATTTCCGCTGGCACGTGGATGAGTCCGAACTTTTTGGCTGCGACGATGACGGAGGAATCCCGATCGAAATCGGAGTTCGGGTCCGTGGCGCAACCGGTGAGTCCGGAAATCGCCAGGACACCTCCGAATTTCAGGAGTGACCGCCGGGAGAGGGACGATTCCGATACCTGAAACGATGCGGACTTCATTTATCAGAAATTATGGACATTTTAGAAAAATTGAACGACCTTGGCGCGCGCGTCGCCTGTGGTCGTTCTGGATGTAATCCGGGCCGGGCTGCGTGGCAAATCCCAACGGTCCTCTCTTTCCCCGTCGCTCGATGACTTTTGAAATGTTCTTTTCGGTGGCGATGCCCATCACGGCCTTCGTGATCGGTGCCTGCGTCGGTTCGTTTTTGAACGTGGTGATCTACCGGGTGCCGTTGGGCCTGAGCGTCAACGAGCCGAAGCGTTCGTTCTGTCCGAACTGCAAGACCCAGATCCCGGCCTGGTTGAACATTCCGCTGTTCACCTGGCTGATGTTGCGTGGGAAATGCAAGTGGTGCCACACTCCGATCTCGGTCCGCTATTTCATCGTCGAGCTGCTCACGGCATTGCTGTTCCTGGCCGCTTGGAAAGCGTTCTTCCCGGCCGATGCGGGCGCGGACTCGGATCCGCTCTACCTGTTCCGCGGATTCGGGGTGGTGCTTTCGATCTGGATCCTGCTGGCCCTGCTGGTTTCGGCGACCTTCATCGATTTCGATCACTTCATCATTCCCGACTCGATCACGATCGGCGGCCTGGTCGTGGGATTGATCGCCAGCGTTTCCTTGCCGGAGCTGCATGCCGAAAAAAGCCACCTTCACGGACTGTGGATGGGGGTCGTCGGCGCGGCGGCCGGTTTCGGTCTGCTCTGGGCGGTGGTCAATCTGGGAAAACTGGCTTTCGGGCGGATCAAGTTCGCGTTCGATGAGCCCACGGACTGGAGCGTTTCCCAACCCGTTCCGGAAGAGAATCCGGTGATCAAGATCGGGGATGAGGAGATGGCTTGGGAGGACGTTTTCTACCGGCCTTCGGATCGGCTCGTGCTGGAGGGGACCGAGGTGACCCTGAACGGAGAAACTCGCGAAGCGAAGATGATCACCATTCAGGGTGAAACGATCAACATCGATGGCGAGGAGCATTCTCTGGAGAACGTGAAATCGATTTCCGGCAAATGCGTCCGGGCGACGGTGCCCCGCGAGGCAATGGGATTTGGCGACGTGAAGTTCATCGCCATGATCGGGGCTTTTCTCGGTTGGGTAGCGGTTTTGTTCACCGTCTTCGCGGCGTCGATCATCGGAGCGATCGTCGGGCTTTTGCAGAAACTGGTGGCGCGCGAGGAATGGTCGCGCCCTTTGCCATTCGGGCCGTACCTGGCGCTGGGGGCAATTCTCTGGATCTTCATGGGCGAGGCGTTCCTGCATTGGTATCTGCAATTGGTTGGATTTGGCGCGGGTGGTGGTTCAGGCCTCTGAGGCGACTTGATTTTTTTCCGGATGCCCCGTCTCTGGGGTTCGGCGGAATAGGAACCATCGCTCATGCACGTCAACGGCACTCACTACCGCACGGTCTGGCTTGGAACGGAACCGGGAACGGTCCGAATCATCGATCAAAGGAAGCTGCCTTTCGCCTTTGAGATCGAGGACCTGCGTTCGGTCGATGAGGTGGCGACGGCGATTCGCGACATGCACGTGCGGGGAGCGGGCTGCATCGGCGCCACGGCCGGCTATGGAATGTACCTGGCGGCATTGGAAGCCAGCGCGGGTGGCGACTTTGATGAAATCGTGAACCGGCGTGCCGTGCAATTGATCGCGACGCGACCCACGGCGGTGAATCTGCGTTGGGCGGTCGATCGCCAGCTCGCCGCGATGTCCGGGACTTCCTGGGCGGGCGAAAAACTCGACATCGCCGAGTCGACGGCGCGGGCCATCGCGGACGAGGATGCGGAAGCCTGTCGGGCGATCGGTGAGCACGGTTTGGAAATCATCCGGAATCTGCACGCCGCAAAGGCCGAGGGAGAACCGGTCAACATTCTGACGCACTGCAATGCGGGTTGGCTGGCCTTCGTCGATCACGGTTCCGCGACCAGTCCGATTTACGCGGCGCACGCGGCGGGTATTCCTGTGCATGTCTGGGTCGACGAAACCCGCCCGCGAAACCAGGGAGCCCGGCTGACAGCCTGGGAACTCGGGCAGGAGGGCGTGCCGCACACGGTCATCGCGGACAATGTGGGCGGGCATCTGATGCAGCACGGGCGGGTGGACCTGGTCATCACGGGAACGGATCGCACCACCTGGACCGGAGACGTGGCCAACAAGATCGGCACCTATTTGAAGGCGCTGGCGGCGCGGGACAATCAGGTGCCGTTCTATGTCGCTCTCCCGTCATCGACCTTTGATTGGGAGATCGAAAACGGCGTTCGCCAGATTCCCATCGAAGAGCGGGGAGGGGAGGAGGTGAGCCACCTGTCCGGATTTCATGACGAATCCGGCGAAGAAAGAGAGGTGCGGCTGACTCCGGATGGTAGCGTCACGGCGAACTTCGCGTTCGACGTCACTCCGGCCCGACTGGTCACCGGATTGATCACCGAACGGGGAATATGCGAAGCGTCGGGAAACAGCGTGCGACGGATGTATCCGGAGCGCTTTGAGTGAGCCTGAGAGGAATTCCCGATGGCGCGATCACGCGCGGGTCGCCAGGACTTTGATCTGTAACGGCTGAGGCGGGTGCGGTTATACTCCTCTGTCAGCCATCTCGCCCGCGCGCGGAGGTCTGGCATTCTCTCTCTCCTCTCAGCAACCCGTCATCGCCTCTCATGAAGCCGCTCACTCTCGGCCTCGTCGCCGCATTCATTTCTCTGCCCGTCGTCAGTTTCGCCGCGAAGGACTCCGTTCCCACACCCGATCTGAGGAAGGCCGCCGCCCGAATCGATGAACTCGTGGAGAAGGGATTGAAGGAACAGGGGATGAAACCCAATGCGGCCGTTGATGACGCGACGTTCCTGCGGAGGGCCTATCTGGACATCGCGGGCCGGATTCCCACCATCGAGGAGGCGGAAGCGTTTCAGAGCTCGACCTACGAACAGAAGCGGGAGCGCCTCATCGAGGATCTGCTTCACAGCGAAGCCTACGTCAGCCACGCCTACAATTTCTGGGCCGACGTTCTGCGAATCAATTCCGGACTCGGCACCGGCGCTTCGCAGGCCGAGGCCGCCTATCAGCTCTGGATCAAGCGCGCCCTGCGCGACAACCGGCCCTACGACGAGGTCGTTTTCGATCTGGTCAGCGCGCGTGGATTGATCTGGGACAACGGCGCGGTGGGCTACTATCAGCGCGACCGTGGCATGCCGCTCGACAACATGTCGAACACGGTTCGCATTTTCCTGGGAACCCGACTCGAGTGCGCCCAGTGCCACAATCACCCGTTCGATAAGTGGACGCAGATGGATTACTTCAAGATGGCGGCGTTCAGCTACGGGATGGAGGCCAACCGCTACGATTCGCCGAATCGGGACGCTTTGAGCAAATGGCAGCGCCAGGACCGGAATGACTTCTTCCAGGAAGCGTTGGGAGTGAAGGATTTCCCGCAGATCCGCAACGAGGAGCAACTGGACCGCTACACCGATAGTGACAACTATCAGCGTTACCTGGATCGCTACAAGATGACGGACGAGGAATTCCGCACCATGGGCAAGCGATCGATCGATGCCTACCAGAGCTACGATCACGAGTCCCGCGCCATGCGGAATGCCACGAACGAACTCTACAAGCCGATCCGCTACATTGCCGTCGGTGAGCGGGAAAAGACCCTCAAGCTTCCGCACGACTACAAGTATTCCGATGCCAAGCCCTTCGATGCCGTCACGGCCGGCACGATGTTTGGCGAAGAGATCGATCTCGAACACATCGACGGCAGCGCCATCGACGCCTACGCGAAATGGATGACCTCGCCCGAGAATCCCACCTTCACCAAGGTGATCGCGAACCGGCTCTGGAAACGGGTCTTCGGCATGGGGATTTTTGAGCCGGTCGATGAACTGACGGATCAGACGGTCGTTTCCAATCCGGAACTGCTCGCCTATCTCGAGGATCTGATGCGTGGCTTCGACTACGACATGAAGAGCTATCTGCAGGTCCTCTACAATACCAAGACCTACCAGAGGGCGGCCGACAGTCGTGAGATTGAGATGGGCGCGCCCTACTATTTCGCCGGTCCGGTGCTGCGCCGGATGTCTGCCGAGCAGATCTGGGATTCCATCGTCGCCCTGGCCCTGCCAGAAGCGGACAGCTATCGCCCGCGCCTGAAGGGACAGCTTGCCAGTGTGGAACGGGTTCGTCAGATTTATGAATCCCTCGAGGGGCGGTCCCAGGACGAATATGTCGCCATGGTGAAGGAACTCGGCGAGGCGCTGGAGTCGAACATGGACAAGCAGGAGGAAGTTCGGAAGAGCCTTTACGAAGCCCGCGAAGCCGAGGACAACGATCGTTATCAGAAGGCCCGTGAGGAATTGCGCGATCTTCAGCGCGAGATGAACCAGGCGGTCGCGAAGATCGGCTACCAACACACCGGTGAAAAGGTGGACGGCAGCGACCTCCTGGCCGCGATGGGCATGAGCGAGATGACCATGGATGCCGCCGCGGCGATGAACATGGAGGGAGCGACCAAAAAAGAGCGCCGGAAACTGCAGAAGGCGGTCCTCACCAATTTGCCGACGCCCGACATGCCAGAGGCGCCGGCGGGTCTCGATCGCCAGGAACTCAAGAACTGGAAGGCGCAGCAATCCAACGACCTGAAAACCTATCGGAGCCTGATCTCGCAGATGGCCCGGGCATCGGAACTCGAGTCCCCGGCCCGTCGCGGTCATTTCCTGCGCGAGTTCGGCCAGTCCGATCGCGAAGTGATCGAGAACGCTTCCGACTACGCCTCCGTGCCCCAGGCGTTGAACCTCCTCAACGGATCGATGGTGGAGGCATTGACGAACAAGTTCGCCGTCTTCGGGAAACGACTCAACGAAGCCTCGACCCCCGAGGAAAAGACCCGGATGATGTTCCAGGCCATGCTGACCCGTGAGCCCACCGACCATGAAATGGAAATCGTGAAGAAGGAAATCACGGAAAACGGGGAAGATGCCTACGAAGGGGTTGTCTGGGCACTCCTCAATACTCAGCAATTCCTTTTCGTTCAGTAGTAGTCGTTTCGTTGTTTCCTTCCTGAAATTCACACTCTCTCTGTTCCTATCCAGCCAAACCAAGCATCATCATGAAATCCGCCTTCCGCGCTGACGAATTCTCCCGCCGCCGCTTCATGGAGACCACGGCCAAGACCTTCCTCGGGGTCGGTGCCCTCGGTATCACTTCACGGTCGCAGGCAGCTCTGGGACCCAACCTCGGTTTGCCCGACCGGGTCGGGGCCGCGAAGCACCTGATCTATCTCTACATGGGGGGCGGGATGACCCATCTGGATACTTTCGATCCCAAGCCGGGTCACGAAAACCAGGGCCCCACCAAGGCGATCCGGACCAACGTTGACGGAATCCAGATCTCGGAATACCTCCCCGGCCTGGCTCAGCACGCCGACAAGATGGCCATCCTGCGTTCCCTGACCTCGACCGCCGGGGCTCACCAGCAGGGCAACTACCTGATGCACACCAGCTACGATCAGCGCGCCACCATCCGCCATCCCGGATTGGGCGCCTGGTTGCTGAAATACAAGGGCCGCCTCAATCCGAACCTTCCCGGATCGGTCTTCGTGGGTGGTGACAGCCGGATCAATGGAGGCGGAGGGTTCTTCGAGCCCCAGTTTGAGCCGCTCACCATCAATGATCCCAACTCCGGTCTCCGGAATTCCAAGCGCCGGGGCATGGACGAGGAGACCTTCTCCCGTCGTCTCGATCTGGCGCGGGAATTCGACGCGGATTTCCATCGGCAGTACGATCTCAAGAAGGTGCGCGCCTACACCCAGATGTACGACGACGCCGTCCGCATCATGACCAGCCGCGACCTGCAGGTGTTCGACCTGAAGCAGGAAGACGAGGCCACTCGCGAAGCCTATGGCGAGGATTCCTTCGGTCAGGGCTGTCTCCTGGCGCGGCGGCTCATCGAGCACGACGTTCGCGCGGTCGAGGTCAGCTTCGGCGGCTGGGACATGCACAACAACGTGTTCGTCAGCGCGCCGGACAAGTGCGCCATCCTGGACCAGGCCGTTTCCGCCTTGCTTTCCGATCTCGAGCGGCGCGGCAAGCTTCAGGATACCATGGTGGTGTTGACCACGGAATTCGGTCGCACCCCTCGGATCAATCAGAACGCCGGTCGCGACCATTACCCGAAAGCATTCAGTTCCGTGGTCATGGGCGGCGGCATCAAAGGCGGCATCGTGTGGGGCAAGACCGACGCCGGTGGCGAAAACGTGGAGGAAAACCCGGTCAAGATTCCGGATTTCAATGCCACCATCGCCTACGGGCTGGGAATGCCGCTCGATCAGGTGCTTTTCAGCCCCTCGAAGCGGCCGTTTACGGTGGCGCACAAGGGGCGTCCCGTATTGGACCTGCTTGCCTGAAAAAAGATTTCCGTGGTTGGAGGACCAACCGGCGTGAGCGCCAAGTGAGCCACGACGGGCAGGAAGGAGAAGGCGGTTGCTTCGGTAGCCGCCTTCTTTTCGTTTGATAAAACCACTACTGGTCGGCCACGGAACCTGCGATTTCGCGAATTCCCGATTCGGTCACCAGGAAGTGAACAGGAAGGTCGTGTGCTTCGAAAGGGAGGGCGTTGACGAGTTGACTGTCGAAGGTAACGCCTATCCTCGGGCTCGATTCGCGGGCGTTGGCGAGACAGCGGTCGTAGAATCCCTTGCCCCGTCCCAGGCGCTGGCCGTTCGTCGCGGAAAAGCCGAGACCGGGAACGAGGAAGCAGTCGATCTTTTCGATGGGAATGATCGCACAGTCGACGGAAGCCGGATCGGGTTCGCGTATCCCGTAGCTCCCTTCGATGAGATTGCTCGCCGAGAGAACGGCATGGAATTGCATTCCCTCGTTCTGGACGAGGGGAAAACACCATCGTGCCATCGGTGGATCGGCTTCCATCAGCGGCATCAGGTCCGCTTCACCGGGGAGCGCGGCGAAGGCGCCGATGTTCGGTTTCTCCAGGGGGCTGGCGACGGCATTCGGGAGAAACGCACGCAGGTGAGCACAGATGCGCGCCGACTTTTCGGCGAGTTCAGCCTGGCTTAGCTTTCCAAGGCGACTCCTCAGTTCCCGTCGGAGTTGCCGTTTCTCTCGTTGAATCAACTCCATCGGGTTGGTTCCTGAAGTGGAGTCCCCGGGCAAACGCCGCGCCCACGCGCTGGTTCAACCCCGATACTCGGCCAGCGCTCTCGGCATGAAATTCTGCAGTTCCGAGATGCGAACCTCGTCGACCGGGTGCGTGCTCAGGAACGCCGGCGTGTTGCTCGTGTTTCCCGATTGCACGCGCCAGTTGGCGAAGCGTTTCCACAGTTCGATCGATTCGCGGGGATCGTACCCGGCTCGCGCCATGTAGAGCGCCCCCAATTGATCGGCCTCCAGTTCCTGTTTGCGCGAAAAACGCTGGGTGTGCAGCAGTGCCGCTCCTCCCAGGGCGGCGCCGGTGGCGATCTGTCCGCCCGTATCCATGTCGGAGTTTTGGCGGATCATTTCGCCGGCGACCGCCGCGACACCGGCGGTGAGCGCCCCCTGGGCCATGCGCTCGCCGGAATGCCGCGCGACCACGTGGGCGACTTCGTGTCCGATCACCGCCGCCAGCCCGGCGTCGTTTTGCGAGATCTGGAAAAGCCCGGTATGCACGCCGACCTTCCCGCCCGGCAGGGCGAAGGCGTTCGGCGTCGGATCCTCGAACACCACGAATTCCCATTGCGCGTTGGGGACCGGCATCACCTGGGCCAGGCGTTGGCCGACCCGCTGGACCTGGGCGTTGAAGGAGGCATTTTGCGACACTGGTTTGTCCCGCTTCATCTTTTCAAACTCGGTCAATCCGAGTTGGGCCTCCTCACCCGGTGACAGCGGATTGAACTGCTTGCGTCCCGTATCGGGAACGACGGTGCAGGCCGTGATGATGAGAACGGTGGCGAGAGAAACGAGCGGCAGCGAGAGGGGGAGGTGGCGCATCGGAAAAAATACAGCCGGATACCGGCAGCGGCAAATCCGAAGCCGAGCCGGATTCGCCAGCGCAACGGAAAAAAGAATCGCTCCCCTTCGCTCGATGATCAGAACAGGAGATCCGCGAGCGCGTTGTCGTCCAGCAGGGAAGGGTCGGTCACCGCCATCAGTTCACCGAGGTAATCCAGATTGCTGATTTCCTTGGCGGGATCGTATTCGGACTCGGTCACCGCCACGTCGGAAGTCGCGGATTCCGCGGTTGGAGAAAGGGTCTCCGTCGTGGCTACCGTCGACCCGGAGGAAGCCGGATTTGAATGATCGACGAACTGGGGAAGTGCGATCATCAGAGCGATCGCCGCCATGGCCGTGGCGAGCGAAATCGCCGGCGTCTCGATAAACTGGCGCTTCAACCAGGCTCCGCAGGCGAGCAACGCATTGGCCGGTTTTTCGGACTCCAACCGGCGAACCTCCCGGATCACATTACGGGAAAAGAAGGCGCTCGGCTTCACCGGGCGCGATTCCTTCAAGAGGTCCCAGACCGGATCGTTCTTTTCTTCTTCGGGCGTGTTCATGGCGGGAAGGCCACAGATTCAGTGGCCGGTTCGAACGATTCAACCCTCCGACACCGGAAAGGTTTCCCGAATTTCACCATTTTTCCGATCCGGAGAACCGGAATCAGATCTGGGGCATTTCCAGGAATCCCTCCAACTGGCGAATTCGGGTGGGGTGCCGCATCTTCCGCAGCGCCTTCGCTTCGATCTGGCGGATGCGCTCCCGGGTGACCTGAAACTGTTTACCGACCTCTTCGAGGGTCCGGCTGTAGCCGTCGACCAGGCCAAACCGTTGCTCCAATACGGCGCGTTCCCGCTCGGTGAGCGTGTCGAGGACATCCTTGATCTTGTCCTTGAGCAGATTCATCGACGTTGTGTCGCTCGGATCCTCGGCCGCCTTGTCCTCGATGAAATCGCCGAACGAAGTCTCGTCGCTGTCTCCGACCGGAGCCTGCAGCGAGATCGGCTGTTGCGCCATTTTCAGCACCGCACGAACGCGTTGGACGGGGAGATGAATCTCCTCCGCAATCTCCTCAGGACTCGGTTCGCGGCCGTATTCCTGAACCAGCTGCTTCTGCACCCGCATCAGCTTGTTGATCGTCTCGATCATGTGCACCGGAATGCGGATGGTGCGCGCCTGGTCGGCGATGGAGCGGGTGATGGCCTGGCGGATCCACCACGTGGCATAGGTGGAAAACTTGTAGCCGCGCTTGTATTCGAATTTTTCCACCGCCTTCATCAGGCCCATGTTGCCTTCCTGAATCAGGTCGAGGAAGGAGAGACCCCGGTTGGTGTATTTCTTGGCGATGGAAATGACCAGCCGGAGGTTGGCTTCGACCATTTCATCCTTGGCCTTGCGGGCTTCTTCGAGCCATTGGGAAAGGTCTTCGAAAGTCGCGTCGAAATCGTCCTGGGACATCCAGACCACTTTTTCGAAAGCGGTGCGGGCACGAGTCGCCTCGGCCTTGGTTTTCGTCGCCCGGGCGCGCTTGGCACGGTCGCGGATCTCGGCGCTCTGCTTGGAGTAGCTTTCCGCGATTTCCACGAAATCCTCGGTCACCTTCTGCTTGAAATAAAAACGGCTGTAACTCCGCTGCAGTGTCTGATGAGTCTTTTCCCAAGCCTTCTCCTTGGCTTTCCGCCTGGGTTGATTCTTTTTCCGCAAGTCTTCGTAGAGCCCGGAAAGGGTGTCGTGACTTTCCTGGACCTGGGCACGCAGTTTTTCCAAGCCGCGCAGGTAGCGATCGCGATTCTCGATCTTCTTGTCGATGATCACACGGTCAAAGCGCTCCTTGCCCTGCTCGAGCCGTTCCGCGAGCGACAAGTAGGCGCCCGCGATGAAGCCGAACTGGGCGATGATTTTCTGTACCATCGTTTCGGCTTTCTCGATCCGTTTCGAGATCGCGACTTCTTCCTCGCGGGTCAGCAGAGGCACCTGGCCCATCTGCTTCAAGTACATCCGGACGGGATCGTCGAGAATGTCGAGCTTGGCGTCGCGTTCCGAACTGGAAACCGAGTCTGAGGAGTCGCCATTGGATTCCTCCTCCTTCGCCTTCACGATCGGCGATTTCAGGCGATCGACATCCGACGCGTCGATGATGTCGAACTCCATCAAGCGGAGACGCTCGATCACTTCCTCGAGCACTTCAGGATCGGTCGCTTCTTCGGGCAGCGCCTCGTTGATGTCGTCGTAGGTCAGGTAATCCTGCTCCTTCGCCAGCTTGATCAGTTCGCGCAGTTTTTCCTGCAACGCCGGATTGGCATCGATGCGGGAACCGGAACCATTGCCGTTTTTTTCCTCGGCCGGTTTGGCGACGGTCTTCGTACCGTTGGGCTCCGAATTCGCCATCACGTTGTTCGCTGATTGACGACGTTTGCCCGGGGCTTTTTTCCCGTTTTTTCGAGTTGAGGAGCGTCCTCTGGCGGCCATGGGTCTGCGCGGAATAGAGAGGGAGGAAAGGGTGATCCCGGTCGCGAATTCGCTGTGCTCTCAAGGAGCAAGGGGCGGAATATCGTTGAGCTGCTTGGTGAGGTCAAGGAGTTCTTGTGAAAGGGCGGCGAGACGCTCTGGAGACAGCTGGCGATCGTTCAGGCGGGCCTTTACCCCGCGGATTCGATTCTGCAGCGCCTGCCGGTGGAGCGATCGCAGGCAATCGTCAACAAAGCCCTCTTCGATGGGCGGCAGGCTCTCCTCGCGCAGCCGGGCGACCGCTCGCTGCTCGGCCGGATCGAGTGTCGAGGTGAAGGCGGCGACACTGGCGTTGGATGAAGGATCGAATTCGGCCAGCCAAAGGCGGGTCAGGAGTTCCGTGCCCGGTAGATCGCGAAGAAAGGCCGGCGGCGGTTGCCGGGTGAGCCGGGCCCGGGTGGGGGCATCGTTCAGCAGCAATTGGCAGAGCAGCCGGACGGTGCGATTTGACAGGGTCAGGTCGCCGACCTGACCCTGTTGAGTCGCACCGGGGGTGCCCGACGGTTTACCCGGTTTCGTGGGATCGCCCTTTCCGTCATGGCGACGTGCTTCCGCCGCTTCGCGTCGCTGATGTCCACGTTCCGCTCGGTCGGCGGCCGATTTCGCCTCGGCCACGAGGCGACGCACGTCGGTCTCGCCGACACCGAGCCGAGTGGTGATCCGGTTGATCAGGGAATCCTGGAGCATCTTGTCCTTCACCAGGGCGATGTGCTCGGCCAGCTCTCGAACGAAGGCGATTCGGTCCCGGAGCGAATCGAGATTCCGGGTTGATCCGATGGTATCGATCAGGTAATCGAAAAACTCGGGCGCTCCTTCGATGATTTTTTGAAATGCCTCGGCACCGTTCTTCTTGAGATACGAATCGGGATCCTCGCCCTGCGGCAGGCTGGCGACGCGAACGAGGACGCCCTCGCCGGCGAGAACGCTGAAGCCCTTTACCGTGGCGTTATAGCCGGCGGCGTCGGAATCGAAACACAGCACCGCTTCACCGCTTTCACCGACCTGCCGTTTCAGCAGGCGGGCGTGTTGATCGGTCAGGGCCGTGCCCAGTTGCCCGACCACGTTCTCGATTTCCGCCTCGAAAACGCTGATCATGTCGATCTGGCCCTCGACCACGATGACCCGGTTTTCCCGAACGATGGCCCGCTTGCTCTTGTCGAGCCCGAAGACCGTCCTGCTCTTGCTGAACAGCGATGTCTCGGGGGAATTCACGTATTTGCCGCCGCCCTGATCGGCACTGAGCACGCGTCCACTGAAGGCGATGACATCGCCGAAATCGTTGGCCACCGGAAACATGAGCCGGTGGCGGAAACGGGCGTAGGCGCCCCGGCTCGGATTGCTCTCCTCGCGCCACTGGGCCAGCCCGCAGTCCACCAGTTGCGCGACGGAGTAGGAGTTTTCGCGTCCCCATTTCATGAGGGCATTCGAATCCTCCGGGGCGTAGCCGAGCTGCCAACGTTTCGCGATCTCGATACCGATGCCTCGTCCTTTGAGATAGTCGCGTGCCGCTTGGGCGACCGGAGCGCGGAGCAGCATGCGGTGATACCACTCGGTCGCCCGGCTCATGACCGTCTGGAGTTCCCGCCGGTGGCGTCGACCGGCTTCCTCCTTGGCGTCGAAGGCCTGCTCGATGATGGGAATTCCTGCCCGATCGGCCAGTTTTTTCACCGCGTCGACGAAGGGCAGGTTCTCGTACTTCTGGACGAATCCGATCACGTCGCCTCCCTCGCCACAGCCGAAGCAGTGAAAAATCTGGCGCTGCGGATTGACCCCGAAGCTGGGCGACTTCTCGTTGTGAAAGGGGCAGAGCGCCACGAAGCGGCTTCCCGCCCGTTTGAGCGGAAAGTACGAACTCACGACCTCGACGATGTCGGTCTCGTCGATGATGCGTTCGATCGTTTCTCGGGGAATCTGTCCCATCTCGGGTGGTTCGGGGAGGTGGAAAAAATCGGCTCTGGGCTGACGGCTTTGTTTTGAACCGGTGGCGTATTCTCCTTAAGATTGATCCATGCGCCCTTCAACCGCCACTCGTTTCCGTCTGGGATTCGCCGCTGTTTCGATTTTCGCGGGTTTTGCCGGATTGGCCCTGACCGAGCCGGAGTCGGCCGAACAGAACGATGGTGGTTCCTCGCTTGTTGGGAAAGTGGTGGTGGTCCGGATCGATGGCGAGGATCTGGCGGACGGACGCCGCTTCAAGCATCTCCGCGACCTCTTGAACGGTGCGAACCAGGCTTCGGCCATTGTTTTCGACCTCAATGTGACGGGCGCTTCGCCGTGGGAGACGCAACGTCGCCTGCTCGAGGAAATTCCGCAGATCCAGGCGCCCACCTATGCCTATGTGAACCCGTCGGCGCTCTCATCCGGCGCGGTGCTGGCGATCGGGACCGACACGATCTACTTCGCACCCGCCGGGGTCATCGGGGGCGCGGCGCCGAACCTGGAAAATGGTGACGCCGAAATCTCCGAGGAAGCTTTCAAGCGCGACTATGCCCAGCAACTATCGGTGCTGGAAGCGCGAGCCCGCAGTCTCGCCAAGTTGAAGGGCCACGATCCCGACGTCGTGAAAGCCTTCATCGATAGCGATTTCGAACTCAAACGCGGGAAGAAGGTGATTTCGCCGAAGGGCAGCATCCTGACTCTGACCGCTGACGAGGCGGTGGAGGAATACGAGGGGAAACCCTTGCTCGGAAAAGGCATCGTCGGTTCCATCGAAGAACTCATCAAGGCGGAGGGACTCAAGGGGGAAAAAATCGAGACCACACCGGAGACTTATTTCCGGGATCTGTCGAAACCCGCTCGCGACAGCACGCCGCTGACGGAGAGTGCGACCGATGCGGATGAGTCGGAATCAGATGCGGCTCTCTTTTCGCGCCGGGACAAGGTTTCCTACGCCGGAAAGATCCTGGTGCTTCCGATTCGGCAGGAAGATCTGATCATTCCGGCCCGCTTCGAGTTCATGGAGCGTGCCATCAAGAAAGCCGCCCTGGAGAAAGCGTCGGGCCTGATCATCGACATGAACACGCCTGGCGGCGCCGCCTGGCAGACGGCGGAGCTGATGATGAAGAGCCTCGCCGAGACCCCATTTCCAACGATCACCTTCGTGAACCCGAACGCCGTCTCGGCCGGATCCCTGATCGCCGTCTCCACGGATACGATTTACATGTATCCCGCGAGCAACATCGGTTCGGCGCTGGTCGTCTCCGGCACCGGAGGCGATCTCGGCGAGAGCATGCAGCAAAAGGTCGATCAGATGATGATCTCGACGGTCAGGAACGTGGCCGAGTTGAAAGGTCACAATCCCGATGTGGCCGAGGCTTTCGTCAACAAGGACAAAGAGGTCATCATCGATGGGGTGACGGTTTCCAAGGCGGGGACGGTGCTGAATCTCAATGCCAACGAGGCCACCGAAGTGCTCGATGGTCGTCCGGTGTTGGCGAAGGGAATCGCCCGGACAGTGGAGGAAATCATCGAGCGCGAGGGGCTGAAAGGAGAGCGCTTCGATGTGGAGCCGACCGGCATGGAGGCCTTTGCGGAGTGGGTGCAGAAGTTTTCCTTTCTCCTGATCATCCTGGGAGTCGCTGGTGCCTATACGGAAATCAACGCGCCGGGATTTGGCGTTCCCGGCGTGATTTCGCTGCTGGCCTTCGGCCTGTTTTTCTTCGGGAACTACGCCGCCGGGAACCTGGCGGGCTACGAATTGGCCGTGTTGTTGGTGATCGGGTTGTTGTTGATCGGGGTCGAGATCTTCGTGCTACCGGGGACGGTGATTCCGGGGGTGGTGGGGGCCGTGTTGGTGCTGACTTCGATCGCCATGGCCATGGTCGACCGGGTCGATTTCGAATACACGTGGAAGGGACTTCCGGGAGCGGATTCTTGGGGCGCCATCCTGGGAGGTGCCGCCACCACCATGGCGCTGGGATTGATCGGGGCGGTGGCGCTGATCCTGTTGGCGATGCGATTTTTGCCCGAGTCGAGGGCGGGCAGTTGGATGATCCTCAAGGAATCCATCGCCGGCGGCGCGTCGATTCCGATGGAAGAGGGGGGGGAGGAAGGTGCGGCTGAAAGCGAGTCCAAGCCGATGACATACGTGGGTTTGACCGGCGTCGCCTCCACGGACCTGCGGCCAGCCGGAAAGGGCAGCTTCGGAGTGCGCCACCTCGACATCATTTCCGACGGTGAGTTCATCGAGAAAGGCACGCCCCTGAAAGTGGTGAAACACGAAGGATCGCGGATTGTCGTGGTGCGGACTTGAGCCAAGCCTGATGCGCGGTCAGCGACCGCGCCTACACCCGCCGCCTCCACTTTGGTTCAATCGAACGCCTTTTTGTAGGCGCGGTCGCTGACCGCGCTGTGCTTCGATGATTCGATTGAAATTGGGGGGCTACCAAATCATGTCATCGATCTTACCCGCCCATGGCCAATCACGAGGATCATTCACGTATCCGTGCCGCACCGGATTTCGGAAGACGTATTCCCATTTCTCGTCATAGCTCTCGGAATGGCGCAGGACATGATCGAAAAACATTTTCTGCCAGATTGGCGGTGAAAGACGGAGGGATTTGGTGATCCGTTTGCTCGTCCATTGTTTCCAGGCCGCAACGAATTGGCTCAACGATTTCGTGGCTCGTATTGCCGGACGGCAAAAGAAATGCACATGATCGGGCATCACGACGTAGCGTCCGACTGACCAGCCGTGACGTTCCCGGGCGGCACGCCATTCATCAGCGAGAATTTCGTGGATTGCGGCGACATTGAGGATCTTCCGACGTTCGTGGGTACAGGTGGTGATGAAATAGATCGGCTGTGGTTGCCAAGTTTGATGGAACCGTCGCAGTTTCCGGTGTTCCGGTTCTTCGTTACTTTGCGATTTTTCAGGCCTTTTTCGAAATCGGAATAGCGCGGTCAGCGACCGCGCCTACAACGAAAGGCGTCCACTGGCATCGGAGGTAATTGGGCAAGCAACCTTGTAGGCGCGGTCGCTGACCGCGCTCCATGGCTGCGCTGGCTACTTCTTCAAACTCTTCAAAAACGCCACCACATCGCGCACCTCGCGCTTGTTGAGCAGGATGCCCATCGGGGGCATGGCGGAGATGGGCGGTTGGCGATCGGAGATGTCCGACTTGGCGATCTTCTTCTCGATCAATTGTCCCGCATTCTCCGGGTCCGGCATTTTCAGGGTGATGGAGGCATCATCTTCACTCAGCAACGCGCCGCCGGTGCTCTCCCCGCTTTTCAACGTCACCAGCGTCACCCCGTAACCGGGAACCACCACCGCGCTGGGCTGGATGAGCGACTGCAGGAGGTATTCCTGATCGCCACGGCCGGCGACCCCTTTCAGGTCGGGACCGGCTTCGGCACCGGTGCCGCCAACCTTGTGACACTTGGAACACTGGCCGGCGGCACTGGTCAGGAAGATATTCTCGCCGACCTTCGGATCACCGCCGTCGAGGCAGATTCGGAAGGCGGCCAGGGGATCGGCGGCATCGAGTGAGGTCTGGTAGGCGGTGAGTTTTTCCTGGATCGCCGCTTCCTTCCTTTCCGAAGTCGCCTCAATCAGGTCGAGCGCCGCGCCCGGTTTGCTCTTGCCGGCGTTCAACTGGTCGAGCCGATCGACAAACAGCTTCGCAACTCTCTCGTCCGACTGATCCGCAAGAAGGCGGTAGGCGTTCTGGAGATCGCGGAGATTGTTCGAATCCGCCAACGCCAGCGCCGCGTCGATTCCGCGTTCCGGATGCACCTGGAGAAGCGCCTTCACCGCTCCGGCACGCAGTTCCGAATTCTTGTCGGCGAGCAGGGAATCCCAGAGATTTTCCAAGGCGGGATCCTTGCGTTCGGCCAGCGCGTGCAGCGCCTCGAGACGAACACCGAGTTCAGCATTGTCCTTGGTGAGTTCCTTGGTCAGCAGTTCGCTGGGAACGTCGGCTCCGTATTGCAGGCCAACCTCGATGGCCAAGGCAAGCAGCGGGCCGGAGGCGTTTCCGAGGACCTCAGGCAGGCCCTTCTGAACGGCTTCAGAGATATCCGGCCGCTTGGCGGGATCGAGCGGCCGATAGATTCCCACGGTGGGATCGACGACCGTCGGTTCGGGCCATTCGGCGATCGCTTTGAGGGCCTGTTCGCGACAGAGGGCGGGCAGTTCGCTCTTGGCGGCGTAGGCGAGAAGGCGGGTGGCGTTCTCGGGCTCACCCAAGCGGAAGTTGGCGTTGATGAGGCGCGTCTGGATGATCTGGTCGCGATGATCCTGTGGCGCCTCGACGCCCGGATCGGCCTTGGTGTATTTCTCGATCTGTTTTGCCAGATCGGGAAGGGCGGTGACGAAGTTGAGATCGTTGATGGCGCGGATGGCCTCGTAGCGGATCTGCTGCTTGGGATCGTCGAGAAAATACTTCACGCGCGGATCTTCCAGCTTGCGGAGAACCAGGAGAATCCCGAGACGGACGGCGGCCGATTCATCGTCGACCTTCTTGAGCATCTTCTCGCGCTCGTTGAGATACCAGAGGCCTTCCACGCAACCGTGACGCAGGAAGACATCGCGATCGTCATTGGCGGCGAGGATTTCGAGTAACTTGTCGAGTGCGGTGGGAATGCGACATTTGCCAACCCCAATGGCCGTGAAGGTTTTTACGCGCGCAGACTCATCGTCGAGAGCCGCGACGAGCGCGTTGCCGGCTTTTTCGGTGCGGGAATCCGCCAGTACCTTGGCGGCCTGGGCGCGAACCTCCGCATCACTGTCGGAGAGCAATCCGATCAACGGATCCAGGAGCGTTTCATTTTCTCGAGCTCCCATGCCGAGGCCCCAGATGCCATGGAGCCGTTCCAACTGGTGTTCGGTCTGGGTGGCGGCCTTCTTCAGCACGTCGAATGCCTCCTTCGCCACCAACGCGAATTGCGCTCGTTGGCGGACACGGAGATCGGCGTGAGCGAGGAGGGCGCCCAGTTCATCGACGGATTTTCCTTCGATGTCCGATTTCAGTAGCGCCTCGGTGCTTTTGACCAAATCGCTGTTCAGGGCGTCCTGATTGTAGAGAGCGTATACGTTGCCGATGTCCTGTTTCACCCAGCCATTGTTGTTGAAGCAGCTCAGATACATCCGACCGTCGGGACCGAACTCCACGTCGGTGTTGCCCAGCCCGACCATGAAAACTTCGTGCGAGGTGACGTCGAATCCGGCGCCCTTGGGCTCGACCGCAAACGTTTCTAGGTCGCCCTTGGCGCCGCCGAAATTGCAGACCCAGAAATGGTTCGCGTAGCGCTCGGGCATGGCGGTGACCCCGTAGTTGAACACCAGGCCGCTCGGGCCCCAGGAGACCTTGTCGATCGGCGGCAGCGCCCATTCGGGGCGTCCGTCGAAATCCGGTTCCCAAAGCCCCTCGGTCATCCAGGGGCTCATGGGCACGTTCTTCTGGTCGGGATGATCGTAGTTGGGGGTGCGCACGCCGAGTTGATCGCGGAAATTCATGAGGGCCTGGTGACCGTGGGTCCAGCCGGAGGTGCCGCCTTCGAGTATGTAAACGAGGCGGCCGGTGTCCCACGAGTCGGCGTCGTTGTCACAGGTGAAGAGGTTGCCGAACTGGTCGAAGGCGAGCTCCTGAGGATTGCGGAGACCGCTGTAGATTTCCTCGAGGTCGGAGCCATCGGGATTGCACCGGAAGACACCTCCCTGCATGGGGCGATGGTAGTAGCGGCCTTCCTTCGTGGTGAACGAATACCCACGGTCTCCGATCGACCAGTAGATCTTGCCGTCGGGCCCCTGTATCAGCCCATGCATGTCGTGCCCGGAAAGGCTCATCCGCGGACCGAAGCCATCCTGGATCACTTCCTTCTTGTCGGCTTTCAGATCCCCGTCGGTGTCGGTGAGTTTCCAAAGCTTAGGAATGTCGGTGTACCAGATGGCGCCGTCGGCGTAGAGCAGCCCGATGCCGGGGCCGTCGAGGGGATCATTGAACCCGTCGGCAAAAACGGAACTTTCGTCGGCGCGTCCGTCACCGTCGGTGTCCCGGGTGACCACGATCCGGTCCTCGAAAGTGGTGTAATGCGACAGGGGGCGGTTGAGGGCGTCTTTCTCATACATCGCAAGCCGGTCGGCGGTGGTCTGGATGGCGATGTCGTCGAAAAGGAGGCGTTGCTCGTTGCGGATGTCCTCCACGCCCGCGCGCCAGCGGTGGATCTCGGCGATGTAGAGATTTCCCTGGTGATCGAAACAGATGACGCTCGGGTTCTGCGTCTGAGCC
>JAGRPB010000069.1:0-13756 GCA_020439945.1 Verrucomicrobiia bacterium
ACTCAGATATCGAGATTTCGCACCGAGAGGGCGTTGTCTTCGATGAACTGCCGGCGCGGCTCAACCACGTCGCCCATCAACACAGTGAACATCCGATCAGCTTCGACGATGTTGTCGTCATCCATTTTGACCCGGAGCAGCTTGCGATTTTCCGGGTCCATGGTGGTCGTGTAGAGTTCCTTGGCGTTCATTTCACCGAGACCTTTGAAGCGCTGGAGCTGCATCCCGCGGCGTCCGATCTCGGTTACCTTCGCGAGGATCTCGGGAACGCTGAAAAGAGGGTGCGACTTGGCGCTCTCGCTATCCGTGTCGCCTTCGATCACTTCGAAAAGCGGCGTGTCCTGCGACGAGAAATGTTCGATCTTCAATCCCTGCTCGGAAAGTTGAGTAAGGACCTTGCCGATCGCCTTCGATTCGTGAATTTCCACCAGGCGACCACGACGCTTGGGGCCGCCGCCGTTTCCGGTGGCACCGGATTCCTCGATGTCCGATTCCTCGCGACGACCAAAGAGTTGAAGATCACGGTTCTCGGCCGCGAAATCGCGCAGCTGAGCTTCGTTCAGGAAATAGCGAACCTGAATGTCGTTGCCCTCGCGAATCTGCACGAGGTATTCCGGATAACGCCCCGCCTCGCCTTCGGCCAGGTAGGCTTCGAAGTCGCCGGCATTGCGCGCGATGACATCGCTGTAGCGATTGAGGGTAGAAAGGAGTTCGAGAATTTGCAGCAGCGAGTCGGAACTGACCTCCTCACCCGTCTCCACGATTTTCAGAGTGACGTCTTCGGTGCCCAGATTGATCAGGATTCGATTGAGCTGCGAGTCATCCTGGACGTATTGCTCGCGCTTCTTACGAGTGATCTTGTAAAGCGGCGGCTGGGCGATGTAGACGTATCCGGCCTTTACCAGCGGCAGCATCTGGCGGCAGAAGAAGGTCAGAAGCAGGGTTCGAATATGGGAACCGTCCACGTCGGCATCGGTCATGATGATGACCTTGTGGTAGCGAGCCTTTTCGAGATTGAACGCGCCTTCGCCATCACCATCGCCGATACCCGCGCCGATCGCGGTGATCATGGTCTGGATTTCCTTGTTCTGGAGCACCTTGTCGAGACGAGCTTTCTCCACGTTGATGAGCTTGCCTCGAATGGGAAGGATCGCCTGGGTGCGACGATCGCGGCCCTGCTTGGCAGAACCACCGGCGGAGTCACCCTCGACAATGTAGATTTCGCTTTCGGCGGGGTCGCGCGACGAGCAGTCCGCCAGCTTGCCGGGGAGACCACCGCCGGTCATGGCCGATTTCCGCACCGTTTCACGGGCCTTGCGGGCGGCTTCGCGAGCGCGGGCGGCGTTGACCACCTTCTCGACGATCTTCTTGGCGAGACCGGGGTTTTCTTCGAAGAACGTGTTCAGCCCGTCGTAGGTGATGGAACTGATGACGCCTTCGACCTCGTTGTTGACCAGTTTTTCCTTGGTCTGCGAACTGAAGCGCGGGTTGGGGTGCTTGACCGAGATCACGGCGATGAGACCTTCGCGGCAATCCTCCCCGGAGAGGGCGGGATCCTTGTCCTTCAGCAGCTTGTTGTTCTTGGCGTAGTTGTTGATCGCCCGGGTCAGCGCCGAGCGGAAACCGCTGAGGTGAGCACCGCCGTCGCCGTTGGGAATCGAGTTGGCGAAACAGAGAATATTCTCGTGATACTCGCCGGTGTAGTGAAACACGATGTCGGCGTAACATTCGTCCTGAACCGTCTTGCCCGCGTCGTCGATGTCGACCATCCGCTTGCCTTTCAGCGTGACGGGATCGGGGTGCACCAGGTCCTTGTTCTCGCCGAGCTGCCGGACGAATTCGACGATCCCTTCCTCGTAGTAGAAGATCGCCTTGCGCTCCTTGTCGCCACGCTCGTCGATGAGTTCGATCGTGATGCCGGGATTGAGGAAGGCCAGTTCGCGGAGACGGGCGGTGAGGTAGTCGAATTTGAAATCCGCACCGGCGGTGAAAATCGTCGCGTCGGGGAAAAAGCTGATCTTCGTGCCGGTCTTGGAGGGATCGTCCAACTCGCCGATCACTTCGAGCGGCTTGGTGGTGGTGCCGCGTTCGAATCCGATCGCGTAGATCTTGCCGTCGCGATAGACCTCCGCCTTGAACCAGTCCGAGAGCGCGTTGACGCACTTGGCGCCAACCCCGTGGAGACCTCCGGAGAATTTGTAGGCACCCTGGCCGAACTTCCCACCCGCGTGCAGATTCGTCAGCACTAGCTCCACCGCCGGCATCTTGAACTTCGGATGCATGTCGACGGGAATGCCGCGACCATCGTCCTCGATCGAGATCGAACCATCGGCGTGAATGGTGATCGTGACCTTGTCGCAGAAGCCCGCCAGGTGCTCGTCGATCGAGTTGTCGAGCACCTCGAAAACCGTGTGGTGCAGGCCGCGTTCGGTGGCCGGATCGCCGATATACATTCCGGGCCGTTTCCGGACCGCTTCGAGGCCCTCCAGCTTGTCAATTTGACCGGCGTCGTAGTCGCCGGACGGCTTGGGAGGTTTCGAGTCGTCAGGGGTGGACATGGATGGGTAGGTAGAGGGACGAAAATCGGCTGGAAAGGCTGAAAAATCAGGCCAAAGCGAGCCGCGAGGGGGAAAGGTTTACATAGCCCGAAACGGGGCCTTTTTCAATGATTTGCGGCCTTTTTCCGGGGCATATTTGCACTTTAATTTCAATTTTTCCTAAATATCTCGGAGAGGTCCAGAAGTAGGCTTGGTTTCAACGGAAATTGTGGAAATTCAAGGCGGTCAAAGCGATGAATCCTGTCCGCAGAGCGGATCATTTCGGACCCGTGAAAGGTTGGTTTTGGGGAATTCGAAGGCCAGGGCGAACTCCACGAAAAACCCGCGACTCGACCGAGCGAATCGCGGGTTCAAAAAAGGGGCGGGCGATTGGGGAAATCGACCGGGGAATCCGTCGATTACTTTTTCTTTCGCTCGTCGCCACCGCCGGAGTTGGCGAGTTCGGCGTGTTCGGGAGGCAGCACGTTGCGGAAGCGTGATTTATCGATCGCTTTCATGTAGGCTTCCAGGGGATCGCACACGCCGTCGACGAGTTTTTCCCAGATCGCGTCATCCATGAACTGCATGCCGTGCTCCCGGCCGCCGGTGATGATGTCGTAGAGCTTCTGGGTGGCGCCCTCGCGGATGACCGCGCCGACGGCGGGGGTGGAAACGAGGATCTCGTTCACGGCCACGCGTCCGGGTTTGTCGGCGCGGCGCAGCAGCAACTGGGCGACGACGCCGCGCAGCGAGCCGGCCAGCATGGTGCGAACCTGGCTCTGCTGGTCGGAGGGAAACACGTCCACGAGACGGTCGACGGTCTTGCGGGCGTTGTTGGTGTGCAGGGTGCCGAAAACAAGGAGCCCCGTTTCCGCCGCCGTGAGGGCCAGGGAAATCGTTTCCAGGTCACGCATTTCCCCCACCAGCACCACGTCGGCATCCTCACGCAGCGACGCGCGCAGCCCGTCGGCGAAGGTCGGCGTCTGGATCGGCACCTCGCGCTGGGTGATGGTCGACACCTTGCTGTTGTGGACGAACTCGATCGGCTCCTCCACGGTGATGATGTGGCGGGCGTGAGTCCGGTTGATGTAGTCGATGACCGCGGCCAGCGTCGTCGATTTTCCCGAGCCCGTCGGACCGGTCACCAGCACCAGGCCGCTGCGGATGTCGCCGAAACGTTCGATCACATCCGGCAGGCCGAGGTCGGCGATGGTCGCGATCTTGGTGGGAATGAGACGAAACACCGCACCGAGTCCGTTCTTCTGTTTGAAGTAGTTGCAGCGAAAGCGCGATTCCTGATCCATCTCGTAGGCGAAGTCGAGGTCGCCTCGCTCGAGGAAACGTTCGAAGGCCGATTCCTCGCAGATTTCGCTGAGCATGTGCTTGAGCGTGTCGTGCTCCAGGGCGCCTTCCGCGATCGGCGAGACGGAACCGTGGGCGCGCATTTTGGGCGGTTGTCCTTCACTGAGGTGAAGGTCGGAAGCGCCGCTTTCGACGAGGTGCTGAAAGTATTGATCGATGACTGCCATGGGAATTTCGGGAGTAAAGGATTCTTGGAAAAATCGGAAGATGCCGGCGTTTCTCAGGCCATGCCCAGTGTCTTGCGCATGGTGCCGGGATCGACGGCTCGTGCCAGCGCCTCCTGGGCGGTGATGAGATCGTCTTCGTAGAGATCGATCAGCGAATCGTCCATCAACTTCATGCCAACGTTTTTCCCGGTCTGCATGATGCCCGGCAGCATGAAGGTCTTGCCATCGCGGATCGTGGCGGCCACGGCGGGCGAGTTGACCAGCAACTCCAACGCGAGGGCGCGACCTTGGCCGCTCTTCTTGGGCACCAGTTGCTGGGAGATGATGCCACGAAGCGATTCGCCGACCATGATGCGGATCTGTTCGCGCTGTTCGGTGGGGAACACGTCGAGCACACGGTCGAGCGTTCGGGCCGCGCTGCCGGTGTGGAGCGTGGCCAGCACCAGGTGACCGGTTTCCGCCGCCGTGATGGCCAGGGAGATCGTCTCCAGGTCGCGCATTTCCCCGACCATGATCACATCGGGATCTTCACGCAGGGCGGCTCGCAGCGCGGCGCCGAAACTGTCGGTGTGCGTGTGTACTTCGCGCTGGTTCACATGGCAGCCCTTGGATTCGAAGACGTATTCGATCGGATCCTCCAGGGTGATGATGTGGTCGGTCCGTTCCTCGTTGATCTGGTCGATCAGGGCCGCCAGGGTCGTCGATTTCCCCGAGCCGACCGCACCCGTCACCAGGATGAGTCCGTTGTGATACTGGAGTAGCGGGCGAATGGCGTCGGGGAGACCCAATTCGTCCATCGTCCGCAGGTCGGTGCTGATGACGCGGAAAACCATTTCCCAACCGAGTCGCTGTTTCACCACCGAGGCACGGAAACGGCCAAATCCCGGGTCATAGGCAAAGTCCACGTCGCCTCTTTCTTCCAGGCGATGGAGTTCCGGCTCCGGCAGGTAGACGCGGGCGAGGTGCTCGGTCTGTTCGGGAGTCAGGACTTCGGCATTCTCCCAGATCGGCTGCAGCAGGCCGTAGCGGCGCCACTTCGGCTTGCAGAAAGGCGCGATGTGCACATCGGAACATTCGTACTGCTGAGCCAGTTTCAGGTATTCATCGACGTGATCGAGAACGGGGACGGTATCGGACATGATGCGGGGATTTCGGAGTAGGAATGAAATTTCGTGGAGGATCGGACCGCTGTCGGCGGCCCGGGTTCGCCGCTAGAGTTCGGGGCTCCGGGACGGCGGAATCTCCGGGCCGGAATCCGATCGGCTGACACCCATCCAGCGTTCGATTTCCTGTTGGGCGTAGCGTTTCAGAGCAGGCTCGGACAGGCGCAGTATTTGCTTCCCGGCGATTCCGAGCAAGCCCAAAAAAAGCGAAGGCTTCACGGAATCGGCCGCGCCGTTGTCCCTGGAATGCCGATCGCGAGAGGGGAGGCGCAGCAGATTCGCCAGGATGACGCCGCCGACCAATCCGCCCCCGATCCACCACGCCGGGTGGCGTCGCACCGCGTCCTGCAGGCGCTCGCGCACGTTCATCGCGTGACCGAGTTCCGAGAGGTCGCCCGACAACTGCCGACGGGATTCGGACAGTTCGCGGCGAAGCCGGGCGCGTTCGTTCTCGTGGCTCATGAGGCGGGTTGAAATTGATTCACTTCAGGCTCGATCCCGTTTGCGATGTCGGCGCAGCCAGTTCCGGTCCTCCTCCAACTCGCGGAGGGAATCGCGAAACGGCGGTTGCGTGAATCGCCGCCGGACCGCGACCAGCAGGAGCGCGGCGATGAAGAGGTGTAGTCCGGCCAGCCCGAAGGTGGTCAGCGGCCACGGCCAACCTTGACGCTTCGACAGCCAACCAACCGCCCCCACACAGAGAGCCGCATAAGCGACCAACAGGAAAAATCCGCCAACAACACCGCAGACCAGCCGACCCAGCAGGGCGTCCTTGGCTTCGCGGGTTTCCAGCGCCAGAAGTTCGAGCCGGGCGTGGATGTAGTCCAGCACCGTGGACAGGATGCCGGTGGCCGATTCGCCGATGCCGGGTGAGGCGGGCGAGGAACCGCCGGAATCCTGGGGTGCGGGACGATCGGACATGGGCGACAAATTCGCGACCGCAACGGACGCGCGACGAACCGGATCGGGTTCTGCCGAATCAGCGAAGGATGCGACCGATCACGAAACCGAGACCGAGCGCGAGGAGAACCGCTTTCGCCGGATTCTTGCGGACGTAGCGCTCGCCTTCCTCCCGGAGATCATCGAACTGGCCGCGGGCCTGGTCCCACTGTTCTTCGGCATAGCCGCGAAATTGCTCGCCCTGTTCGCGGGCACGCTGTCGCATTTCCTCGGCCCGCTGCGTGGCGAGATCCTTCAACTGCTGGCTCCGCTCCATCGCGGCATCGCGCAAGTCGTGAACCTTCTGGCTCGCGGCCGCCTTGAGTTCTTCCGCGGCCTCTCTCGCGTGTTCCTTGCTGGCTTCGAAGTTGTCGCCGGCGGTGTGGGCTTCGGGATCAAATTCCTCGTGGTTCTCAGCGCTCATGGCAGGTGGAAATCGGGTTGAGTGAGATGGAATCCGCGCGAACCGCGTTCCTGATTTCAAGCTGCCATAGTCGCCCCGAAAAGGCAAGTGGGGCCGAATGCCCGTAAGACCGCGACTTCGTTGACACGGTGGTGTCTAATCGGAATGCCCGAGGGAAAAGAGATCAGATCGATTCCGGAGATGTCCGATCCAACCCTGTCAGGTCGCCGACTCAACAGGGTCAGATCGATGCTGGCCGTGTCGGTCGCCTACTTCGCCGTTCCGTTCCTGATTCCCTGGGCCATTTTCGCCGTGGCGCCAAAACTGGCGCCTTTCCAGGCCACTTTTCCCGGAAAGTGGACGCTCGAGCGTCCCGGGGGAGAAATCCCGACGACCATCGAGGGCTTCGCGCCTTTCGTCGATCGATTGGGAATTTCCTGGGACGAACAATTCGCCTATCTCGAGGGAAATGGGTTGCCCGATCATCCGATGATGAAAGGAATCACCGCTTGGCAGCAGCAGGTTCCACTGCCCCAGGCTTATGTGGGGGAGAACGCGTGGCGGGTTCCTCTCAATCCCACGGTGGCGAGTGAACCGATGATGATCAGGGGGCGCTTCCTGCGCGGCGCCATCGCCATCGCCGTGAATGGCATCCCGATTTTCAATCCGCAGAACAATCGTGGCGAGGTCGCGGCGGAAATCGGAGAACTCGATCGGTGGGGCGGACATTGTGGACGGGCCGACGACTACCACTATCACCTCGCGCCAGTCCATCTCGGGTCGGTCGTCGGCAAGGGCAAACCGGTGGCCTTCGCGTTGGACGGTTTTCCGATCCTCGGCCTGATGGAGGCCGATGGTTCAGCGCCGCGTGATCTCGATGAACTGCACGGGCATGAGCACGGGGGGCTGGGTTATCACTACCATGCGTCCGAGAGCTATCCCTACGTGATCGGCGGCTTTCATGGCGAGATCGTGGAGAGGGAAGGACAGGTCGATCCCCAGCCGCGTGCCCAGCCGATTCGCGGCGCCACCCCACCGCTGCGAGGCGCTGAGATTACCGACTTCGTGAGCACCGGAGAGAACTCCTACCAACTGACTTATACCGCGAACGGGGAGACGCGAAAGATTCGCTACCGGATTGATCCCGACGGAACCTACCCGTTTGAATTCGACAACGGATCGCGAGGAACGGTCCGGGAAGTTTACTCGCGCCGCAGTGGCGGTGGACGAAGGGGCGATGATCCTCCTCCGCGACCGCGAGATGGGCGCCCGCGTCCGCCGGAAGGGGATCGCAGGCCCCGAGACTGAAAAGTGGGATTTTTTTGTGCCTCCAAGAACTCAGCGTGGTTGAATCGGGCAGATGCGCATCCTCGTCGTTGAAGATCAGCCTCAGATTGCCGGGTTCATTCGTTCCGGGTTGGAGGAAAACGGATTCGCGGTGGAGGTGTGCCGCACGGGCGAAGCGGGATTCGAAATGGCGACCACGGAATCCTTCGATGCCCTCATCCTCGACATCATGCTGCCAGGCCGTGACGGTCTCAGCGTTCTTCGCGGGCTCCGGGAACGCAGTGTCACGCTTCCCATCATTCTCCTGACAGCGCGCAACGAACTGAATGAGCGAGTCGAAGGCTTGAACCTCGGGGCGGACGATTACCTGACCAAGCCATTCTTCGTGGAGGAACTGGTCGCGCGTCTCCAAGCGCTCCTGCGACGGTCTTCGGGAACACCAATGACCATTCTCCAAGTCGACGATCTCTCGCTCGATCTCATCAGGCACGAGGCGAGGAGGGGCGATCGCGAGATTGAGTTGAGCCACCGGGAATTTTCCCTCCTCGAATACCTGATGCGCTCACCCGGTCGGGTTTTTTCCCGCTCCCAGATCTGTGAGCATGTCTGGAACACCCACTTCGACACCGGAACCAACATGGTCGATGTCGCCGTGACGCGGCTCCGGAAGAAAATCGAAGCGCCGGGCGAATCTAAGCTGATCGACACGGTTCGCGGTGTCGGCTACCGGATAAAGGAGGTTCCGTGAGAGCATGATGAAGCGCCGATCCTTTCGCTTTCGGCTCGCCCTGATTTCGATTGGGCTTTCGGGGCTGGTCCTGCTCGTGTTCGGAATGGTCGCTTGGTGGGCCCTGTCGCAATCTCAGTTGCGCTCACTCGACAACGAATTGACCACCTTCGGCTATCGGTTCGCGAGCAGGTCCGGTCCGAATGTCAGTGGCGAAAGGCAGGAGGAAACACTTGTCAGCATGGTGGGTTCGGAGGTGGCGCCCCATCGTTTCTTTGCCATTCTCAACCAGAGGGAGGTGGCACTTTTCCGTTCCTCGCTTTGGCCGGACACTCTCGATCCCACCGCGTTCACTTCGGGAGAGTTCCTGCTCGACCCTCAGCCGGAGTTGATTCTCCCAACCCCGAAACCGGGTGAGATCCGGTCGGAGCGCGAACTCCGCCCCCTCTACGAACCGCGTTTTTACACCACCCGCGCTCAAGGCCAACGCTATCGGATCGGCGTTTTTCGCAACGCGGAGGTGATTCTCGTCGCCGGAGCCGATCTCGATCAATCCTCCCAGACTCTGATCCAACTACGCAATGCGTTTCTCCTCGCGCTTCCCGCCGCTCTTGCCGTGATCGCCTTGGGGGCGTGGTGGCTGGGACGAAAGGCTTTTCGTCCGATCCGTGCGCTCGGGGAAGACATGCAAAACCTCTCGGCGCGTGCGCTCGATCAACGCTTGGAAGCCGGAAAAGCAGACGTCGAATTCGCGCGAATCATCGACACCTACAACGCGATGCTGGAGCGGCTCGAGCGCAGTTTTCATCAAGCCAACCGCTTCAGTGCCGATGCCTCGCACGAATTGAAGACTCCCCTGGCAATCATGCGGGGCACGCTCGAGCAGGGCCTCGAGAAATGTCGGGAAGATCCCGCCGCGCGGGAGGTGTTTTCCCAGCTTCTCGAACAGACTGATCGGCAGGGCGCCATTCTCGAAAGTCTCCTTCTTCTTTCACGGGCCGACGCCGGAAAGCTGGAGATCAGCGCCGATCGGATCGACCTGAGCGGCTTGCTGGAGACCTGGTTGGAAGATGCCAGCCTCCTCGCGGAATCTCGCCACATTTCGATCCGAAGCGAGATCGAGCCCGGCATCGAACTTGATGGCGACCCCATTCTTCTGCAACGGGTGGCGCACAACTTGTTCTCCAATGCGGTCCGCTATAATCGAGATGACGGCGTCATCGAGTGTCGCCTCTTGCGCACGGCGGAAGGCATCGAGTGGACGATAGCGAATACCGGAGATCCCATTCCCGAGGAAGATCGCGAGCGGATTTTCGGACGCTTCCAGCGCGCTTCGACAGCGATCGATGTTTCAGAAGGCGGGGTAGGTTTGGGACTTAGCCTCGTGAAGGAGATCGTTGTCGCCCATGGGGGTGCGGTCAAGGCTGGCGCCTCCGATGCCGGACTCGTGGAGCTGAAGGTGATGTGGCCCGCGACGTGAAACCGGCGTCCTGCCGTTTCGCTTTTCCCAAAAACATTTCAGCCGTGTAATGCCCACGAAACGTTTCTGAAACGAACCGGCAGTTTATTCGAGGGTATCTCATCGAACGATCATGAAGAAATCCCTCACTCTGTTCGCCGTCCTCGCCACGATTCTACTCCCACTGAAATCGGAGTGCGCGGACCAACCCAACTTCCTCTTCCTCCTCTCCGACGACCAGGCCTGGAACGGCCTGTCCTGCCGGATGCACCCGGATATGCCGGAATCGGGGAGCCGCATCATCGAGACTCCCAACATCGCGCGCCTCGCCGGTGAAGGCATGCGGTTTAGCGCCGGATACTCCCCGGCTTCGGTTTGCGCGCCGACCCGGATCAGCCTCCAGACCGGCAAAAGTCCGGCCCAGTGCCATTGGACCAAGGCGAGCGGTTCGTTGACGGCCGAGGACGGCTTCCCGCTAGTCCCGCCCCAGAACCGGCGGAGCATTGATGAGGCGGAAACGACCATCGGCGAGCTTCTCCAGTCGGCGGGCTACACCACCGCCCACTTCGGAAAGTGGCATATCTCCGGGGGCGGTCCGGAGCAGCACGGCTATGGCGAGAGCGACGGCGACACCGGCAACCAGGATGCCGCGCCCTTCCTGCCGCCGAACCCGGTCGACATCTTCGGGATGGGCGAACGAGCGATGGCGCTGATGACGAAGTCGAAGCAAAGCGGAAAGCCATTCTTCATCCAGATGTCTTATCACGCCCTCCACTACCCGGAGAACGCGCCTCCCGAACTGGTGAAAAAGTACACCGGGCTGATGCCGAAGGGGAACGAGAAGGAGATCGGTCGAGCCGCGATGAGCGAAGCCCTCGACCAGGGCATTGGCGAGCTGCTGGAAAAGATCGAAGCGCTCGGGATCGCGGACAGCACCTACGTGATCTACCTGTCCGACAACGGATCTTCGACGAAACAGACGCTTCGCGGCGGCAAGGGAGGCGTGTGGGAGGGCGGCATCCGCGTGCCCTTCATCGTCCGCGGTCCGGGCATCGCGCCGAACTCCTGGAGTCACCAGCGCGTCGTCGGCTACGATCTCTACCCGACCTTCTGTGAACTTGCCGGGGTGAAGCAGCCATTGCCAGAAACCATCGAAGGGGGATCGATCACCCACCTGTTTCGGGGGGAAGAAACGCCGGTGAAGCGCGCTCGGGAAGAACTGGTTTTCCATTTCCCTCACTACCAGGGCGACACCCCGCACTCCGCTCTGCTCCTCGACCACTGGAAGATCATGCACTTTTACGAAACCGGGGAGACGCATCTCTTCGATATCGACCGCGACATCGCCGAGCGACACGATCTCGCGACGGAAAAACCGGAGTTGGTCAGTGCGCTGGAGGAGAAACTCTTCGTCTACCTCGCCGAGATCAACGCGCAGATGCCGGAGAGAAATCCGCAGTTCGATCCCGCCAACGCTCCCTCGTTGAAGCAGAAGCGCGGCAAGAGCAAAAGTGGGAATCTCAAGGCCACGCCACTTCGTTAGTCGAGCAGGTCAACCTTCGAGAAAATGATCATGAAATCGTCCATTCTCAGATCTCATTCAACAGGGTTGAGTCGAGCACTCAACAGGGTTGGATCGGCATTCCTCTGTGTCCTCATTTTTCTCAACTTCGTTGCTGCGGCCAAGGCGCAGAAACAGAGCAGGAATGGAGACCGGAAGGGGCGCGACACCTGGACCGCGGAGGAATACAGCGGTTTGCGCAGCGAGAAAGACCTCCAAGCGGCGCTCGCCTCGAAGGGATTCGCTTGGATTACGGGTTCGCCCGCCGACAACGAAAAACTCTCAGTCGGAAAGAACGCCCAGTTTTTCGGTTTCGTGGCCCTTCGCTACCAGAGTGGTCGGGCTGCCAATCGCGGCACGCTCGGCCGTGCCGTTTTCGCGATCGCCGACGAGGCGCAGCGCAAGAGGATGGCCGAAGCCGTCGTCGGCGAAAAGCCGGCTCTGCTGGAATGGTGGGCGGTTCGAGAGGAAATCCTGACCCTCCTCGAAGACCATCTTTACACCGGCCAACCGATCGACCGAGAAAAGCTCATGCCACTCGGCGAGCGTTTTGCCTTACTCAATTCGATGGTGGCCGTTCGCGAGGCAACCGCTTTTGCCGCGTTCGAGGATTCTCTTTCTGATGAACAGCGCGACCTGATGACGGCATGGCGGGCCGATGCCGAGAGTGCCGGAAAATTCGGCAACGGTGTTCGCGTTGAGGCAGACGGAGTAGGTCGGGAAGATCTCAAGCAACTCGAGGATCTCTATGCCAAAGCTTTTTCGTGGTTCACGGGGAAACCGGAAGACAACGAGATCATTCCCATTGGTCAGCCCGCCCAGTTCTTCGGTTTCGTCTCGATCCGGCACAAGAGCGGTCACGCCGCCAGCCGCGGAACGATCGCCAAGGACTTCTTCGCGCTGCTCGAAGACGAACAACGCTCGTCGATCACGGAAGCGGTCGATGCCGAGGTGCCGGTGGTACGCGAGTTTTTGGAAAATCGTCATCTCTTTCTCGAGCAATTGGCGGTCCTGCGCAGCGATCCGGCGGCCTTCGATGAAGAGCGCGTGCATCGGCTGTCGGCGGCCATGGGACGTCTCGAAATGGAGGCCGCCTGTATCGAGGCGGAGGCTTACCGGAAGATCCGGGCGTCATTGAGTGACGATCAGATGGACGCTGTCATGGCAATGCGGGGGGACTACGTACTGGACGAAACCCAGGTCGCGACCCTCGACTTGAAGCAGCGGGGCGCCACTCTCGCCATTCTTTGCTCGGGATGCCACGGCCTTCCGGGCCAACATCGCGTCGGCATGCCAGCACCGAACCTCGATGGATTCTGGGATCGTCCCATCGCCTCCGGGCCGAGTTTCGACTACTCGGATGCTCTGAAGGAGGTTGGTCGCAGCCAGGGAGAAAAGTGGACTCCAGAGTTGTTGGATCGCTTTCTCGCCGGACCGAAGAAGTTCGCTCCCGGGACCAAGATGGAATTCCAGGGATTGCTGAATCCCGAAGACCGGCAGGCCCTCATCGAACACCTCAAAACCTCACGCCGCTGAATCGGGGGGAGAAAAGCAATGAGCGTCGGTGAGGTGAAGTCGGAATTCTCGCCAATTGCGTGCTCCCGCGAAGAGGGCTACAGCGTTTTCTTTAGTTGAGTCGTAGCCGCACCCGCCGGACCTCAGATTGAGGATTGGGGAAAGGGATCATACCTTTTCTCAGAGTGTTCCCTTGTCATCCCGAGCGAGGAACGAGTCGAGGGATCTCTCTCCGAGCCCAGAAATCACCCCCGAAAGAGCTTCTCTCGCCAACCGTGGCGCTGGATTCTCAGGCGTGAACCTTCCGACATTTTGGGAGATCCCTCGGCTTCGCTCGGGATGACAAGAGTAAGCGATTTCGGAATTACAAAGGCCGAACCATGCAGTGAACTCGCCATGAAACTCCCTCACTCTTCCCACCCAAGACGGCTACATTGTTTCTCAAAACGCTCTAACGAATGTGCTGGATTGATTTGTCGGCGTTGCCGATGATCAAGATCCCGTTGCCGCTTTTCTCGGCGACTCCGAAAACCTTTCGGATCAATTCGGCAGTGTGATATTCGAGATTCTCCACTGGACCCTCAGATACTGCATCGTCTCCTGGTCGGTGCCGGGAAGTTCGAAACTGCTTTTACT
>JAGRPB010000069.1:13779-27954 GCA_020439945.1 Verrucomicrobiia bacterium
AGAGGCTTGATCGGTCCGTTGAATTCGGTCACGAAGTCCCGCATCTGTTTACTCCAGATCTGAAGTCGCTTTTGGTACAACGCCGGGGCCTCGGAAGCCGTCCGGCTTGGAGGTGACGGACCAAACTGGCCGGAAAGGGTTCCCGCATTGATCGCGAAGCCGAAAGGGTTGCCGACCATGACTTCTATCCGCGTCCCATCATCGGTCGGTTCCACGCCCAGCACGGTCAACAGAAGCGGGCCATAGTCGGTTTTCACCATCGCCGCGCCACTGTTGGCCGTTTGAATCACCGAATACTCGCCGCCGTTGCCATCGTTGTTTTCGAGTCGGGCTCGCTCGATGCCGAGGCTGATCCTGATCAACCTGATGTCCTCCACCTTGTCCGCGTCGAGCGGCAAAACGACGCGAGACCAGGAATTGGGTTTTGCGGGAGTGGCGATTTTCCTTTCAAAGTGAGTCAGAGTTTTTTCCCATTCGACCAGGCGCTTCGAGTAGTCGGCGGGTAATTCTTCGGCTCCGAGTTGGGGTGCCCGTTGCCCGAACTCACCCTTCAGGAGGAGTTCCTGGATTTCCAGGCCGCTCGGATTGCCAATGTTCAGGGTGACATTGCAACCTCCTTCCGGGTTCGGGTCGATTCGTTCCAGTCGGATGAGGAAAGCGCCGTGATCGGTCTGAATGGTTCGGTGACCCGGGGAGTCGGGATCGAGATAAGCCACCACCTCGGATTTCTGATCCGATTGAATCTTTGTGAGCGCTTTTGCCATGGAGTTGACGAAACTTTCCAAACGATTCAAGCGGTCATCCACACTGGCTCCGGTTGATGCCTGCTCCGTGTCATCCGCCGCCGTGGATGAATGCAAAACCAGGATGCCGAGTAGACATGCGGACGCGAGGCAACGAAGCCGCGTGAAAAAGGGGAGCGAATCAACGGTGCCGAAGGGGGCTGAGTTCATTTTCTCAGACTGGCACAGTTGAAGAGAAAAACGCAAGTGAAAGGGAATTCACCCCGATTCCTGCTTCACGAAACATTCCACCGCGCGATTCGACAGCGGCTCATGTCGTAGGGAGAGAAGTGAACTTCGGCGGAGAGATTCACGGGATCGGCCGTCGGCGGACGATCGATTTCCTGGGGCAAAACGGCGAGAGCCCGATAGCCGTTCGGCATCTCGATTTCGTAGAGCCGATCGACTTCGCGAACGGCGACGATTCGTCCGCGAGAGGCGAGGGGAGGGCGTTCCGTCATCGGAGAGATTGCGACCGGGCTCAGAAGCCGGGATTCGTCGAGCCGGACTGCTTTGGCAGCGTGATGTTCGATACCTGCAACTTGATGCGCAGGTACTTGATCGAATTCTGATCGGTCGTCGGCAGGGTGAAACTGGCCTGGCTCCAGCGCAGCGGGGCGATCGATCCCGAGAATCTCGTCTGGAAATCCTCCATCTGTTCGCTCCAGATCTGGAGTCGCTTCTGATACAGCGCGGGTGCTTCGGTTTCCATCTTGCGGGGAGGCGAGGGGCCGAATTGACCGGTCAGCATGCCTTCGTTGATGACGAAACCGAAAGGATTCCCGACCATCACATTGACACGGGTGCTGGTGCCTTCCGGCTCCATCCCGGTCACAGTCATCAGCAGTGGGCCGTAGTCCGTCTTGACGAGTCCGGCGCCGTCGCTGTCGGCATTGATCACCGAGAATTCGCCCTCCGATCCCTCCTGATTGGCCAACCGGGCACGCTGGATGACCATCGCGACTCGGATGAGTTTCAAGGCATCTTCGCTACCCGCGTTGAGGGGGAGAATGACCCGAGACCAGGCATTGGGCAGGATGGGATCGGTCAGGGTCTGCTCGAATGGAGTCAGCGAGGTCTGCCATTCGTCGAGACGTTTGCTGAAGTCACTGTAGGCCTCGCCGGGGTTCAACTTCGGAGCGGGTTGACCGAAATCTCCTTTCAGCCGGTACTCCTGGATCTCCAGGCCCATCGGGTTGCCAACGTTCAGTTCCACATTGAATCCGCCCAGCGGGTTCTTCTCGAAACCCTCCAGGCGAACCAGGAAAGTGCCGTGATCGGTCTGCAGGGTGCGATGTCCGGGCGAGGTGGGATCCAGGTAGGCAACCGCTTCCGACTCCTCCTTGGTGCGAATCACGTTGGTCAGGCTCTGCTCGATGCGCTGGAAGCGCGATTCGGTTTCGGTGACCATCGCGGAAGTCTGCTCGACCGCTTCGGTTCCCTTCTGTTCGGCGGACTCGATGCGATTGATCAGATCCTGGCTGCCGGTTTCGGCCGCGAGCATCGCGGAATCGGTCCGCTTTTCGAGGAGCTTGATCTTGTCTTCCAATTCGCGCATGCGCACATCGATCACGCGCGTGCTGGGACCCTGGTCGCAACCCGACAGGAGTAGAGCGCCGGCCACCCATGCCGGACAGAGCCTCAGGAAAATGAAGAAAGGGCGGAGAAATGCCATATCGGCAAACCTAGCGGTTGAACGAGTGTGGCTCAAACAAAAGTGAGCTCGGTCTCATGGACTACGGGCGGACCGCAGCCGGGGACGCCGCGCCACCCTGATTATCCCTGAGATGACGATAGAACACCAGCAATTCCACCAGTGCGAACGTCATTACCAGATTGATCGCCGTGGAAAGCAGGGCGCTGCAGATGAAGTTGTTCAGCACGGGAACCGATGTCAGGAGGGATAATCCGAGGGATACGACGGAGAGGCCTCCCATAATGACGAATTGGTATCCGATAATTCGCCAGAAGTGCCCCTTCGTCACGGCGCGGCTTTGGCTCAACGCCTCGTTGCCACCTCGTTCCTCCGCCACGGCGGCGGCTTCGGCAAAGCCGTGACGAACGTAGAAGATCAGGACCGAGATCCCGATGATGGTGCCACCGAGAACGTATCCGATCGTCTCTCCCGAGAAAAAGAACAGGGCTCCCGGGATGATGATGAGAAGGATGAACAGTCCGAAGAGAAACCGGGTCAGCAGGATTCGACCCCAGTTCTGGAATCCCCGGGAAAAAGCCTGCGCGATCGAGACTTTCGCTCCTCCGTTCCAGGTATGTTGGGCAATCCAGTAGGTGGAACCGGCGGCAATCGATCCGATCCAGAATTCGGCGATCTGGTCGAATCGCGTCGAGCGTCCGAGGTTGGCGAAAATCCCTTCCGCCTGGTTGGGCGCCGTCGAGACGACATGGTAGGCGAGGTACTCCAGGATCAGGTGCAGGGGCAGCCAGATCGAGGCGGTCACCACGAGGATCGGCACCAGGTTGACCGTCCAGATCTTCACGCTCTGTTGAATGATGGAAACGAAACCGAGATCGGCGAACAACTCGTCCGGCGAAACGGCCGGCCTTTCCGATTCGGCCGGCCCGCCTTCCTGGAGCTTTTGGACGAAGGCCGCCTTGTGTTCCGGTGCCACCCACTGGTCGCCGTACTGGAGCATCTCGCTTTTGGGCATCACCTGCCCGGAGACGGCGCACCTCGCGTTATCGGATTCCTCTTCATTCAATCCGAGGTCGGGCAGGTTGGAGGAACCAGCTGCTGCCGACATGATCTCAGCCGCACAGGTTCGATAGGGCAACCAGTCGGCCATTCCTTTGCGCCAGACGAGCGTTGATTCCACGATCGTTCCCGATCGGAAAAGTTCCCCCACACGCTCCGCCGAGACCGGACCTTCGCGAGTTTCGCCATCGGCGTAGTACCATTCCATCGCCACTTTCTCGGAAACGTCGCGAGCCTTGAGAAGGAAAAAGAACGCCTTTACCTCCGATGAAGCGCGGCGGCTCAGGGAAACTCGAAGGCAACCACGCTGCCGGGGGTGCGCAGGTAGAGCCGTTTTCCGACGATGGCGGGTGAGGCGCAGTAGAGCGCGCCGACCTTTGCGCGACCGAGGGAGCGATACTCCGCGGCCTCCGCGTCGATCAGTGCCAGGAATCCGCCGCGGTTTTCGTAGACGCACAACTTGCCGTCCGCCAGCATGGGGGAGGATATGCTGGACGAGGCCTCGCGTTCCCAGATGGTCTCACCGGTTTTCAGGTCGACGCAGAGGTGTCGCTCGCTGCCGAGATGGAAAACACGATCGCCGTGGATGATGGGCGAACTGCCGTAGCGGCGGGCCAGGAAATCGCGTGACCAGAGTTGCTCGGGACCGCTGCCGTCGGGTTTCAGGCGATAGGCGATCAGGTTCTTCCCTTCCTCTTTGCTGGCGATGACCACCACATCTCCCGAAACAGAGGGCGTGCTGTCACCGCCGCCATCGGTGGTCCAGAGGGTGTCGCCCGTGGCGGCGTCGACCCCGACGAAGGACTTGGTGCCATTGCACAGGATGACCGCGCGATCGCCGTCGGACCAGATGGCGGGGGAGGGATTCGATCCGTTGGCGTCCTGGTTTTGCCAGAGCTTTTCACCCGTCCCGGCATGGTATGCGGTCAGTTGGTTTTCCTGCAGGTAAAGATGGTCGCCGACGACCAGGGGCGATGAGGCCGGTCCTTTTTTCGAGAGCGGTGCTCGCCAGATTTCTGTCCCGTCTTTCACGTCGAGCGCATAGAGATTGTCGCTCAGGGCGGCGAATACCTTGCCGCCACTGACCGCCGGGGTGCTCGATGAACCCCGGCCGGTGGGGGAGCCGGGAGTGGTGAATTTCCAGATCGTCTCGCCCGTGTCGGCGTTCACGCAGACAACCACGTCGTTGGCGACTTTCCTGGTGGACGGGACCGCATTGATGATGCGTTTGGCCAGATCGGGATCGAATCCCTGTTCGTTGACCCACGCTTCCATCTCGGCCTGGTTGGCGAATTCCCGTTTCCCGGCTTCCTGAAGCGTCTCGTAGACGGAAATGGGAATGGCGGACTTGCCCTGTTTGAAGCGGCCGATGATCCAGCTCCCCAGGCTGAGCTGCGTCTTTTTGTCGAGGTGTTCCTCCACCCATTTCTGGGCCCATTCGTCCAGCGCCGCACCGCGCATCCGTCGCCCCAGGTTTTCGCGTTCGTGTTCCATCGCCGCCACCACGTCGGGATCGAGACCGTTGGTGCCGCGGAAGCCCAGCGCGCTCATGGCACGGCTGTCGAAGCGTCGCGTTTCCGTGGGAACATCGCTGTGCCAAACGACCGAGAGAAACACCTTCCCGTCGGCGACCACCACGCTGCCGTGGCCGCCATCGTGATCGCTGGGGATGGATTCGCTTTCCCAGAGTTTTTTCGGTCCGTTTTCGTCGGTCAATTCCGCCGGCAACTTCGCGTCGTCGCCGGCGACGCCATTGCGATTCGGTCCCCGCCATTGCGGCCAGTCGGCGCGGGCGAGCGGGGTGTTGACGACGGTGATGCCGAGTAAGAGGGGGAGGAGAAAAGTCGATTTCATGGAAGCTGGGAAAATCGGACGAAATCCTATCACGCGCCCCGTCGGCGGCAACGGTTCACTTCGCTTTTTCGGGGAAAGGCAGACCCCAGCCGGAATCGGCAAATTCGTGGGGCTCGCCCAGCAGCTTCTGGCCCCAGTAGAACAGATTGAATTTCGCACTGCCTTTGGGAAAGGCGTAGATCAACAGCATGCGGGTGGAATGGGGCGCCTGGGGAATCTCTTTCGGCGAGGCGATCGGCTCGCCCGGGGCCTTGATGAAGGTCAGGTGCGGATCACTGCCGTAGCTGATTCCGGTAATGCCGTCCACGATCTCGATATCGTCCGGATCGAAATACGGGGTGTGGCCTTCCACCGTGATGTCGACGGCGACCATGCGCGCGGGAATCTCCGCGGACGGATTGGGCGACAGGTAGCTGTAGCCGTCGTACTGCCAGGCGGCGTTCAATTTCACGTGACCGCCACCCAAACCTTTCGACTGCCGGTCGGCGAGCCGGTTCATCATCTGGTCGAGCACCTTCGCCTGCTCATCCGCCGTCAGCGGGCGCTTTCCGTCGGCGTTGGGAACTCCGGCGGAGGTGGTGATCTCGCCGGATGCCGGCAATGTCGCGGGAGCGGGCGTCCCAGTATCGGCGTTCTCCGCGACCGGAGGGGAGTGAAGGATCTCGATGTTTTCGTCCGCATTCTTTTCGCAGGAAACGATCAGCATCCCGAAGGCCGGCAGCAGCCCGGCCAGATGGCGGTGGAAGGAGAAAGGAGACCGGAAGGTTTTCATTTTGGAAAAATTTAGAAAAGGAAAAGGTGGAAGTCGGAACAGAAACACGCGAAGCAAGGAGGATGGAGTCAGCGACTCAACCCCGTTGACTTCGAATCGTTCATGAAATTCTTCTGGAATGCCACAACAGGGAAAAATCGTTCGCCGGGATTTCCTGGGGAAGCGGTTGATCGTAGCGGCATTGTGGGGGCTGGGCAAGAACCGCGCACACTGAGACAAGGCATGCGAGGCACCTTTGTTGCTTGACCCTAGTTTCGTGACGTTCACAACATTATTACAACCTCACAGCCTCTTGGGACCATGGAAGTTTTGTTTTTGACTTCGCTGTTCAGCGTCGTTTTTGCGATCCTGTTTCTCTCCTTCTTTCTTCGCGACCGGCAGGTTCGCCAGTTCGGAGGCATCGAACGGGACGCCCTGATGCCTCTGGATGACGGGGACGAAATTTCCGCGCTTCCGATTTCCTCCGCCAAGTCCACGACCAGCGGTGGTAAAGGTCACGATGATCAGAAGAAATGAGGAGGCGCGTGTCCTGCCTACGATTGTTTGCGTATTTACCGATAGCCATATAGCTGAAAAACGATGGAAACTGTTGCTGCAACCGAAACGGCCCGGAGTCACACCGAGACGATTGAGTTCGATGACCGGACGCCCAAGGCGTTCCTCATCGCTTCGATTTTCTGGGGGATCATTGGGATGACTGTGGGCGCCCTGATCGCCTTCCAACTGAACTTCTGGCAGATGAACGGGAAGTTCCTGGAATGGATCACATTCGGGAAGTTTCACACCGAGGGAATCAGCTTTCTCACCTTTGGTCGGCTACGTCCGCTGCACACGAACGCGGTCATTTTCGCCTTTGTGGGGAACATGATGTTCTCCGGGATCTACTACTCCACCCAGCGCCTCTGCAAGTGCCGGACGGCGTCCGACCTGCTCAGCAAGATCCATTTCTGGGGTTGGCAGTTGATCATCGTCTCGGCGGCCCTCACCCTGCCGGCCGGCCTGACCCAGGGGCAGGAATACGCCGAATTGATCTGGCCGATCGACCTCGCGGTGGCGGCGATCTGGGTGGTGTTTGCGGTCAACTTCTTCTGGACGCTCCACAAGCGGAACGAGCCCTCGCTCTACGTGGCCATCTGGTTCTACATCGCGACGATCATCACCATCGCGATGCTCTACATCGTGAACAACCTGCAGGTGCCGACGGCGCTGCTGCATTCCTACCCGGTCTTCGGCGGTGTGCAGAACGCGCTGGTGCAGTGGTGGTACGGTCACAATGCGGTGGCGTTCTTCCTCACCACGCCCATTCTCGGCATCATGTATTACTACCTGCCGAAAGCGGCGGGTCGTCCGGTCTATTCCTACCGACTTTCCATCGTTCACTTCTGGTCACTGGTCTTCATCTACATCTGGGCGGGACCGCACCACCTGCTGAACACCTCCCTGCCGAAATGGCTCCAGCTCAGCGGCATGTTCTTCAGCCTGATGCTGTGGGCGCCGTCCTGGGGCGGGATGCTCAACGGTTTGCTGACGCTTCGCGGCGCTTGGGACAAGCTCCGCACCGACCCGGTCATCAAGTTCTTCGTCGCCGGGGTGACCTTCTACGGCATGTCGACGTTTGAGGGACCGCTGCTCTCCATCCGCGCGGTCAACGCCCTGTCCCACAACACGGACTGGACCATCGGTCACGTGCACAGCGGCGCGTTGGGCTGGAACGGTTTCATGGCCGCCGGCATGTTCTATTGGCTGGCGCCCCGCCTCTGGCGCACCAAGCTGTGGCGGACAGACTGGGCGAATTTCCACTTCTGGATCGGCCTGACCGGCATCCTCATCTACGTCGCGGCGATGTGGTTCTCTGGCATCATGCAGCAGCTCATGCTCAACACGCCCGACGAATCCGGCACCGCGCTGAAGTACGAGTTCATCACCACGGTCGACAAGATCGCGCCCTTCATGCTCTTCCGCGCCATCGGTGGCACGCTCTACCTGACCGGGATGATCCTGATGGCGATCAACATCTGGAAGACCGCCAAGTCGGGTTCCTTCGCCAACGAAACGCGCGAGGTGGCGGTGATCAGCCGCGAGAAGAAAGACATCATGCGCTGGGGCGAGGTGTTCCGGAACGATCCCATCGCCTACACAGCCTGGGGGCTGCTCTTCGGTATCCTGTGGTTCTTCCTCCCGCCCCTCGCCGACGTGGCATCCCTGCTCGCCTGCTGCGTGCTGGTGGTCATGGCCGTGCGCGCGTTCAAGCGGAGCAATCACGCCTGGGCCGACTGGTATGAGCGGCTGGCGGAAAACTGGATGCCCTTCACCGTGCTGGTCCTGATCGCGGTCGCCATCGGAGGCGCCATCCAGATCATTCCGACCGCCACCCTCAACAGCGCGAACAATGTCGAAGACCGCAAGCAGGTGCTCTACACGCCGCTGGAACTCGCCGGTCGCGACATCTTCGTCGGCGAGGGCTGCTACAACTGCCACACGCAGATGGTGCGGACCCTGGTGCCCGACGTGATGCGTTACGGCGACTATTCGAGGCTCGGGGAATCGATCTACGATCACCCCTTTCAATGGGGCTCGAAGCGCACCGGTCCCGACCTCGCCCGCGAAGGCGGTCGCCGCTCGGACAAATGGCACTACGCCCACATGATGGATCCGCGGATGAACAAGGGCTCGCGGATGCCGAGCTACCACGTTCTCTACGAGGCCAAGACCGACATCGAGGCACTGCCCAGCAAGATCAAGACACAGCGCACCGTCGGCGTTCCTTACCCGGCGATGAGCGATGACGAGATCATCGACCAGGCCAAGAAGCAGGCCCAGGAAATCGCCATGGGCTTGATCGAAGGGTCCGATGGGGTGGTCGTGCTGAAGGACGACGGCACCGAAGCCGAGAGTCGCGAGGAAGCCCAGCAGCTGCTGGAAAAACGCAAGATCATTGCCCTCATCGCCTACCTGCAGAAAATCGGCACCTACGAGGAACTCGCGCCGAAGCCGGTCGATCCGACCATCAACCCGATCAAGCCGGGACTGCCGGATGACTTCCGCAAATACACTCGCTCGCCGGTGGGAGAAGAACCCAAGCCGGTGACGGCAACCGTCAATCCCTGAGCGAAACGCCCATTCCCAATTCCAAACCGGTAAGCAGTCATGTTCAAACGCATCATTCTCGAAGACTGGCAGAACATCGTGCCCTTCTTCTCCTTCGGCACCGCCTTCCTCATCTTCCTGTTCGGCGTCGCCATCGCGGTCTTTTCGAAAAAGGAAAAGATCGATCGAATGGCCAACCTGCCCCTGGAAAACAATCAAGAAAACACCAACCGCACTCACTGAAATGTCCGACCATCCTTCCAAAGGCAAGCCCACCGATCAGCCGGGTGTGGTGTTGAGAGAGCACGTCTACGACGGGATCGAAGAGTATGATCAGAAGCTGCCCAACTGGTGGCTGTTCACCCTCTACATCACCATCGTGTTCTTTGTGATCTACTGGTTTCTCTATTACCAGATGGGTTGGTTCCGCAGCGACTACGATCGCATCGATACCAAGATCGCGGCCATCGACCAGAAACGCGATGAGCAGTTGGAGAAAATCCTCGCCACGCTCGACAACGACAGCCTCTGGGCCATGAGCCAGGATCCCGACCAGGTCAAGGCCGGGCACGAAATCTTCTCCGGGAAATGCTCGCCCTGTCACGCGGAGGATCTCAGCGCCACCGGTCCGGCGGGCCCACTGCCCGGGGTGCCGCTCAACGACAAAGAGTGGATCCATGGCGGCGAACCGATGAATGTGTTCAATACCATCACCAACGGTTCCCCGAATCTCGCCAGCGGCATGATTCCCTGGAAGACCCAGATGAGTCCCACGGACATCGCCAAGGTTGCGGCCTTCGTGATGAATCATCACGAGAAGGGCGAGGAAATCATCAAGGTCGAATCCAAATTCGCCAACATGCCCGGAATGCCGGCCGCCGCACCCGTCGCAGCTCCGGCCGCCGATCAGACGCCGGCTCCCGCCGCCACGCCCAAACCGGAGGCCAACGCCACGCCGGCACCCGCCGCAGCTCCGGCCGCCGATCAGACGCCGGCTCCCGCCGCCACGCCCAAACCGGCAGCCGACGCCACGCCGGCTCCCGCGAAGGCCCCGGCCCCGGCACCCGCGGAAGGAGCGGCTCCACCCGCTCCCCCCAAAAAGCCATAGCCGCGATCGCAGCGATGTCCCGACATCCGGGGTGGAGGCCGGGACATCGCCAACAGATCGCGACGAATTTTCCACCCCAACTCGTCTCCCATCCATGTCGACCAGAAAAGTTCAGAAAAAGCCGAACCTCGATTCGGTCACGACCATTAACGAAGATGGTTCCCGCTACTTCCTGCATCCCGCCGACGTGCGGGGCAGTTTCACCAAGTGGCGTCGCGTCGTGGGCGCATTCCTGCTCCTCATCTACGTGGCGCTGCCCTGGATACCGATCAACGGCTACCCCGCCGTTTTCTTCAATCTCGCCGAGCGCCGATTCCACCTGTTTGGTCTGACCTTTGTCACCGAGGATCTCTGGCTCGCCTTCTTCCTGCTTACCGGGCTCGGTTTCGGCCTGTTTTACATCACCGCCCTGGCCGGACGTCTCTGGTGTGGCTGGACGTGTCCCTACACCGTCTTCCTCGAGCACATCTATCGGCGGATCGAACGCTTCATCGACGGTGACGCGCCGGCTCGCCGAAAACTCGATGCCGCTCCCTGGACCGGAGAAAAAATCACCAAGCGAGTCATCAAGCATTCGCTCTACTTCCTGGTGTCGGCGGCGATTGCCCACGTCTTTCTCTCCTACTTCGTCTCCATTCCGCGGCTCTACGAATACATGCAGCAGTCGCCGGTGGCGAATGCCAAGGCCTTCGGGGTGGTGACCTTCCTCACCCTCGCGCTCTACGGTTCCTTCGCCTGGTTCCGCGAACAGTTCTGCATCATCATGTGTCCCTACGGGCGCATCCAGTCGGCGCTGACCGACGACAACACCATGGTCATCGGCTATGACGCCAACCGGGGCGAACCACGCGGAAAAGCGAGCGATTCCAACAACGGCGACTGCATCAACTGCTCACGTTGCGTCCAGGTCTGTCCGACCGGGATCGACATTCGGAACGGTCTCCAGCTCGAGTGCATCGGCTGCGCCGCCTGCGTCGATGCCTGCGACGAGATCATGGAAAAACTCGATCGGCCGAAAGGCCTGGTTCGCTACGATTCCCTGAACGGACTCGCCGGAAAAGCCCGCCAGATCATCCGTCCGCGCATCATCCTCTACACCGGTTTCCTGATGCTCGGCGCGGTCGTGCTGACCTTGTTCGTTAGCGGACTGCACAGCGCCGATGCCGAAGTCGGCCGACTCGTCGGACAGCCCTTCTATGTGAACGATCAGGGCGTGCGGAACCAGTTCGAACTGCGCATGGTCAACAAGCGGAACGAAGAGGCGACCTTCAAGGTTCACGCCGTCGATCCTCCCAAGGGACTGGAACTCAGCGGTGTTGAGAAAGCCTTTGTGGTTCCGCCGCAGGGGGAGGTGACCCGACCCTTCTTCGCCAATCTTCCGGCGGTGGACTACAAGGGGCGATTCACACTCAAGTTCGAAATCACGGTCCAACCCGGCGACATCACCATCGATAGTGAGATCGTCTTCCTCGGCCCCAGTGCCTACCAGTTCAAGGAACAGCTCGAAGCCCAGAAAAAAGCCGCCGAGAATCCGGCGCCGAAACCCTGATTCAACCCTGTTCAGTCTCCGAACCAACCCTGTTAAGTCGTCAACGTCTCCCAAATCATGAGAACCTTCCTTCGCAATCGTCCCTGGATCTGGGTCTGGGTGGCTTTCTTTGTGCTTTTCGGAGCTTGGGGAACGCTCTTCACCATCGCGTTGAAAAACCAGCCCGAGAAGGTGCCGCTGGAGCAACTCCAGACGGCGTCCAGTTCGTCGGAAAACTCCGGTTCCTAGCGCGGGCTCGATCCTCGATCCTCCTCCCGCGTTCCTTCCCATGAACGAACCCGCCAGTCTATGGGGCGCCTTCGTCGCCGGCCTCGTCACCAGCGCGCACTGCGCCGGGATGTGCGGCCTGCTGACGTGCGGCCTCGGCATTGCCGGCGGGCGGAATCAGTCGGCACAGATCACCGGTTACCATTCCGGCAGGCTGGCTTCCTATCTGTTGCTCGGCGCCGTGGCCGGGGCGGTCGGTTGGTTGCCGATCTCGAAAATGGCGGGTTCGGGCAACGTAGTCCCCTGGTTCTTGATCCTGTTTCTCGTTTTCATCGGCCTGGGACTGGAACGATTTCTCCCGGCGGTTCCCGGGGTCTCCAAACTCGTGTTTCCCCTCCGCCAGCGATTCGCCCGCATGTCGGGAACCCGGCGCGGAGTGGCCGTCGGTCTGCTGACTCCGCTGCTGCCCTGCGGGCCGCTCTGGGCGATGATCGCGCTCGGTCTCCTCAGTGGTTCGCCGGTGAAAGGAGCGGAACTGATGCTGGTGTTCGGCCTCGGTACGGTGCCTCTGCTCTGGTTGATGCAGAGCGGGGCGGCGTGGTGGCAGCGGAAACTCTCGCCGCAGACGATCCGCCGGGTCCAGCGCAGTCTCGCCCTGGTGGCGGCACTGGCTCTGGCGTGGCGTTTCCGCGGAGCGCTGCCCTTCGTCGATGGCCCGGCCGGTTGCGGCTGTGGCGTCGCGGGCTTGTGAAGCGAACCGATCTGGTGTCATGTCCGCCGTGGCCACTGTCACCGAGGCGACCTGCCGTCACTGCGGCACCGAGTATCCCGTGCCCGCAGATCCCGCCGCCGACACGGGTTTCTGCTGTGCCGGTTGTCGTTTTGTTTTTGGATTGATCAACGAGGAGGGGCTCGATCGTTTCTATGATCTGAAAGGCGGCAGCACGCTGCAGCCGGTCAAATCCCTGGCTTTCCAGAAGCGCGACTACGATTGGCTGATCGGGCAGGCGCGTGAAGCGGAGGCAGTCTGCGCGGAATGTGAAGACCCGGCCAGGCTGACGCTCGATCTCCAGGGCATTTCCTGCGCCGCGTGCGTGTGGCTGATCGAGCGCGTTTTTCGCCGACACGAAGGCGGGCTGCGCATCGTGGTCGATGCCCAACTCGGCCAGATGCGGATCTGGTGGGAGCCGGGTCGATTCGATGCCGTCGCCTTCGCGGAGGAATTGCAGCAGTTCGGCTATGCGGTCGGTCCGGCTACCGACGATGCCGCCATCCGGGCGCTTCGCTCCGAGAGTCGGGCTCTGCTCACCCGGGTGGGCGTGGTCGGGGGGCTGGCGCTGAACACCATGGCCTTCACGGTGCCGCGTTACCTCGGGATGGAGGACGACTTCTTTCTCAGCCGACTGTTCGAACTAATCACGCTGACCTCGGCCAGTCTCGCGCTTCTGGTCGGCGGCGGCTATTTTTTCCGTCGGGCCTGGCGGGCGCTGACCGTGGGGGCGCTGCACATGGATCTGCCGATTTCGCTCGGTCTGATCGCGGCTTACGTGGGATCGTTGATCGGGTGGATGGGGCGGATCGAATCGCTCATGTATTTCGATTTCGTGGCGACCTTCGCCTTTCTCATGCTGGGCGGGCGTTGGCTCCAGCAGGCGGCGGTGGAAAAAAACCGGGCCGCCCTGCTTTCCGACAGTGATCGGCGTCGGGAAATCGAGCGATTCGGTGCCGAGGGCGAGGCGCAGCTGGTACCGATCTCGGATCTCGTCAGCGGCGACCGTTTTCGAGTGAAACCCGGAGAGACCCTGCCGGTTTCGGCGTTGTTGGACACGCCGACCGCGGCCGAGTTCAGCCTCGAATGGATCAATGGCGAGCCCGAGCCGCGCGCCGTTTCCGCCGGCGCCGAGATTCCGGCCGGGGCGGTCAATGTGGGGCGGCTTCCCGTCACGGTGACGGCGCGGGAGGCCCACGCGGAATCGCTGCTGACCCGATTGGTCGAAGTGAGCGAACGCGCCGGTCGCGACGAAACGGCCGGACCCGAAAGCGGTCGCGATTTCGGACGCATCCTGCGGATCTATCTCGTGATCGTGCTGATGGCGGCCGTCT
>JAGRPB010000070.1 GCA_020439945.1 Verrucomicrobiia bacterium
TTGGATACAGGTCCACGGCGGGCACGATTCCATCCACCGTTTGCGGCTTGATGTGACCGGGCCAGTTGGCGCAGGCGGCCACGCGACACCCGCCCTCGAAAAGCGAGCCCTTCCCATCCCGATAGGGCCCGTTGTCGCAGGGGATCTTCGTCTTCGACAGATCGGCCATCTGGCCGGCGAACATCGCGTTCCTGGTCCCGCCATTGTCACTGTGAAAAATAACCAGCGTGTTTTCCCGCAGCCCTTTCTGGTCGAGGGTGGCAATGACCCGGCCGATCTCGTCGTCCAGGCAGGTCACCATGCCGGCATAGGTCCGGCGGGTCGGATCCTCGATGCCGGGGTAGCGATCCACGTAGTCCTTCGGAGCCTGATAGGGCGTGTGCGGGGCATTGAAGGCCAGGTAGAGATAGAATGGTTGCTCCGGATCCTGTTCGCTGAGGTACCTCACCGCGTCATTCCCGATGAGCTGGGTCGTGTAGCCCTCTTCCTTCACCGGCTCATTGTTGCGGAACCAGTCGAGCACGCCGGCGTCGCTGTGCGTGTAATAGTCCAGCTCCCCGATCATCGCGCCGTACTGGTAGTCGAACCCGCGTTGCCTCGGCCAGTATTTCTTGTCCGCGTGGCCGAGATGCCACTTGCCGATGATCGCCGTCCGGTAGCCGGCTTCCTTGAGGCATTGCGGGAGAAGCCACTCGTCGGTATCGAGCCCGTAATCGGCGGGACCGGGAATGACGATGGTTTGCAGGCCATAGCGAAACGGGTAGCGACCGGTCATGAGCGCCGCGCGCGTCGGGGTGCACATCGACTGGACGTAGAACTCGGTGAACTTCGCGCCCCCCGCGGCAAGCGCATCCAGGTTGGGCGTCTTGATGTCCTCGCAGCCGTTGAACCCGACATCCCGCCAGCCGAGATCATCGGCCACGATATGGACAATGTTGGGCCGGTCCGCCGAGTGGGCGACGGCGCTGGCGATGACAAGGGCGAGGCAGGCAAGCGTTGGTTTCATCCGGAGAGAGGGTATTTCGAGGGGCGGCAAAAGCGGTGTGATCGGACTCCATTTTTCGCCGAACTCCCGAGAGTCGGCAAGCCCATCCGCGTCCGCGATTTCGGGGGGAAGTTACCGATTCGAATCACCGAGGTCAAATCAGGCAAACCGGGATCGGGCTTGTCCCTCCGGACGCCTCGGGAGAAACATTCAGGTCAACGTCAAGCGACATCCACGCCGTTAGGCGTTGGGTGCTCGCGCTTGTGTGCGCCCAGCATTGGCGTAGTCCAAAGGAAGTTCAAGTCTCCCGTGTGAGAAACGATGAAAGTAAGAAGCACCAGCAGAGGCCATCGTAGTCGTGACGAGCCGGGGGCTGAAAGATGCCCGTATAAACAACGACACCGGAACTCTCGTCAAAGCGAAGGGCCGAACCGGCCTGGCAGACCAACCCGGCTGTCCTCTCGAAGCGAAGATGCCGATCGGCGGAGCTGAATTGAGGCGGGCAGTCGGGCAGAATCGGAGCGAAGCGGAGATAGACTGTCCGCAGGACAGCCCGAAGGGTGGAGCGAAGCGACCTCAAAAAGGAAGTCTTCGTGGCGCCACCACCTGAAACGGTCCTCGGACTGGGGACGGTGGGGTCGTCATTCGAAATCCCGGAATGTTTTGGACCGGGCTACCAAAACCTGAATGACGGCTGGAACCGCCCGGTGCAATGGCGTGACCGGAACGGTTCAGGGAAACCGGCGGAGCCGCAAACTCCATAGCCGAAGGCAAACCCGCACGTCCGGTGGTGTGGGCGGCGGAGGTTCAATCCCTCCGCATACCCGATTAGCCCTCTTTTTCTGCGAGAGCTTTGATGGCGTCGGTTGCTTCTCGGCGCACTTGTTCATTAGGGTCTTTAAGGAAGGGCTTGATGTCTGGTATTTTCGACGAAGTTCCAGTGGTTCGCAACGCTGAGATGACATAGTAGGGGTTGGCGCGCTCCGGCTGTCTAAGCAAAGTCACCAAATCCGGCACGGCTGACTGAGCTACTGGTCCAAGATCGTATAGGATCAATACTACCTCGTCGAGCGAATCGCCTTCCTGCCACTTTGAGATCTGACTGCGAAGGGCAGGAACAGCGACAGCGCCAAGATTGCGAAGTGGTTCGCGGGTGCGATAACGGTAAGTATCACGCGGATTCTCAGGCGAGGTGCTTGCCAAGGCGTATGCCGAGAGCATCTGTGCGCGCAGCGCAAGGTCGTCTGCATTCAAAGCCTTTGACCAGACATCAGCGTCGCGTAGCCCAACCTCGATGGCTCGCATCAAATCAGCCTCTGACTTCAGGTCGGTTGCTTCGTAGAGATCGTAAGGCCCAGGATTCATCGCCTGAGCGTAGCGATAGCAACGCCCATCCTGAATCCAAATCATGCCGCAACTTCCACACAAATCTGATTCCTCGATGGTCGCCATGGACTTCCAAGTCCCGTCCTCGTGCACGAGGAACGCCACGAAATGACGCGTGGAGAGTGTGGTGGCCTTCTGCTTGCCAAGGCGTGACCAAAAGGCGTTGATCGACTTTGAGTGTTTGCTGATGCCGGCGATAAAGATAGTCGCTGGAGCGTCGCTATCCGCTCCTTTAATCCATTTCTTCACAGTAACCTTGTCGCCATCGAGCTGTTCGCCAACGACTACAGCATCAGCATCGGCACACATCCAATAGACGTCCCAATGCGGGAACATGTCCGCAACACACGAGCTGGTGGCGCAGAACAAACTTAACAGTGCAAGGACAACGCGCATGATTTCTTGAGCTTACGTCGAAGTCCTCTCACACCTGCCCGAGCGCGAGGCTTCGACTGTGGGTTGAGGGTTGAATGGGCATGACGGTTTGAACTCGTGGCGGGGCAGGTGTTGAGAGCGACGTCTTGTTAGCCTTATTCCATTTGGCGGAACCAGTCCCGTAACGACAGTTGCAGTCTCAAAACTTCGTCTTCAGCTAACGGGCTACAATGTGCAATCGGCCCGCGCAACGAATTCAGATTACCCATGATCCGCTCAACGGCTTTCGGGCTAGTGAGAATCCCACCAAAGAGATCCCAGTTGCCAGTGATTATGCCTGACAGCTCTCCAAAGGTTGTGAAGTCGAGCGGGTCTTCGGAACGAACGGTCATCCCACTGTCCTTCTCACGCTTGATCCTCTTCTTAACTTCGCCTTGGAGGTGAGGAGTTATTCGCGACCCATCCCACCAACTCGCACCTTCGGCATCTTCCAGCGTGTCGGAAATCAGCTCTCGGATGCTCTTCTCGAGGCAATAGAAGATCTGATAATGTCTTGCCATCTCAGATGCCTCCTTCCGGACAGCGCGATCGAACTGCGAGTAATATTGCTGCTCCTCGGTGGTGGGTCCCCCTAATACGGTGTGCCCCAACTCAATCTCTTGTTCCCGGGCCACCCGGGAAAGATCTTCGGTGATGAGCTGATTGGTCATCCCGAAGACTTTGATTGCGGCCTCTTTCTTGCTATTCGAGCTCATCACTATCGAGGAGGTTCTCCTTCAGACTCTTGAAAATCGCATTGAAGACCGAGATGTCTGATGTAGCAGGTAAGTTAAGGTTGATGGTGTAGGATAGGTTCATTCCAACCCTGCCGGGAGCGCTCGAGCTGCCTTGACCGGCCTGACGCTGCGGTTGGGGAATTGTAATCGGACTCGCAAGCGGTTTAGCTGGTTCCACTGGCGAGGATGCTGCTCCCTCAAAGTCAGCTAGCTCCCTCAGATTCTTGTAGGTCCGGAGTATGAGGGAAACCACGTTCGAGTCTGATTCCTGACCCGTCACCTGAACGACTAATCCCTTGAGGTCGGCATCGTTAAGATCGTGGGCATACTCGTTCGAGTCGTAGAGGGACTTGTATCCAAAGCGAATCGCCTCCGCGATGGCCGAGCCAGATTCGCTTGGGTTACGGAAGCGGGTGTAGATATCCGAAGGAGTCCCGTCCGAGTTCACAAATCCAATCTTCTTTAGGAAAGGAACAAGAGCGCGGCCACTCCCGCCCTTGATCGCGAGCTTGGTGTTAACGAAGTCGCCGGTGACCTTGCTCGGTGTAGCTGCATTGCTAATCTTCTCCAAACATGTGGTGATCGTTCCTGGAGCTGCAAGGTAGGGTAATGTGTCTGCCATAATTCTTTGGGCTAACAGTATTAATTTACTCATCTCGACGCTGATATATTTCTGCCGAAATGGGGTCAGCGCCGGATTTGAGCATGTGGGATTTCTCCCGCAGTGTCAAGGCTTTCGGGCGAATGGAGGCGTCCGAAATCTGCCCGAATCTTTTTGACGGAGGCTCTGAAAGTCAAGATTTCTTGCGTATCCGATCTATGGCCACCAAATGCCGGAAATGAGCCAGGTTGATGGTTTGGATAGATGAAGGAAAGGCCGGGTTGCTGGAGGGCTTCGAAATGGACGGGGGACGGTCACGGCTGAAACGATTCGGTTGAATCGACAGGTTCCCGGGTCGAAGGCGTCTGAGGAGTTTTCCCCTCGCCCGATCCCGGGGAGACCGCACGTTTTTTTTCGGAACCGATCCGTTTTTCTCTCTGCCTACATTCCTCGACCCCTTCTTTTCTCATGGACCACGCCGCCGACCTCACCGATGCCATCCAGGGCGCTGTCTTCGGCAGCCTGGTGGGGGATGCACTGGCGCTGGGACCGCACTGGATCTATGACGCGGCGAAGATCCGCAAGCTCCACGGCCGGGTGACGGGCTACGTGGATCCCTCGGCGAATCGCTACCACGGCAATCGGCAGGCGGGCGATCAGACGCACTACGGCGACCAGACGCTGACGCTGATGCGCAGCCTGGAGGGCGGCGCGGGCTTTTCGTTGCCGGCTTTCGCCCAACGCTGGCGCGCGCTGTGGACGCACTACGACGGCTACGTGGACGGCGCGACGAAGGAGACACTGAAGCAACTGGAGGCGGGGAAAGCGCCGGACTCGGTGGGCTCGGGCTCGGATGAACTGGGCGGCGCGGCTCGGGTGGCGCCGCTGTTGGCGGCCCTGGCGACGCGGGACGACGCGGAGCTGATGGCGGCGGCCCGCGCCCAGGCGGCGTTCACTCACCGGGCGCCGGTGGTGCCGGAGGCGGCGGCGTTTTTCGCCCTGCTGGCGCGACGGGTGATGGAGGGCATCCCGCTGCCGGAGGCGCTGGATCGACTGGCAACGGAGGAGGAATTCGCCGACCTGGAGATTCCCTCGGTGATGGAGCGGGTGCGCGGCTTTGAAGAGGAGGAAACGGCGACGGCCTTGAAGGAGATCGGCCTGAGCTGCCATTTCCCGGACGCCTTTCCGGCGACGCTGTTTCTGCTGATCCGGCACGGCGATGACTTCGAGAGCGCGCTGGTGGAGAACGTGATGGCCGGCGGCGACTCGGCCGCACGCGGCCTGCTGCTGGGGATGGTGCTGGGCGCGGCCCACGGATTCGGCGCCATCCCGGCGGAATGGATCACCCGCCTGCGGGCGGCGGCGGAGATCCAGGGCTGGCTGGCATCGCAGGATTGCCAATGCGGCGTCGACGCGGTGGAGAGTCCGGATCCGGGGACGAACAAGGTGGAATTCGTCAACGCGCAAGGTCACACCCTGGCGGCTCGACTGGAGTGGCCTCCCCACGGGGCGAAGCCGAAGGCGGTGGCGATCTTTGCCCACTGTTTCACCTGCTCGAAGGACCTGCCGGCCACGACACGCATCGCTCGGGCGCTGGCCCAGCGGGGCTTCGCGGTGTTGCGCTTCGATTTCACCGGCCTGGGGAGCAGTGACGGGGATTTCGCCAACACGAATTTTTCCTCCAATGTCGAGGACCTGGTGGCCGCGGCCGAGCATCTCGGCAAGACGGTCGGCGCGCCGAGCATCCTGATCGGCCACAGCCTGGGCGGCGCGGCGGTGATCGCCGCCGCGGGACGGATCGAGGGCATCCGCGGCATCGTCACCATCGCTGCCCCGTCCGATCCGGCGCACGTCAATCACCTGCTGGGCGCCGACATCGAGACGATCGAGAGCCGGGGCGAGGCGGAGATCGAGATCGACGGGCGCCCGTTCACCATCCGGAAGCAATTTCTCGACGATATCCGCCGCCAGAAGGTGCTCGCGATCCTGCGGAACTACCGGGGCGCCATCCTGATTCTCCACAGTCCCTTCGACCGCATCGTCAGCGTGCAACACGCCGCGGAGATTTTCGGCGCGGCGCATCATCCCAAGAGCTTCGTCTCGCTCGACGAGGCCGACCATCTCCTGACCCGCCCGCGGGATTCCGCCTTCGCCGCCGAGATGATCGCGGCGTGGTCGAATCACTTGTTCGATGGCTGAAGCGGCGGGTTCGCCGGGCCTGATCGCCTCCACAAGAAGATTCGACAAAACCGGGTGAATGGTGCTGTATTGCGCCCGAAACACTCTCCGGACAGACACCCTGAAACCCAACGAATCGATTTCCCGGTGGTCGCGTGGTGGTCGCGCGGCCGGCATGGCCTCGCTGATGGCGTTGGCCGCGCTACCCTGTGGCTGCCTCACCACCGATCAGGGCGCGGCGAAGCTCGATCCCGCCCTCACCGGCCAGATCCCGGCAACCTGGACGGCGGCCCGGATCAAGGTGCCCGACCCGGCGGCGACGGGATGGCTGGACGATTTCAATGGCGACCGGCTGAAAAAGCTGGTGCTCGCGTCGGTGGATCAAAACTACGATCTCGCCGCCGCGGCGGCCCGGGTCCGACAGGCGCACGCCCGACTTCGCATCGCCGGCGCGGACCAGTGGCCGCAGTTCGACACCGATCTCAACATCGCCCGGTCGCAGAACCTCCGGGGAGCGGCTTTCCAGACGGTCCGGGCCAACACCTTCAATCTGGGGCTGAACCTGAGCTGGGAGGTCGACCTGTGGGGCCGCATCGCCAATCTCCGGCGCGCCGCCGCCGCCGAGTTCGACGCCAGCACGGCCGACTATCGCGCCGCCCGGCTTTCCCTGGCCGCGAACACGACGAAGACCACGCTGGAGCTGGTCGAGTCCCGGCTCCAGATCATCCTGTCGCGGGAAAACCTGGAAAGTCTCGAGACCAACCTGAAGATCCTCGACCGCAAACTCGAGGCCGGGGACGCCGATGACCGGACCGCCCTGGAAATCAGCCTGAGCCGCGCGGACATCGCCCGGGCCAAGGCGACCATCGCCCAGCAACAGCGCGAGGCCGATGCCTCCCGCCGCCTGCTCGAAACGCTGATGGGCGATTACCCGGAGGGAACGCTCGACGGGCTCGATGACTTGCCGACGGTGCAGCGCGAGATTCCCGTCGGTCTACCGAGTGACCTGTTGCTTCGACGGCCCGATCTGGTCGCGGCCGAGCTTCGTGTCGACGCCCGGTTGGAGGAAATCGCCGCGGCGCGCAAGGCGCTGCTGCCCGCCTTCCGTATCACCGGCGGCGCCGGGACCAGCACGACGCAGGAATTCACCGACCTTTTCAACATCCAGAACCTGGTCTGGAATATCGGCGGCGGACTGACGCAGCCGATCTTCGAAGGCGGCCGCCTGATCGCCGAGATCGATCTCTCCGAGGCCGAGCGCGACGAGATCGCCGCCGACTACGCCGACGCCGCCCTGAACGCCTTCCGCGAAGTCGAGACGGCGCTCGCCGCGGAGCGATTCTATCGCGACCAACAAGCGGCGCTGGAGATCGCGGTGGAGGAGGCCAAGCGCGCCGAGGAACTCAGCCTGAGCCAGTACGAAAACGGTCTCGTGGACATCATCACGCTGCTGGAAAGCCAGCGCCGGTCCTTCGACGCCCAGAGCGCGCTCATTTCCGTGCGCCGCCAGCGCCTCGCCAGCCGTATCGATTTGTACCTGGCCTTGGGCGGCGACTTCGATTCCTCGCCGGTGATCGAAGCCGCGCCCGATTCCGGATCCATCAAACGCGGCGGCAATGCGTCCAGGAAATCCCCGGCCGTCTCCCGTCCGGGACGGCGCTGATTCCTCTGATAAAGCGGGATTGCGCCGCGACTTGAAACCTGATTCGCTGTTTCATTTCGTTCGTCTTATCGTTTCCTCCCCCATGAAGCTAGCCGCTAAGATCCTGTTTCCCCTGCTCGTGCTCGGCGCGGCCGGCTGGCTGACGTGGTGGCTCATCGAGACGAAACCCGAGCCTCCCCAGCGAAAGAAGCCGCCGGTATTCACCCGGGTGGAGGCGACCAAGCTGACGCCGACCCACTTTGACGTGGTCCTGGAAACCCGCGGCGTGGTTCGCCCCCGGACCGAGACGACCCTCATTCCGGAGGTTTCCGGCCGGATCGTGGAAATCGGGAAGAACTTCCGCGAAGGCAGCTTTTTCGAGGAAGGCGAACTGCTTCTCAAGATCGATCCGCTCAATTACGAGACCGCCATCGTCATCGCCCAGAGCAATCTGGCCCAGGCCCGCACCACGCTGGCCGAGGAAAAAGCCCGCAGCGAACAGGCGCTGGAAAACTGGAAACGCCTCGGCAAATCGGGTGATCCCGGCGACCTTGTGCTGAGAAAGCCGCAACTCGCCGAAATGGAGGCTCGCGTCGCCGCGGCCGAGGCCGAGGTCAAACGCGCCCAACGCGACCTGGAACGCACCGAGATCCGGGCTCCCTACGCGGGAAGAATTCTCGAGCAGAACGTGGATGTCGGTCAGTACGTCTCCAACGGCACCGATCTCGCCCGACTCTATGCGATCGATTACGTGGAAGTCCGGCTGCCCCTGACGAACCGCCAACTCGCCTTCATCGACCTGCCCGAACTCTACCGGGGAAATTTCGCCGAAGCCGCCGCGAAACAGGAAAAGGAGGCCCCGGAAGTCCTGCTCGAGGCCGAGATCGGCGGCGAGAAGGCCCGCTGGGAAGGCCGCGTCGTTCGCGTGGAAGGCGCCATCGACGAGCGCACCCGCCAGCTGTTCGTCGTCGCCCAGGTCGACAATCCCTACCAGTGGAAAGACGACGGCTCGCCGCCACTCAAGATCGGCCTTTTCACCGATGCACTCGTCGAGGGACGCACCCTGGAAAACGTCTTCGTGCTGCCGCGAGCGGCGGTCCGGGCGGGCGAGGAAGTGATCGTGATCAACGCCGACAACCGCATCCAGCGACGCCAGGTCAATCCGATCTGGAGCGATCGCGAGCATGTCGTGATCCCGGCTGACGAGGCGGGACTGAAAACCGGTGAGACCGTCTGCCTGACTCCCCTCGCCTATCCCGCCGACGGCGCCCGCGTGCTGCCCACCATCGACGGCGTGGCCCCGCCCATGGAAACGCCGGGCAAACGGCCGGGCGGTGGCCCTCCCGGCGGCGGCAAACCGGCCGAAGAAAGGCAGGACACCACCAGCAACGCCCCGGCCCCACCGGCCGCGACCGCCGAGAAACCGACCGAACAGGGTTAGGTCCGCGAGTCAACCCTGTTGAGTCGACCGATTTCAGAACGCCCCCCCCCCGGAGATGCTCGAATTTTTCGCCCGCAACCGAGTCGCCGCGAACCTGCTGATGGTGGCCATCGCCGTCGCCGGGGCGGCGACGTTGTTGATGCGGAAACTGCCGCTGGAGGTGTTTCCAGAGTTCGAGAGCGACATGATCACCGTCAGCGTGCCCTACCGCGGAGCCACGCCGGAAGAGGTGGAGGAATCCATCGTCATCCGCATCGAGGAAGCGATTGCCGACGTTGAGGGCATCGAGGAAATCGTTTCCACCGCCGGCGAATCGGGCGGTACGGTGAACATCGAGGTCGATGAACACTACGATCGCCGCGAGGTGCTCGACGAGGTGGAGTCGCGGGTCAATGCGATCCCGGATTTCCCGCCCGGTGACGCCGAGAAAACCAGCGTGCGCCTCGGCCAGACGGATCGCTGGGTGATCAGCGTGGTTCTTTACGGCGACCTGAGCGAAACCGATCTCCGGCGTCTCGGCGAACAGGTGCGCGACGAGATCACCGCCCTGCCAAATGTGTCCAGCGCGGAGTTGCAGGGTGTGCGTCCCTACGAGATCACCATCGAGATCGACGAAGCCGCCCTGCAACGACATCGCCTGAGTTTCGACGAGGTGTCGCAGGCGCTGCGCGCCTCGTCCATCGACGTTCCGGCGGGAACCTTGCAGACGGCCGCGGGAGAGATCGCGCTGCGAACCAAGGGCCGGGCTTACACGAAAGAGGAATTCGAAAACATCACCCTGGTGACGCGCGAGGACGGCACCCGCCTGAGCCTGGCGGACGTGGCCCGGGTGTCCGACGGCTTTGATGAGAATCCGTTCATCGCCCGCTTCAACGGACGCCGTTGTGTGTTGATCGCCGTTTTTCGCGAAGGCAACCAGAGCGCCATCCGCATCGCCGACACGGTGAAGGATTACATGAAGGAGGCCTCCCCCCGCCTGGAGCGCTACAACGTGGGGATCGATTTCTGGTCGGACTCGTCCACCATCGTGAAAGGCCGCCTACACACCCTGCTGGATTCCGGGTGGAAGAGCATGCTGTTCGTGTTCATCCTCCTGGCGCTGTTCCTCCGGCCCAGCCTGGCTTTCTGGGTGGTGATGGGGATTCCCATTTCGTTCCTCGGCACCCTCGCGCTGATGCCCTACCTCGGCGTGACCATCAACATCGTCAGCCTCTTCGCGTTCATCCTCGTGCTCGGGGTCATCGTGGACGACGCCATCGTGACGGGAGAGAATATCTACTCGTGGCAACAGCGCGGGATCGATCCGGAAACGTCGGCCGTCAAAGGCGCGCACGAGGTCGCCCTGCCGGTCATCTTCGGGGTTCTGACCACCATCCTGGCCTTCGTGCCGATGTTTTTCGGCTCCGGCTTTTCCGGTGAATGGCAGGGACAGATCGCAACGGTGGTGATCGCGACGCTCACTTTCTCGCTGCTGGAATCCAAGCTGATCCTACCCGCCCACCTGTCCCACCCCATGCGCGGAGCGGTGAAGCGAGTCATGGTGTTTTTCTGTGGGGACACCCTGACGCGGGTGTTGACCGCTCCCTATCGCGGTTTCATGTGGTTGCAGCAGAAATTCTCGATCGGTCTCGAGAAAACCGTGGCCCACACCTATCAGCCGCTGCTGGAGCGCTGCCTGAAGTGGCGCTATCTCACGCTTTCGATTTTCCTCGGAACGCTGGCGATCACGGTGGGCTGGATCGCCGGCGGTCGGTTGGTCCGCATTCCCTTTCCGCCGGTGGAAAGCGATCGAGTCACCTGTCGGCTGACGATGCAGGAAGGGACGCCGTTTGAAGTGACGGAACGGCACGTCGAGCACATCGCCGACATCGTGCGAGAGCTGCGGGAAGAATTTCGCACCGACGACGGCGCTTCCGTGGTGGAGGACGTGATGGTCTCCATCGGCGGCCAGGGCGTTTCCTCATCGCGCGGACGCAGCAGCCAGGGTCAGAGCCACTTGGGAGAAGTCGTTTTCTACCTGATGCCGCGAGAGGAACGGACAGCGCGCGGCATTCACTTCGACAACATGAAACTGGTCAATGACTGGCGGGAACGGATCGGAGAAATCATGGGCGCCAAGGAGCTGACGTTCCGGGCCGAACTGTTCCGCGGCGGGGATCCGATCGACGTGCAGTTGACCGGAAACGACACCGAGGCCCTGACCGATGCCGCCGCCAAGGTGAAAGCCCAACTGGAAACCTATGCCGGTCTTTTCGACGTGACCGACAGTCTCGACGAAAGCCGCGAAGAGATCCAACTCCGCATCAAGCCCGAGGCCGAGCAGTTCGGGCTCACCATGTCCGCCCTGGCCCGCCAAGTCCGGCAGGCGTTCTTCGGCGAAGAGATTCAGCGCCTCCAGCGCAGCCGCGACGAGGTCCGGGTGATGCTGCGCTATCCGGAAGCCGACCGACGTTCGCTGGCGGCTCTCAAGGCGATGCGGATTCGAACTCCGGACGGTCAGGAGGTGCCCTTTTCGACCGTGGCCGACGTGGTGGTGGGGCGCAGTTTCCCCCGCATCCAGCGGATCAATCGAAACCGGGCCGTGAACGTCCGCGCCGACGCCGACAAGGAGGTGGCGGACCTGGAAACGATCCGGACCGACCTTTCCGCCTTCCTGAGCAACCTGATGCTGGAGTTCCCCGGCATGAGCTACACCTTCGAGGGCGAAGCCAAGGATGAACGGGAAGCCCAGCAGGCCGAACTCGCCGGCATGCTTCTCATCATTTTCGGGATCTACGCGATGCTGGCGATTCCGTTTCGATCCTATTCCCAGCCCCTCATGGTGATGCTGGTGATTCCCTTCGGACTCATCGGCGCCGTGCTCGGGCACATCATCGAGGACATGCCGCTGAGCAAGCTTAGTGAATTCGGCATGCTGGCACTGTCCGGCGTGGTGGTGAACGACAGCCTGGTGCTGGTAGATTTCATCAATCGCCGGGTCAGGGAAGGAGTGCCCCTCTTCGAAGCGGTCCGAACCGCCGGGGCGGCGCGGTTTCGACCCATCCTGCTGACCTCGATCACCACCTTCGGCGGACTGTTTCCCCTGCTGCGTCTGGAGAGCACCCAGGCGCAGGTCTTGATCCCGATGGCCATCAGTCTCGGCTACGGCGTGCTTTTCGCCACGTTCATCACGCTTTTCCTCGTCCCGGTGAGCTACCTGGTGCTGGAGGACATCAAGAGTGTCTTCCGAGTTCCCGCGGTGTCCAAGGACAGGAGCCCGGCTCCGCCCTCGGAAGATCCCTCGGGACTCGCCAGCCCCGCGAGCTGAGCGGTCGATCAGGCCGCCGTGTTGATCAGCTTGCCGTAGTTTCGCGAGACCACGTCCTTCAAGGTGCCGACCTCGATGGGCTTGGTCATGAAATCATCCATCCCCACTTCCAGGCAGCTTTCCTTCACCCCGGTCAGCGCGTGTCCGGTGATGGCGATGATGATGGGCTGACGGCTCAACTCCCGGTTGTTGCGAATCTTTTCCGCGGCCTCGACGCCGCCCATTTCCGGCATCTGCAAATCCATGAAGATGAGATCGGGACGGTTTTTCTTGATCGCTTCGAGCGCCTCCCGCCCGTTGGTGGCCTGGGCGATCTCGACGTAGCCGAGGTTCTGCAGGATCTTCGAACAGATCTTCCGGTTCATCTCGACATCGTCGACCACCATCACCCGAGCGGGATGCTGCTTGGCGAAAGCGCGGGCACCCTCCAGCGAGAGCGGATCGTTTTTCGCATCGTAGCCCTCATCGCCACCCAGCAAATTGGCCAGGCAATCCATGAGGGAATCCTCCGTGACGGGCTTGAAGCAGAAATCGACTTTCAGTTCTTCGTAGGCATCGCCGCCCGGCTTCCGATCGGTCGCCTTCAGCAGTCCGACCCACGGAATCCCGTGACGATTCAATCGTCCACAAAAACGACCGAGTTGCCCCTGGGGCTGACCACCCGGATCGACGATCACCGCATCGGGCCGCATCGCGATCACCTCGTCCATCTGGTGTTCGGTGAGTTCATGGGTGACGACCGCCTCGATCCCGTAGCGGAGGCAGAGGTGATTGACCAGCGATGCCAGGGTCGGCTGGCGACAGAGAACGACGAATTTCTTGTCGCCCAGGATTTTCCGACGCCGGGCCCGCGCATTCAAAGTCTCGGTATCCTGTTCGCCGAAGCCGCCAAAGGGCAGTTCGAAGAAGAAATGGGATCCTTTCCAGACTTCCGATTCCACCCCGATGTCCCCGCCCATCAAGCGACAGAGTTCCCGACTGATGGCCAGACCGAGCCCGGTGCCACCGTGTTTCCGCGTTGTCGATTCGTCGGCCTGGGTGAACGCCTCAAAGATTTTCTCCTGATTGTCGGGAGCGATCCCGACGCCGGTGTCGCGAATCGAACAATGCAGGATCAGATCCCGGGAACCTTTCTCGGTAATCACTTCCCGGCCGCTGAAGGAGACGAAGACCTCGCCTTCGTAGGTGAACTTCACCGCGTTTCCGATCAGGTTGGAAAGCACCTGCTGCAGTCGCTGGCGGTCGGCAAAAATCGTGGCCGGCGTGCTTTCATCGACATAGTGACAAAGTTCGACCCCCTTCTCCGCCGCCATGTAAGCGAAAAGATCCATCGTCTCATCGATCAACTGGCGGACCGTGATCGGCTGTTTCTCCAGGTCCATCATCCGCGACATCAACTTCGAAAAATCGAGGATGTCGTTGATCAGGTGCATCAGTGCGTAGCTGCTGTTACGCATCACATCGACCAAGCTTCGCTGATCGTCATTCAGGCCGGTGTCGTGGAGAATGTTGAGCGTGCCGATGATGCCGTTCATCGGCGTGCGAATCTCGTGGCTCATGTTGGCGAGGAAATCGCCTTTCGCCTCCTGGGCGTGCCTCAGTTCGGCCCGCACGTGCCGCAGGTTTTTCGAAATCTCCACCATGGTGGACCGGACACTTTGCAGTTCCTCGGACTCCGAACCATCTTCCCCGCCTTCGAAGGCTGACTCGTTCTCCTCATCGTCGTCTGGATCGTCCGCATCGAGTTTGAATTCCTCTCCGGCGGCAAATCGCCGCATCATCTCGGCCGCGCGTGCCAATTCCTCCCTCAGCCTGGCGATTTCCCGCTCCCGGTTCTCCACCTGCCGTTTCTTGAGCCGATTCATGATCCAGAGAACCAGCGACGCCAAGAAAAGAACTAGGGCGAGGCCGAATCCGATCGAAGTGACCGCGCTTGCCAACATCGGCGAATCACTGGAATTCAATGGGTTGTCGTGCCCCTGAGCCGCCGAGGCTTGACTTGCGAAGGCGCAAAATGCCGCCCCGGCCGCCAATGGAGCGGCCGCCCTGCGCGACATGGCGCGAGCGCGATGAGGTTCGGAATGCAAGACGTTTTGGTAACCTAAGTTATAAAATTTATAATTTTTAACAATATTTACAAGCTAGAACTTTCGGGAATCGCTGAAGTAGGCTACCATCCCCCCGGCGATTTCATTCGGATCTCGTCGAAGAATCACCGATCGGATTCCCACATCATGCCATCGCGCCGCCACGTCCTTTCCGCCCTCGGGTCAATCCCGGCCGTGTCGGTTCTCTCGCCGGCCGTGGCGAGAGGAAAAGCCGAACCTCTCAAATACCTGCAGATCGGCACCGGGCACGCCCACGCCAACAAACTCTCGACCTACCACGAGAGTCCCGACTGGGAGGTGGTCGGCATCGTGGAACCCGACCCCGAGCGCCTCGCTTCAGCCAGGAAATCCGATCTCTACGGTCAGTTTCCGTTTTACTCTCTGGACGATGGTCTCAATCTACCCGGTTTGAAAGCGGTGGGCATTGAAACCGAGGTTCGGAATCTTCTCCATTTTGCCGAACTAGCGGTCGACGCCGGCTACCATATTCACCTCGACAAACCGGCGGGAGAATCGCTGGCCCATTTCCGGCGAATCTACGAAAAGGCCGAGCGCGCCAACTTGACCATCCAGATGGGTTACATGTATCGCTACAATCCCGCGGTCACCCTGATGATGGATTGCCTGGAAAAAGGATGGCTGGGAGAGCCATTCGAAGTGCACACGGTCATGTCCAAGGTGATCGATGCCGACGGACGAAAAGGGCTCGACGACTACGCCGGCGGCATCATGTTCGAACTCGGCTGCCACATCGTGGATCTCACCCTCAACGTGCTCGGCGCCCCCGATCGCGTCACCGCCTATCCTCGGCGCGTTCTCAACGAAGCCGATGATTCACTGGTCGACAACATGCTGGCCGTGCTGGAATACCCCAAAGCAACCGCCACGATTCGATCCGCCGCGGTCGAGGTGGAGGGTTTCGCCCGTCGTCACTTCGTGGTTTGCGGCACCGAGGGCACCTGTCATATCCAACCGCTCGACCGTCCTTCGGTGAAACTCGCCCTCTCGAAAGACCGGGGCGACTTTCACAAAGGCTACCAGGAAATCACCTTCGATCCTCCCTATCGTCGCTACGTCGGCGATGCCGCCGATTTTGCCGCCATCATCCGCGGCGAAAAAGCACCGCGCTGGGGCAGGCCTCACGATCTGGCGGTGCAGGAGACGGTACTGCGAGCCGCGGGCGTGAACCCGGATGACTTCCCCGCCCCGCAACCTCCCACCCTATCCCGATGAGCGAAGCCGCAATCGTCAATCCAGACAAACCGGCGATCGCCCGCCGGAAACGACGACATCTGCCCAGACGGGTGATGTATCTCGCCATCGCGGTTTCGTCGCTGCCCACCCTCGCGGTGATCATCGCCTTTCCCGTCACCAATCTCCTCGTCAATTCCAAATGGCACGGCTTTCGCGCAGAATGGGAATCCCAGGGCGAAATATTCGATCTGGATTCCCTGCTGTCGCCACCGGTTCCCGATGCCCAAAACTTCGCCAAATGCGATCTCATCGCCGAATGTTTCCGGCCGCAGATCTCGCCCCGCCGAACCGAAGGATCGATCCCGGACAACGTGCCCGACAACCTCCGGCTCCGCGAGCTGAGCCTGTTTTCCTCCGGGGAGTTTTCCCATCCGAAAGAGAAGCTGCCTCGCGCCTACACGACCGGTATACCCATCGACCTCGCCAGCTATTTGCCGGATGATTCAACCCGATCGAGCTCAAATGCGGTTCCGGCGGATCGTATCCACGAGATTTTCGCCACTCACCGCGAGGTCCTGGCCGAATTGATGACGGCCGCCAATCTTCCCGAAGCTCGCTTCGACGTGAACCTCAACGCCCCTTCGCGCACTCCGGTCTCACACCTGCCGCCGCTCATCGAGGCCATGCATTCGCTTCGCTTGCGGAATCTGATGTTGATCGAATCGGGTGCCGAATCGGCGGACGAAGCTGCCGAAAGTTTGATCCGAACGCTTCGCCTCATTCGTCTCGCCACCGCCAGCGAGGGATTCGTCTCCCACACCATTCGGGTCAAGGCCTTCGACGACGGTGGCCTCGACGTCACCTGGCAGGCCCTTTTCCGACAACGGTTCACCGATTCGCAGTGGCAGCGAATCGACCGGGAATTTCGCGCCTTCGAATTCGGACCCGAGCTCCTGCACGCCCTGCGCTTCGAGCGCGCCGCGCTGGTTCGGGAAGTGGAGCGAGGATTCGAGCGACGAAGCTCCCGACCGTTTTCCGTGCCACCGGCGTGGGTCAATCTGTCGGGACTGATGGACTACGCCGCGCTCACTCAACGGTTCTGGTTCACCGATGCCGCCAACGGGCGCACCCTCAGCGACGGTCCCAGCCTGCCGCAATTGGCGGCCATCGAGGCAAAGGTGGCGAAGATGCCCACCAATTTCACGAACCTGATCATCGCGGCCGGGGTACTCCCGATCCATGATTTTGCGGTTCAATCCCGGCAAATCGAAGCTCAGCGCGACCACGCATTGATCGCCATCGCGCTTGAGCGCTATCGACTCGCCCACGGGGCGCTTCCCGATCACCTCAGCCAACTGATCCCCGAATTCCTACCCGAACTACCCACCTCCCCGGCGACCGGACAGCCGCCGCGCTACGAGCGGGCTTCGAACCCTGATGATTCCGCTCCCGCGCCGACCGGCTATCGGCTTCGTGGTTTTGGCGATGAAACCGGCGCGGGGGATCCATTCTGGGTGATGCCGGCTGGCGGAATTCAATGATCGAGTGCGGGACCTGTTGACGCCAGCGGTTTCCGCTTTCTTTGCCCGCTGTCTTGGGCAAGATCGAATCATGTTCACCCCCGCTCGATTTTCACTTTCCGCCATCGCCGGACTCGGACTCGTCGTCATCACTGCCCTGACCGCTTCCCTTCAAGCCAGGCAGGACATCGCCGCGCAGATTCCCGATCTGGAAAAACTGCCCGATCTTTCCGACGAACTTCAAAAACAGATCGACGCCAACGGCGGCAGTTTGCGACTCGCCGACCGACGTTACCGGATCACGAAAACTCTCGAATTCGATCTGGTAAAACACGGCATGGTCGGCATCCGAGCGGAAACCGGAAGCGCCACCCTCATCATGGACGGGCCGGGTCCCGCGATTCGCCTGACAGGGTCCCACGAAGGCTCCGCGGCTCCGGATTCCTTCAAGCCCGCCACCTGGCGCGAGCGGATGCCGATCATCGAGGGCATCGTCATCCTGGGCAATCACCCCGAAGCCGACGGCATCGAACTGAACCAGTGCGTGCAGCCCATCGTCACCCAGGTTTCCGTCCGGGGCTGTCGTCACGCCATCCACCTGACCACCCGCAATCGAAACGTCACCATCTCCGACTGCCAGCTCTACGAAAACGAAGGCGTCGGCATTTTCTTTGACGACGTCAATCTGCATCAGACCAACATTTCCAACTGCCACATCAGTTACAATCGCGGGGGCGGGATCGTGGTCCGGGACGGCAACGTGCGCAACGTCCAGATCACCGGCTGCGACATCGAGGCCAACATGCCCGGCGACGCCGATACACCGACCCGCACGGCGAACGTGTTTCTCGACGTTTCGGGCAGCGCCGACGACAAGACCCGATCCATCGCCGAAGTCGCCATCACCGGCTGCACCATCCAACACAGCGCCAACTATGGCGCCGACGAAGGCAAGACCGTCGCCCTCGGTGGAGCGAATATCCGCCTGGCCGGCAAGGAAGTGTGGCCGATCGATTCCGTGACCATCAGCGGCAATGTCATTTCCGACACCACCACCAATATCGAGATCGATCATTCGATGGACATCAACATCAGCGGCAACGCCTTTTTCGCTCCCAAGCCGGACCACCTCGTCGTCTCCCACAGTCAACGCGTCTCCGTATCCGGAAACACCTTCAATCCTCGCCAGTTCGAACGTCCCGGCGCGCTGCGCTTCATCGATTCCCAGGATTGCGTGGTCAGTGGCACCTCCATACACGCCGCGACGTCCACCGACGGTGCGCTCATCCTCGAAAACTGTGACGGCTTCGTGATCAATGGCGTCAACCTGACCGATTGTGCGCGGGGCATCGTGGTGAAGTCGTCGAAGGATGTCCTGATTGGCAATTGCCGGGTCGCACGGACTGCCAACGGCGCCGCCGATCTCGAAGTCGATCCGGATTGCCGGGAAATCATGTTGGGCAGCAACCAATTCGCCGGCAAGACGCTGGTGCCGGACGCCGTGCTGGCAAAGTGAGTGTCTGGGGCCCCGGTTCGCTCCGATGTTGCGTTTGAGCCGGTTCACCCTTAGCGTCTGGGTTTGAGCGATCCGCCTTGCTCGCTTCCAGATTTTTACTCATCGACTGACTCCGTTCCGGAATACCCGCCCCGCCCATGGAATTCGACTGGCTCGATGTCCATTTCGATCTCAAAAAGGTCAACCCTCGCGAAATCGCCGAGTCTTTCGAGGACCCGTTCGCCATCCGGCTTCTCCCGGATACCGAGGATGATTCCGCCGAGGTTCGCTATTTCAATCTCGGAAAAACCCTGAACAATCGTGGGCTTTTCTCCGTCTTCTGGACCGACGGAAAAAACTACCGGATCATCACAAGCCGCGAAATGACCGACGACGAAGTGACTTTCTACGATCGGAAAAACGCCGAATGGCTTTGAGAACGCATCGATGAAAACGATCACCAAGTGGGACCAGATTCCCGAATTCGAAGACGAAAAGGCGGAGGCCGCGTTCTGGGCCGGGCACACCATCGAGTCGCGCCTGATGAACGCCTCGATTCACCGGCCCAACGTGCGAGAATCGACCACCATCACGCTGCGTTTCGATCCTCAGATGCTCTCACGAATCAAGCGCATCGCCCGTTCCCGCTACCTCAATTACCAGAGCATGATCAAGCAATGGTTGAGCGAGCGGTTGGAGGACGAGGTGAACAAAGGCGGCGGTGGCGGGGCTTGACGTTCAGGGCCATTCCTGAAAACGTCCGGCGTGTCCTGGCCATTCCTTTTCTTTTGGTTTTTCGCGGCACTGGCTGCCTTGATTCATGTCTATCGGGAAAGTCGGATTCTCGGTGAGTCGGCGGTTCTCCACTGCTGCGGCACGTTGCTGCTCTGGCCGCTTTACTACCTTGGCTGGATCCTCTGGTGGCCCGGATCGTTGAGACTGGCGTGCCAGGGAAAATCGATTCGCGACCTGACTCAGGCGAAGAACCTGAAGCGCGTTCGTGACCGCCAGATCGGAAGATCTCACCGCGATTGATTTTCCCTTTTTCGCGAGAGCATTCTGGCCTTAACTCCGGCCATGTCCGACTCCACCTCCTCTTCCGACATCCAGGCGGAAATGGCGAAGCTCGCCGCCGAACTCGAGCATCACAACCGGCTCTACTACGTCGACGCGGAGCCGGAGATCTCGGACAAGGAATACGACGAACTGTTCCGGAAACTCGAAGAACTCGAGGCCGAGTATCCCCTTTTCGCCGATCCCGACAGCCCCACGAAACGCGTTGGCGGCGAACCGATCGAAGGCTTCGAGCAGATTCGGCATCCGTTGCCGATGCTGAGCATCGATGACCTTTTCGAAATCTCCGAGGAGGACCGCGACGCCATCGAAAAGAAAACCGGCGAACGTCCGCCAAAGGAGAAAGAGATTGTCGATTTCTACAAGCGTCTCCAGAAAGGCCTCGGCACGGAAACCGTTCCCGTCACCATCGAGCCCAAGATCGACGGCGTCGCCGTCTCCCTCGTCTATCGCGGCGGACGGCTGGAGTATGCGGCGACTCGCGGCGACGGGAACACGGGCGACGTGATCACCAGCAACGTCCGCACCATCAAGTCGATCCCGCTGATCCTCGATCCCGAGGCTGGTGCACCCGAGGTTCTCGAAGTTCGCGGCGAAATCTTCATGCCCAACGAGGCCTTCGTGAAAATGAACGAGGAACGCGACGAAGCCGGACTCCCGACCTTCGCCAATCCCCGCAACTCGACCGCGGGCACCCTGAAATTGCTCGATCCGCGCGAGGTCGCGAAACGGCCGCTCGATTTCATCGCCCATGGACTTGGACTCGTCGAAGGCGGCGAGGTCGGATCGGTCACCGCTTTTCACGATCTTCTCGACAGGCTCGGCATTCGAAAAAACGAACCACTCTGGCGCGCCGAAACGCTCAATGACGTGCTCGATGCCGTCCGCGAACTCGACGAGAAACGCCACGCCCTCGACTACGGTACCGATGGCGCCGTCATCAAGGTCATCGATCGCGCCGACCAGGAACGCCTCGGCTATACCAGCCGGGCGCCCCGCTGGGCGGCGGCTTTCAAATATCCTCCCGAGCAGAAGGAAACCACGCTCGAAGACATCACCGTCCAAGTCGGTCGCACCGGGAAGCTGACGCCGGTCGCGGAGCTGGCGCCAGTGCTTGTGTCCGGAACCACCGTCCGCCGCGCGACGCTTCACAACGAATCTTTCATCAACGAACGCGACGTCGCCATCGGCGACACCGTGCTCATCCAGAAAGCCGGCGAGATCATCCCCGAAGTGATCCGGGTGGTGAAAAAGAAGGTCCCCGATTCCGGCGTCCGATTCTCGATGCACGACTATCTCGACGGCGCCTGCCCGGTTTGCTCGGGCCCCATCGAACAACGGGAAACGACCTCCGGTTCCAAAGGCGAGGAACGCACCATCATCACCCATTTCTGCGTCAACTTCGAGTGCCCCGCCCAGGTCGCCAGTCGCATGCGCCAGTTTGTCAGTCGCAAGGCGCTCGACATCGAGGGCATCGGCAGCATCGTCGCTGAAAAGCTGGTTGAACGGGGGCTCATCAAAACACCGCTCGATCTCTTCGAGATTCCCGAGGAACGCCTCGCCAATCTCAATCTCGGCACTGACGAAAATCCCCGGATGCTCGGCGAGAAAAACGCCGCCAAGATCGTGCAGACCCGCGAGCGCGCCGCCAAGGAAAAGCCGCTCGCAAAATGGATTTTTGCGATGGGCATCACCCAAGTCGGCGAATCGGCCTCGCGTGAACTTTCACGCCTTCACCGAAATCTGAGAGAGATCGCAGAATCCGAGATCCTCGCCGAACTCCGCACTCTGAAGACGGGTGATCGCAAAGAGGACAACGAGAAACTGGCGCCTTACGAGATCGCCTCAGAAGTGGGGCCCGCCGTCGCCAAGAGCACCCTCGATTTCTTCCAAAGCGAAGCGGGCCAGCACGTCCTCGAGCGCCTCGCCGAACTCGGCATCGATCCCCAATCCGACAATTACGCGCCAAAGCCCGCCGAAGCCGCCGCCAGTGGCGATAAACCGCTCGCCGGGAAAACCTTCGTCATCACCGGAAGCCTTTCGGCCCCCCGCGACGAAATCGCCGCGAAGATCACCGCCGCCGGCGGAAAAGTGACCGGCTCTATCAGCAAGAACACCGACTATCTCGTCGCCGGAGAAGGCGGTGGCTCAAAGCGCGACAAGGCAGAGAAGTTGGAGGTACCGATCATCAACGAGGAAGAGTTGGAGAGCATGCTGGGCTGAACGGAGGGGCGACAATCCTGTCGCCCTATTCAATGCGAAGGCGACAAGAGTGTCGCCTCTCCTTTCCCAACTACCTCGGCAAACTCACCGTCACCGATACCCAATCCGTCTCCGGTAGAATGAACTTCCGGATGGTCACGGTCACTGCCTCGACTCGCTCAAACTCCAGCGTCGCCTTGGCCAAGTCCTCGGCCAGCGTCTCGATCAATTTTCGTTCCCCCTCGGCAGCCACGCGTTTCAGTGCTTCGGCAACCTGGAAATAATCGATCGTTCGCTCGATGTCGTCATTCAGACCACTGAGATCGGTCGTCGGCATGATGGTCACGTCCACCGCGATGTCTTGAGGCGTCGCACGCTCCTCATCGGGCACGCCGACGCGGGTCGAAAGTTTCAGTCCTTTGACCTGGATGTAGTCCGGCATCCTCATCCAATCCGGAACTGCACATTCCTGACCTTCTCCGCTCCGAAACGCGCCTGCATTTTCGCGAGAATTTGCCCCTTCATCCGCTCAAGCGTGTAGTGAACTGCCGGCTGGAGCACTTGGACGATCAGCACCTTGCGATTCAGACCGACAGGCTGCGAATTCTGCGCCACGAAGTCTCCGACGATCTCCTGCCACGCGGCTTTGACCTGGTCCTCATCGAAACGGTCCTTCAGCCCCATTTTCTTGAGCGTGGATCCGATCACATCGCCAAGATTTTCGTGAGAGAACTCACTGAGATCGTCCGGTTCCGAATAGCCGCGAAACTCCGCCAACGCCCGCTCCTTCGCCCCGCGATACTTGCGGTAGCGAGGCGCTTTCTCGTTCCAGAAATTGTCGCGTCGGCGGGCCATCGATGTCTCGAATTCCAACAAACCACGATCCGCCAGAATGGCACAGGAAAAACATCGGAGGGGCGATTTTCAATCGCCCGGCAGATCAGGTGCGGGCGATTGAAAATCGCCCCTCCGGTTTCCCAGCCAATCTCGAATCACTTCCCCCAATCGCTCCGACGCCTCCATCGGCACCCGATGCCCGCAATCCGGAACCAACACCATATCGACCCGATCACCCAGCCTTCGGAACCGTTCCAACAATCTGACAAATTTCTCATCCCGCTCCCCCGCAACCGAGAGGATCGGAAAAGGAAACTCTTCACGCGACTCTTCGATCGCTCGCTGTCCACCCAGTGACCACGATTCAAATGCCCGCGAAACCGACTCTCTCCGCGTCTCCAGTTTCATCTGCCCCTCTGGAGTCGACTGCCCCCTGATTACCCCTTGCTCATTCCAACTCGCCAGAAAATCTCCCCACTCATCTTTCCGCGCCCGCCTCGCCCATTTGGCATCGCTTTCGCGTCGACTCGCCTTCTCATCCTCATCCGTCAGCCCCGGATGCGTCGAAACCAGGATCGCCGCTTTCCACAAATCTGGCCGCGCCATCATCGCCTGGAGCGCCAATCGCCCGCCCAGCGAATATCCCAGCAACACCGGCTCCGGATCGATCTTCGCGACCTCCTCGGAAAAGGCCGCTCCGAATTCCTCCAGCGAAATTCCCGGCCAACGTTCCTGCCATTCCCAGAGATCGACCGCCCGCAAATCCGGCAAACCCAACGCGTCCCAGTCGGCGGGCGATCCCAGGTTCCCATGGAGCGCGTGAATCATCTCCTTGCTCAGAGGCCGCCCATGTATTCCATCACGCCGCATTCGCCGAGGCCTTCGTCGTCAAGAACATCAGTGGCGTAGTCCCGGCGATACTCCAGTTTCCACATCGCTGCCCACGACGAAAAATCCTGCTGATGCCGATTCTCGGTGACGCGCTTCTCTTCTTCAGCCAGATCCGCCAACGCCGGAAGCTTCGAAAAAATCCGGCCACCGCCATTGTTGATCACCACGATTCGCCGTTTCCCTTTCGACAGCTGATCCAGCACCCACGGTCCCGTCGCATCGTAGAGCGTCGTCAGGTCGCCGAAAAATCCCCACGCTTCCTCCGCCCCTTCGCTCAATCCCAGAAAGGTCGAAATCTCACCATCGATCCCATTGGCACCCCGGTTGGCGAAAACGTTGGGGTGCGCCTTAGTCCGACTGGCCGCGAGATTCCAAGCCCGAATCGGCAGGCTGTTTCCGAGAAAGATTACTGCGTCGCTCGAGATCAATTCGGAAAGATCCCGCATCAGCGAGGGCTCCCGGCCCGGATAGGCATCCCATTCGTCGTCAGAGTCCTCCACCGAAGGCATTTCCGCGCCACAAGGCTGAACTTCGATTTCGGCAAAATCCACCCACCCCGTCGTCTCGCAGCCCCTAGCCAATCCCGGGAACCCCGTCCGTGTCACCGACATTACCGGGATCGACGCTTTCTCCTCCAGATCTCGCCAGAAACGGAGACTCGGCACGCCGCCGATGCGCAGCACCTTCGTCGGCTGCCACTGTCGAAACACGGCATCGCCTCCGGGCAGAAGCAGCGAATTCAGGGAGTCCCGTTCGCGCAATCCGCTGGTCGCCTCCGCCCAAATTGGCGCACCAAGTTTTTCAAGGAATCCGGCCACGGCGTCGCGGTCTTCGGCCTCGATTTCGCCTAGCAACACCACCCCACCCTCGAAATCGCTCACGAAACGACTCAACAGGGTTGGGTCCGGGAATGAAGAGGGTTGAATCGGTGCCTCGAAAGGCGCGTCGCCTCTCGCGAGAGCGTCTTCCCAGTTGATCTCGGGAACTTCACCGGCTTTCGGTTCCTCGAAGCAGGGATTGATCTGGATGGGGCGGGCGCGATTCCAGGGAAAACCGACGGGGAAATCTTCGGCCGCCTCGACATCAAAACAGCCTTCACTGTAGGCCCCGAACAGGTGCGCCTGTTCGATCGCCTGCGGCGCACCCGTGGCGCGAAACCGCTTGGGACGATCCGCCGTGATCAACACCAGCGGAATACCGCTGTAGTGCGCCTCGATCACCGCCGGCATCAGTTCGGCGACGGCGGTGCCCGAGGTCGTCACGACCGCCACCGGACGCCGATCGCGTTTCGCCAGCCCGAGCGCAAAAAACGCCGCTGCCCGTTCCTCGAAGTGTCGCCAAATTCTGATCGGTTCGGGCGCCTTCAGCAAGGGCAGCACCAGCGGCGCGTTCCGAGCCCCCGTGCAGACCACGAAATCGCGAATGCCCCATGCGAGGGTTTCCTCGATGACGATGGCGGCGAGTGCGGCATTGGCGGACATGGATTGTGGAAGGATCGAGGATCGGGGTTTGAGGAGCGAGACAAAATCTCCGCGTTCCGCGCTCCGATTTCCGAGTTCGTCAGACGCCGAGCAGCGCCTTGACGGAGTTCCGCTTCAGGGCCAGCTCACGCCATTCACGATCGAATCGGCTCTCGCGAATGATGCCGCAACCGGAGGGCAGGAACATGTCGTTTCCGGCCCACGAGACGTTGCGAATGGCGACAACGGAACGGAATTCCCCCTGCCAAAGCACGCCAAAAGGAGCCCCGAAATGCGGGGGTGCCTTGAGGCGATCGCGAAATTCGAACAGCATCTGCAATGCGCCTTCGCCACGCGGATAGGCGCCGAGCGCGGGAGTGGGATGCATCAGGCGAATGAGCGCGTCGAGATCGGGCGCGGGCTCGTTCAGTCGAACCCGGATGCGGGAGAGGAAATGAACCAGCGAACCGAGATCCATCACGCTGCGGATCTCGCGCTCGATCTCCCCGATCTCGGAGAGTTTCTCGACGAGGTAACCGGCGACGAACTCGTGCTCGCGGATTTCCTTGGGGTCATTGAGAAAGTCACCGGCTTCGTGCTTGGGTGCGGTGCCGGCGAGGGCCATAGTCTCGAGCAGGCCGTCGTGCACGTGGAACAGCTTTTCCGGAGTCGCGCCGACCATCCCGGCGTCACCAATGCGGAATCCGTAACCGCAGAGATCATCCGCCGCGCTGTGAATCGCCTTCAGCAAGGCCGCCGGATCGCCGCCGTTGAGATAGCCATGCTCGGTAATGACCGGAACGGATTTTTCCAACGTCCCGGCCTCGATCGCCGCTTGGATTTGGTCGTAAATTTCGCGAAATGCGCCGTCGCGCAGACCGTGCCACTCAACCGCCGGCAGCGGCGTGGAACCATTTTCGGGCAGCAGTTGCCGGACGTCGGCCGTTTCGAAGCAAGTCGCAGGCACTTTCCAAGGTGCTTCGTCGGAAAGTTCGAAATCGTTGATGTAGAATGCCGCGCGACCATCCGTCGGCGGCGCCGAAAGGGCCTCGAACGGACCGGTGCCGCAGACGAATCGACCGGGGCCGGTTTCGAGGAAGGCGAAATCGTGATGGAGTTTGGGGTGGCTCACAAAAAAGGCAGAAGACGCAGGAAGATTACGCTGCGGACCGGAGACAGGACACGAAACCGACTCGCAATCAAGCTCTTTGAAGACGTGAACTTTTTCTGAAACTTGCGGAGAGATCGTGGGTTGGATCTGACAACTCACCCGAAAAAACGCTGGCCATCACTGCGACAACTCTGGATTTTAGCGACGGCGCAGGCTTTACCCGGTCTCGCCTGCGACCCGTATGCTCCCGCCCCACCATGGATGATTCCCGAGACCTTCCCGACGACGACCGCGCCGGCGAGGAGCTCGATGACGACCTGGTGCACTCCAACGAGCACCACGTCGCCCTGATGCTGCGGGTGAAGGAAAGTGGCGACATCCGCGCCTTTGAGGAGCTGGTCGAAATTCACCAGCATGCGGTGATCGGCACCGTGGCCAAGATGCTGGGGAGTCCCGATGACGCCGAAGACATCGCCCAGCAGGTTTTCGTCCGGATCTGGAAATCAGCCAAGCGTTACCAGCCACAGGCGAAATTTACGACCTGGCTGTTCACGATCACGCGAAACCTGGTGTTCAACGAAATGCGTCGGCGCCAGCGCAAGCCGGCCGTATCGATCAACGAGCGCGAGGACGACTTTCACATCGGCACTCCGGACGATCCGTCGCGGAATCCCGATGCCACCGTGCTTCAATTGGAGTTGGAAAAGGCCGTCGACAAGGCGATCCAGGATCTTCCCGAAAAACAGCGCATGGCCGTCATCCTCCGCCGCTACGAGGAGATGCCCTACGAGGAAATCGGCGAGATTTTGAAGCTATCGCTCCCGGCGGTGAAGAGGTTGCTGTTCCGTGGACGGGTGCAATTGAAGGAGAGGTTGCAGAGTTGTCTGGATGGGGAGTGAAAGGAGGGGCGAAAATACTGTCGCCCTGCA
>JAGRPB010000071.1 GCA_020439945.1 Verrucomicrobiia bacterium
TCCACCTTCTGGCGAAGGCGGCTACGTCGAAGCCATCCAACAGGGTCAGGTCCGCGACCCAACAGGGTTGAGTGCCCCCAAAAATGTCGCGACCGACGTCTGGAGCCTTGGGTTCACATCCTTCCCTTCACAACTTTGCTATCGTTTGAGAAAAGACCACGGCAGCGGTCCAGTTTTCGAGCGGTCGTTTCCGGAGAGTGTTTCCATGAGTCTCCCAGGCCTTCTTGAGGCGGGCATTGGACTCGGGCGTCCGGTCGGCGATGGCGTTGATCATTTCGATATGGATGGGATCCATGTCCCTTCGAAGATTGACCTGTTGACTGAGTCGAGCCTGAGACACTTTGGCCAGAATCATGGCCTCCTCGATACGTCCCATGTTGAAGAGAATGGCCATCCGGGCGATTGCCATGTAAGTCACTGAATTCCCGCCCCCGGACGCGGGGGCATATTTGAGAGCCGTTTCGAGATCACCAATCGCACCCAAGCCAAATGCGATCTTGTGGGTGTCACCAAAGCGATTTCTGTCGGTCTCCGCCAGCTTGATGCACTGCTCCAGCGTCTCCCTGGCCCTGTCGGGTTGTCCCATCGCGATCTGGGTGACGGCAAGACGATTCATGCAATCCATCTCGTTGATCTTGGCATCCATCTCCCGAGCTTCGTTCGCGAGTGCCTCGAAGGTTTGAGCTGAGGAGGGATAATTCTTCAGACCAAAGGTGACATCGCCGATCGCCTGCCGATGCAGGAAAGTCCAGTTCTTGCTCTCCACTTCGCCAGCCAGTCCCATGGACTCGACGAGGAATCCCTTGGCAGCCTCGAACTGGCCATCCTCGGCGAGAGAGTTGCTGAGGCGAACGTAGCAGGCGAGAAGATCCTCTTTGGCGACCTTTTGTCCGCTGGAGTTGCGGTTCTTCAACACGTCCAGTTCCATTTTGAACCATTTTGCCGCTTCGCCGTGATCATCCGCGAGGGTCCTGATGCTGGCCAGTTCCTGCCATCCATCGGCGGCCTTTTGCGACGTTTCTTCACCCTCCCGGGAAATAATGGAAAAGGCGATTCGCTCTCCAATTTCGGCGAGGATGGGGCGCTGAGCGCGGAGGGAGAAGTGCCCGAACTGAATCTGCCGGTCCAAGACAGGGAAATTGCCCAGCTTGGTCCGGAGGATCGGGCGATAGGCTCCTCCCTGGTCCCTACGAAGGCCAACTCCAATTAGTGCCGCTGAGGACCAGATGCCACTTTTGCCGTCATCGGAAATGGCCAGGACGCCAAAGGACTTTCCATTGCCTTTTTCAAAGCAAACCAGGCAACCTTTTGAGAAAGCGACGGTCGCAAATTCGGCGAGCACCTCTCCGCCGCCGTCGGCAGCCACGAGAGATCCCGGAGAAACGGTCAGGGTTTTCCACTCTGGATGGTCGGCCACGTCGAGTTGCCTGGGAGCGCTGAGTGGTATCGTGAGCGGAGTTGAATCAGCCATCGCCACTGGATGCGAAGTTTGTTCCACCCAGTAAACGAGCGAGAGATAATCCTCGGCGAACAGGAACCACTGGGAGCCCTTTGGTTTCTTCACGATGATCGTGGCACCTCCAAACTCAGACCTTTCCCCCTCCTGCCGAGAGCTCACCTCGTCCTTGTCAGAGAGTTGGAGGACCGCTCCACCTTCAAATTTCACGCGAGCCATCGGGACCGACAATTCGTAGGGTTCGGCCCCGATGACCTCTTCGAAAGAAAGAGGTTCGCCGGCCGGTTCTTTCTCGAGTTCCGCTTTGCCCACCTCCTCGCTGTTCGCCTCGGTGATGTCGTAGAGTTTTGTAGCCTGCGATGGCGGCGCGTCGCCTCTGCTATAGCTCACTTCCATGTTTTCGAGATTGAGGATCACGTTCATGTCCCGATCAGGGTCGTGCAGATAGACCGCCGCCGCATCTCGCCGGACCTCCCGGAATCCAAACTGGACCGAACCGTCTTGCCCTTTTTCCACCCAGACTTTTTGCCCGAGGGCGGCGTAAGAGCCTTTGTCAAACCTCACGTTGGTAGCCGTCAGGCCAGTTGTCTTTTCGTCGTCAGCGAGCAGGGCAAGCCCGGTAGTGAACAGGATCAGGAGAAAGACAGTCGCGATTCGATTTTGAGGATTCATCTCTCTAGGGCTGATTTGAGATTTCAGAAAAAGCGACATTCCCAATCCGCGTCACAACAACGGCACAACGCTTTCTTCTAGTGAAGGTCAGAGACCTTGCAGCCCGATCCTGAGAGCGCGGCCTCGTTAGGAGGGTAATGATTCGAGCAAGGATGTCAATCCACTCGAGGCGGGGTCGGGATTCCTTGCGTCGGCTAGTTCTGGCCCGAACACCCGACCCGTCCTCGACACCCTCCGTCCTCATGCCTCCGCTTTGCGTGACCGGGGACCAGATCGAGCACGGCGCCGCCGCCCTCGCGCAGGCGATGGAGGAATTGACGCAGAGGGTTCTTCCCGGAAGTCCTCGACCAGGTCGTTCTCGGGCGACACGTAGCCGCGATCGCCACAGCGTGGCCCGGTGGCGTCCACCTTCTGGCGAAGGCGGCTACGCCGAAGCCATCCAACAGGGTCAGGTCCGCGACCCAACAGGGTTGAGTGCCCGAAAAAGTGCCGGTGACCATTGAGATGCCTTGAAAAGGCCCGTGAAAAAACGGGGCAACCATCGAGACGCCTCGAAGGTCACCCGAGAAAATCAGGTCTACCTTCTGCGCGAGCAGAACGTCACCCCGAAAACTTCCGTCGCTATTCTGCGTCCGAAGAAGAACCGTTCTTCAAATATTCTGTCAGCTCAGGAGCGGCGGTCTTGAGTTCTTCGATGACCAAGCCTGCGATCGCCTTTCCGCCAGCTGTACTGAAGTGAGTCCTGTCGGTGCCTTCGTAGTTGTACTCGACGCTCGCTTCCGGACCAATCTGATTGTGATGCGCGATGCTGATGGTGTTGAGATCAATGAACGGCACCTTCGATTCGTTTGCCACGGCCTGTGCCACCTTGGCGAAAGCGGGCAGTGACCGGTCACCGTGGGCGATTTGTGGAGCGATCCTGCCGTCCTCGCCAAATTGACGCCGCGTGACGGAACTGACCACGATCGCCTGGCTGCCGCTCTGCTTGACCTTCTCCACATACGACTTCAGGTGCTTCCCGTAGTCCTCAGCTCCGTATTTCTTCATGTCGTTGTGTCCGAACTGGATCAGCACAAAGTCGGGCTTCTGTTTGAGCAGTGCGTCCAGATTCCGGGTGAGTCCGGCCAGCGTTGCCCCGTTTTTTGCGTAGTTGAGGACGGTCACCTGATCGCTCACCTGGTCGGCAAAGGCAGGACCCCATCCGTAGGTCGTGGCGACGGTGGAATCCCCGATCAACCCGATGGTGAAAAGTGTCTCGACCGTCGCGACCGGGAGTGCACCGATGCACCTCTCGCCACGACGATCAGGCGAGTCCTCTCCAGCTCCGATCACCAACTTGCCAGTCGGCGACGGTCGCAGGAAATCGATACGGGGAAGACCGCCATCCATCGGTCGTGGCCGCATCAATTGTAACTCCTCCAAACTGACAAAATCCTTGTCGGTGAGTTCAAGCCCCACGGTGAACGAATTGCCTTCCACCTTGCTCTGGTCCACGTCGAGATGAGACACGTCCCGCGTGGCTTCGTAGCTCAGGTTGTCGATGAGCCGGTGTCCGTATCCATCCACATCGGTCACATTGTCACCGAGGCGGCCCAACAGGTTGAAGCTGGTGTAATTGCGGTAGGCGGAATTGTGAACCCAATCCAAGCCGCCCGGATGATGGTTTGCGTAGAACCCTGCCGTCTTGTTTCCAGCGGCGATGCAGTGGCGGACCACGTGGCGTGGGATCGACTCCGGCACTTCTTCGAGAGAGCGCCCGCCGAACCCTCCGACCTTGAAGCCAAGGCCATTTCCGAGCTTCTCGAACTTTGTGGAATAGCCGTTGTAGAACGCCCAGCATTGCTCGAAAACCACGGCTTCGTTCGCCCCCAGGCAATCGAAGCCATCGTCGCTATTGAACCACGCCCGGCAGCCGCGAAACACGTTTCCTGTGCTCCCGATTTTCGGATGACAACCGAATCCATCCACGTTTCCGCCCATGCCGTCTTCCGAGGTGCGATCCCAGTTGTTCCAAGCATCGCATTTGAGAAACAGATTGTTCGATCCGCGCACGTGATAGATGCCGATGGCTTGTCCGTCGTGCATGGAAAGCCCTTCGAAGACGTTGTTGCTTCCCTGGCTCTCGAAGCAGATGGATTGCGTCGATTCCCGGATGGTGACTTGCACGCCCGTCACCTCGATCCCTTCCAATCGCAGCCACGAACCGCTGACATTGAACACGGTCACTCGCTGACCCTCAGGTTTGACCGCCGAGCAATCGAAGACAGGCTTCTCCTCGCGATAGGCTCGGTAGGTGATGGGTCGTCCCTCTTCGCCGCTCTTGTTCAGTGACGTGATTCGCGCAAAGATTCCCTCACGCTCACTGATCTGGGACTCGTTCATCCGGTAGGTGCCACCTCTCAGGTAGACGGTATCGCCCGGCTGAGCGCTCTCCTGAGCGCGTTGTATCGTGGCGAATGGCTTCTCAATCGAACCCGCCTCCAAGTCATCACCCTTCGGGGAGACATACCAAGACTTCGCCGAAGTCGGCAAATCCTCGCCATGGCAAGTCAAAGCGGTGAGGCTGAAGAAGAAGAAAGTAAGAAAAATCCTGATCATGATTTTGTCCTGTCGCTGGCAATCCGGTCGAAATCCTCCTACCGCGGATCGAGATGTTGCCCTTCAATTTTGTCGACTAGTCACAGCAATAGCCAGGAATATTGAGGACAGTTTACCCGCTGATAAGACGGGTTCAGGGAAGCCGATTCTTCCCATGTCTCCGGGATATGATCGCTTCTTCGGGATTTTTACTTCTTCTCCGCATCCCCACCCGCATGGGTCGCTCCTGCGGCGGCACTCTGGCGGCGCATCTGCTCCAGAAGGGCCTGCTCGACGGGGCGGAGGACGCTTTCCAGCTCGATGAGGAGTTTCTCGAGGTTGGCGATCGCTTGGAGTTGGGGCTCGTATTTTTCGCGGTGCTCGCTGCAGACTTTGCGCAGCGGTTCGAAGAGGCGAACAAAGTCGTGGTAAAAGGCGCTGACCCCGTTGCGAAACGCTTCGCGCTGACTCATCTGGAGGGTCTCGCGACGGGCTTCCAACCGGTCGCTGAAGAGGCGGCGGATCTTGTTGACGCTGCGGTTTCCCAGCACGGCGAGCAGCAGGAGGGACAGGCCGGTGATGCCGAAGGAGACGAGGTGCCACGGGGCGAAGCCCTGCCACGCGAGGACGCCTCCGGCGGCGGCGGAGCCGACGGCGATGGTGAGGAAGGCCCAGAGCATGCGGGTGCGGCCGTTGAGGGCCTTGCCGAGGTCCTCTTTCAGGCGCAAATGCTTCAAACCGTCGGAGGTGCGGTTCTGCACGTCTTCGATGATGCGCTGGCGGGCGGCGTTCCAGTCGGGCTGACCGGTCTCGCCGACGCTGAGCTGGAGATTGAAGTGCTCCTGCATCTCCTCGGCGATGCGTTCCCACAGCTGGGCGACATCGTCCTCCACCGCCGCGGCGCCATCGGCGATGTTGCGGCGCACGGCTTTCATGGTGGTGGCGAAGATGAGTCCCTCGATTTCCTCGGGGGTCTTGCCGGGCGGCATGAGGGAGGCAAAGACGCGGAACTTCGATTCCAGCAACGGCTCGGCCTGGAGTCCGGCGGCCATGTAGCTCTTGTCGAAGGCCTCGAAGAGGGGCTCGAATTTTCCCTGGGTCCGCTTTTCCTGGTACTGGGCGGCGTGCTCCAGGCCGCTGAGCAGTTCGTTGTCGGCCCGGATGATCTCGCTCGCGGTGGCGAGCTTCTCCTTGATTTCGCCGAGCACGTAACAGGCGCCACGCCACGCGTTGATGAGCTTGGTGAGGCGGGTCTCGGACGATTCGACGACGTCGGAGATGAATTGCTCGAGCGGGGCGAACCTGCTGGCGTGCCACAGCTCCTCGTTCTGCAGACCGCTGGTTCGCGACATGAGCGCCTTTTTGCCGGAGATGGCGAAGGTGGGGAAATACTGGCCGAACCGGTGGGCGGCGGTTTTCTGGAGGTGCTCGAGGATGGCAGTGACCTCCTCGTCGGTCCGCAGGTCGCACTGCTGGAGGACGAAGACGATCTTCTTTTTCCACTGGTGATGGATGCGGTCGAGCAGGTCCCAGGCGGACGCGCCCCAGGGATTGGTGACGGAAAACACGAACAGCACCAGGTCGGACATGGGCAGGAAGTGCTCGGTGATCCGCTGGTGCCCGGCCTCGATGGAGTTGGTGCCGGGGGTGTCGACGATGTTGAAGTCCTTGAGGAATTCCTCGGGCCGGTAGACCTCCATCAGCGTGTCGGAGGCCTCGAACTCGTGGGCTTCCTTGCCGTATTTGAAAAAGGCGATCCGGTCGGTGGTCGGCAGGACGCCGGCGGAGCAGAAATCGCTGCCGAACAGGGCGTTGAGGACGGTGGATTTCCCGGCATTCACCTCGCCGACGACGACAAAGAGGAACGGGTCCTTCAGGTTCGCCATCAGGTTCTGCAGGATGGCGAGTCGCTGCGGGTTCACGCCGGCCTGTTCCCCGATTTTGGTCAGGGAATAGACCGCCGATCCGAGCTTGGATCGGGTCTTGAAGTAGTTTTGCCCCAGGGTGTTCACCGGCCTATCCCTTACCGCGATGCTGCCGGATTTCTATCGAAAATCCAGTTCCTCCCCGCTTCCACGGCAAACGCCATTGTAGCGAAGCCGTCCGACCATTTCTGCCGGCGCCACAGACGCCGCTCACCCCTGTCCCTCCAGGGCGATGAGCTGGGTGACGGTGACGAAGTGGTAGCCCTTCGCAAGCAGCTGATCCAGCGCGCTGGGGATCGCCTGGATGGTCGGCGCGTGGATGTCATGGGCGAGCAGGATGCCACCGGGACGGGCGCCGGAGACGAGGCGGCTGGTGACCACGCTGACGCCCGGGCGCTTCCAGTCCTCGGGATCGACCGACCACAGGATGCAGGGATAACCGAACTCGGACTTGATGAAGACTTTCAGGTCGCTGGTGATGGCGCCGTAGGGCGGGCGCAGGGTGCGTGGCGGCACGCCGGTGGCGCTGACGATGGCCTGGTGGGCCATGGAAAGATCGCGGCGTAGCTGGTCGTGGGAGAGCTTGGTGAGATAGTCGTGACTGGTGGTGTGATTGCCGATCTCGTGCCCCTCGGCAACCATGCGCCGCAGGATGTGGGGATAGCGGCGGGCGTTGTCGCCGACCACGTAGAAGGTCGCCTTGATGTTGCGCTCCTTGAGAATGTCCAGCAGGCGCGGCGTGTTGGTGGCGTGCGGGCCATCGTCGAAGGTCATCGCGATGTAGGGCTCGGTGATGCTCACCCGCGAATAGGAGTTCTTGCTGCCGACGCCGCCCCGGGGAATGGAGAGGTTCGGATTCCAGCCCGGTCCCGCCGCGGCCGGCCCGGAACCATCTTCGGCCTTCTTGCCGTTGGCGACGAAAATGCCTTTGCGTTGGTCGAGCGCCGCTTCCTCCGGCGTCTTGCAACCCGTTCCGACGAAGGGAACCGTGAGGGCCAGTCCGAGAGCCACGAGGGCGGTGAAGGAGATCGAGAAAAGCGTTTTCAAGGGTCAGGTGCCGGGGGAACGGGACAGGTCAGAAGTTTAAGAAAACTTAGATAAATCGCAAGCAGGGATTCTGGCGAGGGTGCGAATCCGGTCAGTTCAGACCGCAGAGGGGTGATTGCGTTCAACCAAAACGAAGCTCAATCCAAAAACCTCGCCAGGATGGGCCGCAATTTTTCCACCGTCGCCTCGGGCCAGAGGCTGCGATCGGTGAACAGGGAACTGTCGAGGGCGCGGTGCTCGGGCCAATCGGGTTCGAGGGGAATCTTTGGGATCACCTCGGCCAACACCCGCTTCGCGTTGGCCGCATTGGCCTGGACGTGCTCGATGACGGAGTGCGCGGTGACGGCCTCTTCCTCGATCTTCCAGCAATCGTAGTCGGTGATCATCGCCAGCGTGGCCAGCGCGATCTCGGCCTCGCGAGCGAGCTTCGCCTCGGGCAGATTGGTCATGCCGATGACGTCGAAGCCGAGCTTGCGGTTGGTTTCCGACTCGGCGCGGGTGGAGAAGGCAGGGCCGTCCATGTTCACGTAGGTGCCGCCGTCGTGAACGGTCAGATCGAGCTCTTTGGCGGATTCTGCGAGCAGGCGTCGCAGTTCGATGGCGATCGGATCGCCGAATGCGATGTGCGCGACGATGCCGTTGCCGAAAAAGGTGTGGTCGGCGCGCTGGCTGGTGCGATCGAAGAACTGGTCCGGCAGCAGGATGTCGCGCGGCCGGTATTCCTCCTTCAGCGAACCGACCGCGGTGATGGCGATGATCCAGCGGACGCCGAGCGATTTCAGCGCCCAGATATTGGCCCGGTGATTGAGTTCCGAGGGCAGAATGCGGTGCCCGCGACCATGGCGGGGCAGAAAACATACCCGCCGACCCGCGAAAGTGCCGGTGACAATGGCGTCCGACGGCGGGCCGAACGGCGTCTCGACCACCACCTCGGCTCCGTGCTCGAAGCCTTCGATTTCATAAAGACCGGATCCGCCGATGATGCCGATGGCCGGAGCGAGAGAGTCGTCGTAGTTTCCCATGAGGCCGACAGTCTGGCCAAAGACCGTGATAATTTCAACGCCGACCGCGCGTAGTTGCTGTCATGGTCCGGACGGGCTTCAGTGAAAATCGGTTTTTCGGAGAGTTGTGGTCGTGAGATTTCTACAATGGATCGCCTGGATTATCGTGATCGGCTTTGCCGCGGTGCTGCCGTGGCTGGTTCACGACTGGGTGACGGAGGACAGGACCGGATCGGCCGAGCCGGTTCGGGAAATGCCGGGCGAAGTCGCGACCGACCTGCCCGATCCCACCGCGGAAGCCCCGAACAGCCCTCCCGAAGACGTTGCGGAGGAAGAATCGGCGCCCGAATCCACGAAGCGGAGCCCTTCGGAAAAGGTGGGTGACTTCTTCCGCCAGGCCTGGTTGGGGGTGAGAAAACTGAAGGACGAAAACCGGTCCGGCTCCCTTCATTCCGATCGTTCGCGCAAGGTCGCCTCCCGGATCGGGCCCGCCCTCGAAACCGAGTTGGCGGCAAAACATCTGTCGCTGGGCCAGCCCATCTTCATCCGTATTTTCAAAGAATCCGACGAGCTGGAACTCTGGATGGAACCGGAACCGGGCGCGAACTGGGTTCTTTTCAAAACCTGGCCCATCTGTGAGTGGTCGGGCGAACTCGGTCCGAAACTGAAGGAAGGCGACGGCCAGTCGCCGGAGGGTTTTTACTTCGTGCCGCCGGCGAGAATGAATCCCGAGAGCCGGTTCCATCTTTCCTTCGATCTCGGGTTTCCCAACGAGTACGACCAGTTCCACAAGCGGACCGGCAGCTTCCTGATGGTTCACGGCAACTGCGTTTCCATCGGCTGCTATGCGATGACCGATCCCGGCATCGAGGAGATCTACACCCTCGCCGCCGCCGCGCTCGACAACGGCCAGGAATACTTCCGCGTCCACGCCTTTCCCTTCCGCATGACGGACGACAAGATGGACACGCTCAAGGAGGACGCCAAGTGGTTCGAATTCTGGTCGAACCTCAAGGAGGGCTACGATTACTTCGAGTTTCTCCATCGCCCGCCCAACGTGACCGTCTCAGCCGACGGCAAATACCATTTCGAGTGATCGTAGATTCGGCTTCAGCCGAATCCGTGAAGCGAACGCTCTCCCCAAAAGCACGGGAATTCGACTGAAGTCGAATCTACGCAGGATACCATTTCGAGTGATCGTAGATTCGGCTTCAGCCGAATCCGCGAAGCGAACGCTCTTCCCAAATGCACGGGAATTCGACTGAAGTCGAATCGACGACTCACCCAACAGGGTCTGGTCGGCGACCTTACCCTATTGAGTGAAAGACGCCCAGCGGAGCTCGGAACGTCTTTTTTTCGAAACGAAACGAATTCGGAGCGAAAGTTGCTTGAGCAACGTTTGGATTTTGCGTATTCAAGACCCATGCCAGAGGAACCCGATCCCACGCCGCCGCCCATGGATGATGATGCCTCGACTCCGCCGCCGGTAGATTCTCCACCTCCGTCCTTTGATTCCGGCGTCCTCGCCGCCCCAGGTCAGGGCAAACTTTCGGAAAAAGACGACAAGACCTTCGGGATGCTGGCTCACCTGCTGGGGATCTTTACCGGCTTCGTAGGCCCACTGGTCATTTGGTTAATCAAGAAAGAGGAGAGCCCCTTCGTGGACGATCAGGGTAAAGAGGCGTTGAATTTCCAGATCTGGATGACCCTTGGCATCTGGATTTCGTGGTTTCTCACCGGAGTCCTCATCGGATGTATCACGCTCCCTGCATTTGCTATCATCAGCTTGGTGTTCGGTATTCTCGGCACCATGAAAGCGAACGAGGGAATCGCCTATCGATATCCGGTCAATATTCGGATTATCACCTGAATCGAGCGGCATCTACGACCGACCGGCTCTTCTCCCTTCCCTCCGCACGATGCCCCGCAAGTCGGCCCTCGAGGGCCTGAATCCCGCTCAACGTGAAGCGGCCGCGCAACTGCATGGCCCGGTGCTGATCCTCGCCGGCGCCGGCACGGGGAAGACGCGGGTCATCACCACACGGATCGCCCACATGGTGGCGAGCGGCATTCCCACCAGTCAGATCCTGGCGGTGACATTCACCAACAAGGCGGCGACCGAAATGCGGGAGCGCGTCGGCACCATGGTCCGGAAGGAGGCGGCCAAGGAACTGACGATTTCGACCTTCCACTCGCTCTGCGTCCGCATCCTGCGCACCTGCATCGACAAGCTCGGCTACAAGAAGAACTTCTCCATCTACACCCAGTCGGATCAGATCGGGCTGATCCGGAAAATCATCGTCCGCAAGGCGGGCAAGGACGAGAATCTCGACGCCAAGGTCGCGCAGATGATGATCAGCACGGCCAAGAACAAGGGCACCCCGATCTCGGATCACGATGACGCGTTGATCACGGAAGTCTACCGGGCCTACCAGCGCGAGCTGAAGCAGCTCAACGCGGTCGATTTCGACGATCTGCTCCTGCTCGCGGTGAAAGTGCTGGAGGAACACCCGGATGCTCGCAAGCACTGGCAGCGGCGCTTTCGCTTCATCATGGTCGATGAGTTCCAGGACACCAACAGCCTGCAGCTCAATCTGGTGCGCCTGCTCGTCAATTCGGAGATGAACATCTGCGTGGTGGGCGACGACGACCAGAGCATCTACGGCTGGCGCGGTGCGGAAATCTCGAACATCCTCGATTTCGAACGCTTTTTCCCCAACCCGAAGGTGGTGAAACTGGAGGAGAACTATCGCTCCAACAACACCATCCTGAACCTGGCCAACAGCCTGATTCGCCACAATCGGAACCGCCGCGAAAAGACCCTCTGGAGCAGCAAGGGCGAGGGCGGCAAGGTGCGGGTCATCGCGATGCCCGACGCCGAGACCGAGGCGGAAATGATCGTCAACGAAATCGTCGACACCAAGCGGGTCGACGGTCGCGAGTGGGACGAGTTCGCGATCCTTTTCCGCATGAACACCCAGTCGCGCGTGTTCGAGGAACTGCTGCGCAGCCACGAGGTGCCCTATCGCATCATCGGCGGCCAGAGTTTCTACGAGCGCCGCGAGGTGAAGGATCTGCTCGCCTATCTCTCGATCTTCGTGCAGCCGGGTGATGACGTCAGCCTGCTGCGGGCGATCAGTTCGCCGCCGCGCGGCATCGGTAACGGCACCGTCGCCGCCGCGACCGAGTTCAGCATCGAACGAAAGATCAGCATCTTCGACGCACTCGGCGACATGGAATTCCTCGCCATGCTCTCCTCCAAGGCGCGCGGCGCGGTGGGTCGATTCGTGGACTTTGTCGAGCGCTACCACGACTCGGCGATGACGGAATCCTGCAACTACGCGGCGATGACCGAGACGCTGATCGAGGAGATCGACTACTTCGAATACCTCAAGCGAACCTGCAAGAACGCCGACGATGCCAACGTTCGCATCCGCAACGTCCGCGAGATGATCGACGCGATGTACAACTTTCTAGGCAAACGCAAGAAGGGCGGTCTGCGCGGCTTCCTCGACAGCGTCGCCCTGATGCAGGATCGCGAGGACGAGGACAAGGAAAAGGGCTGGGGCGTGTCGCTCATCACCATGCACGCCGCCAAGGGCCTCGAGTTTCCCGTCTGCTACATCGTCGGCGTCGAGGAAGGCGTCCTTCCGCATTCCCGCTCGGTCGAGGAGGGCACCCGCGACGAAGAACGCCGCCTGCTCTACGTCGGTATCACCCGCGCCATGGAAGTGCTCGCCATCACCTGGTGCCACAGTCGCAAGCGCTACGGCGACCGAATGCCCTGCCAGCGGAGTTCGTTTTTCAAGGAACTCGACGAGACCCACCTGGATATCGTGAACTACGAAGACCTCGCCGACCAAACCGCCAACGACGACATCGCCGACGATTACTTCGAGAGGATGAAAGCGATGCTGGCCGGGTAACCGATCCGCGCGGGTCCGCCTTGGACAGCCGGTTCCGTCGACGTATAGTGCGCCGATGAAATGCCCCCGCATCGTCCTGACTCTTGCCTTGTCTCTTCTCGCAGGAGGGATGACAAAGAATGTTCTGGCGCAGGAAGCCTCGGAATCCGAAGCACCGGAACCGGAAGCCCAGGTGATCAAGGTCGGGGAGAGCACCTATCGGCTTGGCGAGATCGTGTTCGATGCGAAGAAGCGGGAGATCCGGATTCCGGCGGTGATGAACATGCGCGAGGGCGGTCCGATCGAGTACCTGATGGTGAACGAAAAGGGAGCGGTGCACGAGGCGCTGCTGACGACTCCGGTGCGCGGGCTGCATCTCCAGATCGTTTTCAAGCTGCTGCGATACCGGTCGGGCGAGGGCGAAATTTTCGACCAGTTTCTCCCCGAAGAGGAGCGCCGCCAGCGCATCGAATCCGACGAAAAGAAACCGCGCGGCGATGCCGTTTCGGTGATCATCGAAATGGAAAAGGACGGGAAGATCGAGGAAATCCCTGCGGCGAGCTGGATTCTCGATGCGGAGACCGGCAAAGCAATGACTGACGAACCGTGGATCCTGACCGGCTCGCACTTTTTCGAGGGCAATTTTCTGGCCGACTCCGAGGGTTCGCTGATCGGTGTATATCTCGACCAGGTCGCGCTGTTGAACATGAGCCGCAAGGGCGCCGAGAACGACGAACGCTGGGGCGCGAATTCCGCAGCCACGCCCGAGACAGGAAAGAAGATGACCCTTATCCTGCGCCCGGCGAAATGAGGCGTCACGATTTGGGCACCTGTTCTCAAACTCGTTGCCAGAATTTTTCTTAACCGCGGATTTCGCTGATTTACGCAGATATTTTTGAAAGGTGTCGTTTGGCTCGCGAGATGGGTCCGTGATAGAGTTTCAAAGCCAAACCCCTCAAATCAATCTGTGTCATCTGCGGTCCATCTGGTCGCCAATCGCTACCCGCATTTTAGTCTTCAAAAACAAACTCCCATGAACCGAATCTCTCTCCACCTGATTCTCGCCAGCGCCGTTTTTCTCGGCCTGGCCGCACCCGTTTCCGCGCAGGAAAAACGCGTCGCCACTCCCGGCGCCGATCGCAATCTCTCGCTGAAACTCGAAATCGAGCGCGCCATCGCCAAGGGCGTGACGTGGTTGGAGCAGCATCAGGACGCGGAAAAGGGAACCTGGAGCGATCCGGTGAATCCGTCGCTGACGGCTTTGCCGGTGATGGCCATCATCGGCGATCCGAATCGCGAAGCGGGTTCCGATCTGCCGGCATCGGCGAAAAAGGGCTTCGACTACATTGTCAGCACCCAGCAGCCGGACGGCGGTCTCTACACCCAGGCGCTTGCCACCTACAACACGGCGCTGTCGGTCACGGCTCTGTCGGTCTCCGGTCAGAAGGAGTACCTGCCCGTCATCGCCAAGGCGCGCCGCTACCTGGTCGGTCTCCAGCAGGACGACGAGAATCGCGGTCAGAACGACACGCTCTACGACGGCGGTATCGGCTACAGCGGGAGCCGGACCCACTCGGACATGTCCAACACGCATTTCGCGCTTGAAGCGCTCTACTATTCGAAGAAAGCCCTGGCTGATACCGAGTACGACAACTCCAACGAAGTCGATCTGGACTGGGACGCGGCGATCGAGTTCGTGTCCCTTTGCCAGAACAGCGACGACACCATCAAGAAGCTCGGTGATGGCTTCGGCATGCGCGACGAAGACCGGGGCGGTTTTGTCTATCATCCCGGGAATACCAAGGCCGACGAGTTCAAGCTCGATGGCGGCAAAGTGGCGCTGCGTTCCTACGGCAGCATGACCTACGCCGGGCTGCTGAGTTTCGTTTATGCGGAGATGTCCGAGGACGATCCCCGGGTCGTCGCGGCCCGGGAATGGTTGAAAGCGAATTACTCGGTGAAAGAGAATCCCGGGATGGAGGCACAGGGGCTCTTCTATTACTACCACACCATGTCCAAGGCCTTGGCGACCAGCCGCACTGGCAAGCTGGAGCTGGAGGGCGGAAAGCTGGTGGACTGGCACCAGGATCTCGCCGTCGCGTTGTTTGACCGGCAGCAGAGTGATGGCTCGTGGGTGAACGAGGAATCGAAGCGCTGGATGGAAGACGATCCCGCGCTGGTCACGGCCTATGCGCTGCTCGCGCTCGAGCACGTTTACCGCACGCTGTGAACCATGTGGGGCAGAATTGCATTCTGCCTATCCGGTCCTGTGGGGCAGAATTGCATTCTGCCTATCCGGTCCTGTGGGGCAGAATTGCATTCTGCCTATCCGGTCCTGATGAAGGCAGATTTCAAATCTGCCCCACCATGGCTTCCGCCAATTGGATGTCGGCGGGCACAGTGATCTTCGGATTCGGCGAATCGTTTTCCACCAGCCGGACGGGTTCGCCGAGCGCCTGCACCGCCGAGACTTCGTCGGTGACGACTTCCCCCGACTCAAGGATGCGCGCGTAGGCCCGACGCAGCAGAGCGATATCAAACACCTGCGGAGTTTCCATCGCCCAGAGGTTTTCGCGCGACACGCTGTCAATGACCTGACCCTGTTGAGTCGCGCGCTTAAGAGTGTCAGTTACTCGATGAGCCAGCGCCGACGCACCGGAGCGATTGGCCTCGTCGACACAGCGCGAAATCGCTACGGGCGTCACCAGCGGACGTGCCGCGTCGTGAACGGCGACCAGTTCTGCCGAATCGCTAAGCACATCGAGGCCATTTTTCACCGAAAGGTAGCGTTCCGCACCGCCCGCAACGAGCTGATCGAGCTTCAAAACCTGGTGCGCCGCTGCCTGGGCACGAACCCACTCGAACCGTTCCTCGGAAGTCACCACATGGATGCGATCGATCGCGTCGCATTTCTCGAAGGCGAGCAGCGATCGCGTCAAAACCGCCACCTCACCAATCTCGGCCGCGAGCTTATCAAACCCCATCCGCCGGCTACTCCCGGCGGCTACGATGATGGCGGTGACCACGTCGTCGAAAGGCGGTGTTTCAAGACAACTTGGCCATCACTGCCTGCGACAATGCCTTGCCATCGGCGCGTCCGGCGGCGCGTTCCTGAACGAGCTTCATTACCTGGCCCATGTCTTTTTTCGAGGTGGCGCCGGTTTCGGCGATGGCTTCATCGACCAGTTTGGCGACCTGCTCATCGCTAAGCGCCTGTGGCAGGTAGTTCTCGAGGATGGCGATTTCTTCCCTCTCCTTCGAGGCGAGATCTTCGCGGCCGGCATCTTCGTACTGGGTCACGGAATCCTGCCTCGTTTTTACCTGCTTGCGAATGACCCCGACGATCTCTGCTTCATTCAATTCGGCGTCGGCGCCGCCTTTTTCGATGGCCGCGTTCTTGATGGCGGATTTCAACATGCGGATGGTGTTGAGGGCGATGGTGTTTTTCTCACGCATCGCGGACTTCATGTCCTCCGTAATTTGCTGGGATAGATCGCTCATGCGCTTACTGTAAGCGCGGTCGCCGTTTTGGCGAGCTTCGCGTTTCTCCCTTATCCTTTCCGAATTTCATGCCCGACAGCGCTTCAATTTCAACCACTTCCGCGAAACCGCCGGCCAACTGGGGCGGCCGTCTCTGGATGGCCGGGATGGGACTTTTCCTTGCCGCCGCCGGGGCGTTTTTCATGTGGTACTTGTGGAAGAATTTCTATGTCGCGGAAGAGATGGATCACTGGGTGGAGACGCCCTGTGAGATTCTCGCGGTGACCGTCGACGACTCACAGATCGATCAGCATTTTGAGACGAAATACGAATTTCAGGTGAGCTACCGGTACGATTTCGAAGGGGAATCGCATCTGGGCGAGCAGGTTAAAAGCAAACCGATCGTGTCCGGGGTCGAGAAGAAGATGGAGAAATGGCAGCGCCGTTTCCGGCCGGGGAAATCTGTCACGTGTTTCGTGAATCCAGACATGCCAGAGGAGGCCGTCCTGGTCCGCGATACCAAGGCGTCGATCTATTCGCTTTGGTTTCCCGGCCTGTTCGTGGTCGGAGGGCTGGGGGTCGCCCTCTCCGGTTTGTTGGCCGGATGGCGACGGAAAGTGTAGGCGCGGTCGCTGACGGCGTGTTTCAGAAACCAACCCGGAAAGCGCGGTCAGCGACCGCGCCTACAAGCAGGAAATTTCGAGATCAACCCCGCTCGGAAATCGGCCCGATGGGCTGATCGGTCGTCGGCCCGGTGTAGAGGGTCAACGGGCGATAGAGGCGGTTGTCGTCGAGCTGCTCCAGTACCTGGGCGGTCCAGCCGGCGGCCCGGGAAATCGCGAAGATCGGCGTGAACAGGTCGGTGGGAATGCCGAGCGAGTAATAGACCGTGGCCGAGTAGAAATCGACGTTGGCGTTCAGGCCCTTGCGCTCGCGCATGATCTCGGCGATGCGCTCGGACATCCGGATCCATTTCGGCTCGCCGAGTTCTTCGGTCAGCTTGATGGCCATCTTCTGGAGATGCGGCGCGCGCGGGTCGAGCACCTTGTAGACGCGGTGCCCGATGCCCATGATCTTCTTCTTTTGGGCAAGGCAATCCTCGACGTAGGCGTCGACCTTGTCCTCGGTGCCAATCTCTTCGAGCATCTGGATGACGCCTTCGTTGGCGCCGCCGTGCAGCGGTCCTTTCAGGGTGCCGATGGCGGAAGTGATCGCGGAATAAACGTCCGACAGCGTCGCGATGGTGACGCGGGCGCTGAAGGTCGACGCATTCATGCCGTGATCGGCGTGAAGGATGTAGGCGACATCCAGCGTGCGGGTGGCGTCGGGGCCGGGTTCCTTGCCGGTGATTTGGTAAAGGAAATGGCCGGCTTCGGAGAGATCCTGGCGCGGCTCGAGCAATTCGAGCCCTTCGCGGCTGCGGTGGAAGTAGGCCACGATGAGCGGCATCTTCGCACAGATCGCGAGGGTACGTTCCTCGTTCAGTTCGCGGTTCTGGTTGTCACCGCGCGTATCGTAGAGACCGAGCATGCTGACGCCGGTGCGAAGCACGTCCATCGGGTTGGCGTCTTTGGGCGCCGAGGTGATGAAATCGATGACGCCCTGAGGCAGGCTGCGATTGGCCCGCAGGGTGGCGGTCAGGTCGTCCAACTCCGCCTGAGTGGGCAGCTTCTGACGATGGAGCAGGTAGACACATTCCTCGAAGGTCGTGTTCTCGACCAGATCGTCGATGTTGTAGCCGAGGTAGCGCAAAACGCCGGCCTGGCCCTGGACATCGGACAGTTTCGATTCGTTGGCGATGACCCCTTCGAGGCCCTTGGCGTATTTCGGTGCTTCTGACATGTCGGGCTTCAGATTATGCACGTTCCGGGCCCACTCTCAACCCAAAGCGTTTTTCAATGTGGTACCCATTTCGGCGGGTGTCTCCGCAACAGCGATACCTGCATCGCGCATGGCTTGTTTTTTTGCTTCGGCGGTGCCTTTTCCGCCGGAAATGATGGCGCCTGCGTGACCCATGCGGCGTCCGGGAGGCGCGGTGGCACCCGCGATGAAACCGGCGACCGGCTTTTTGCAGTTTTCCTTGACCCATTCGGCGGCTTCTTCCTCGGCGGTGCCGCCGATTTCGCCGATCATGATGATGCCTTCGGTCTCGGGGTCGTCGTTGAACATCTTCAGCACGTCGAGGTGAGAGGTGCCGTTGATGGGATCGCCCCCGATACCGACGCAGGTGCTCTGACCAAGGCCGAGCGCAGAGAGCTGCCAGACGGCCTCATAGGTCAGCGTTCCCGAGCGGGAAACCACTCCGATGCTACCGCGCTTGTGAATGTAGCCGGGCGCAATCCCGATGCGGCATCCGCCGTGGGAATTCTCACCGCGGCCCGGTGTGACCAATCCGGGACAGTTGGGGCCGATCAGGCGGGTCTTCGAGCCCGCCATGCCGGCGCGGACTTTCATCATGTCCATGACCGGAATGCCTTCCGTGATGCAGACCACCAGGTCGACTCCGGCATCGACGGCCTCGAGAATGGCGTCGGCGGCGAACGGCGGCGGCACGAAGATGGTCGAAACGGTGGCGCCGGTTTCGGCGACGGCTTCGGAGACCGTGTCGTAGATGGGAACCTGATCTTCGAACTTCTGACCTCCCTTGCCCGGCGTGACGCCGGCGACAACCTGGGTACCGTAGTCGAGGCTGAGCTTGGCGTGGCGTCCGCCAAAGGAGCCGGTGATGCCCTGGATCAGGACCTTGGTATTTTCGTCAACGAGGATGGCCATGGTTCGAAGTTTTCAGTATTCAGAATTCAGTTTTCAGGGGCAGGATTGTGCTGATGAATGGTCAGGTCGTTGCCATCGGGATCGGCGATGCCGACGAAACGACATGACGGCGAGGCCATCACGTCGGTTTTGAAGGTGACGCCTTCGGCACGAAGACGTTCAACGGCGATGTCGAGATCCGCCACTTCCAGCGCGGCGCCCGGACCACTCTGACCGCTGGGAGGCCAGGCGTTGGAAATGGCGATGGCGCCGTTGCCGATCTCGTATTCGATCCAGCGAATCGCGTCTCCCTGCTCCGTCTCGATGCCCACCGGATGATCGAGCGTGCATTCCAGTCCGAGCACGCGGCCGTAGAAATCACGCGCGCGATCGAGATCCGTGACCGGATACCCGACGAAGGCGATTTCTTTGACTCCGATTCCGTTCATCGTTTTATTCAGGCAGCGGCGAGATCGTTGATGCTCTGGTCGGGGCGGCTCCACCAGTGATCTCCAGCAGGAAGAATTCCTTCCGTGGTTCCGCCGGAAAATTCCACCGCGTTGGTCGGCGTTTCCTGGATCACAAGTCGCTTACAGAAATACGACGGATTCTCCGCATTCAGGAACGCGGTGAGTTTGGAATGATAGCACGCCGCCCGGACTTCGGTGGTCGGATCTCCGGGCGTAAGCAACAATTTCGCCACCAGGTTCGCTTCGTTTTCGCGGAAATACCCGACCAGCGGGTCGGTGGCGGAAAGGTGGAAACTGTGATCGACCGCCTTGTCGATCCACTGGAACCAGCGTCGCTTCACCTGATCGAACTCGACCAACATGTTCGTCTTCGGATCGAGTCCGGCATTCTTGGAACTGGCGATATCGACCGTCACGACCTCGTCATGCCCATGAGGCACACTGCAATTCGGCGCCGCGCCGCTGGTCAGTCGGTGAGCCATGCTGTATCTTCGCGAGAATCTAAGGGTGAAAGCAGAGTCGCTCACGTGGCGGGTTTTCAGAATTCAGTTTTCAGTTTTCGGATCCCTTTGAGCGGGATTGCACTGAGGTGATCAATCCTTGGAGCATCGCGGCAATCTCCTTGGACTCTGTCGCGAGTCGCTTCCGGTCGTCAGAACTGATCAGACCCAAATCCTGGGCAATATAGAGTTGAGTTCTCATTTCTCCGTTCGAGCCCTTGGCGATTCTCAAAAATCGGACGAAATCGCCGGACGAATCACGTTCATGCCCTTCAGCGATATTAGAGGGAACCGAAATAGCCGCCCGCTGGAGCTGATCTCTCAGAGAGAAAATTCTCCAGTTTTCGACGGGCCGGCAAACATCAACCGCCTGCCGACAACCTCTCTGCCAGACTTGCAGATCTTCGAACGTCGCGAGAGCCATCTGAAAACTGAAAACTGAAAACTGAAAACTCTTAGGCCGCGATCGCTTTCACGACCTTCTCGGCCGCGTCGGCGAGATCGTCGCCGGTGATAAGAGCCACGCCGGACTCGGCCAGGGTTTTCTTGCCGGCAGCCACGTTGTTGCCTTCGAGACGAACGACCAGCGGCAGCTTCAGGTCAACTTCCTGGCAGGCGGCCACGATGCCCTCGGCGATCACGTTGCAGTCCATGATGCCGCCGAAGATGTTCACGAGAATGCCTTCGACCTTGGGGTCGCCGAGGATGATCTTGAAGGCGTTGGTCACCTGGTCCTTGGAAGCGCCGCCACCCACGTCGAGGAAGTTGGCCGGCTCGCCGCCGTAGAATTTGATGATGTCCATGGTTGCCATCGCGAGACCCGCGCCATTCACGAGGCAGGCGATGTTGCCGTCGAGCCCGATGTAGTTGAGGTCGAACTTCGAGGCCTCGACTTCGCGAGGATCTTCCTCTTCCGGATCGCGCATCTCGGCGATGTCGGGGTGACGGTAGAGGGCGTTGTCGTCGAAATTGAACTTCGCATCGAGCGCCAGCACCTGGCCGTCATTGGTCACCACCAGCGGATTGATCTCCACCATGGAGCAGTCGCAGCTGATGAAAAGCTTGTAGAGGGCACCCAACAACTTGCCGAAGGCCTTGGCCTGATCACCGGCGAAGCCGAGCTTCGAAGCCAGCTTGCGAACCTGGTAAGGCTGGAGGCCGAGCAGCGGATGGACCTTTTCGTTGAGAATCTTCTCCGGAGTCGATTCGGCCACGTCTTCGATGTTCACGCCACCTTCCGTGCTCGCCACGATGACCGGCGAGCGACTTTCGCGATCCATCAGGATGGCGAGATAATATTCCTTTTCGATCTCGACCGACTCGGCGACGAGCACCTTGCGAACGAGGCGGCCTTCCTCGCCGGTCTGATGAGTGACGAGCACTTCACCGATCATCTTGCCGGCGATCTCTCCGGCTTCGTCCGCCGAGTTGACGAGATGAACGCCGCCCTGAAAACCATTCTTGAAAGTCCCCTTTCCGCGACCACCGGCGTGGACCTGCGCCTTCACCACGATATTGCTGCCTCCGAGTTCCGCCGCGACCGCTCTTGCCTCTTCGGCAGTGCCAGCGACCTTGCCCCCGGGAGTCGGGACATTGAATTTTTCGAAGAGTTCCTTGGCCTGGTATTCGTGAATGTTCATCGGGTGGGAAAGCCGGTTGCGGCGGGGTCGGAACTTACGTGGGGCCTTTGCCTAGTCAACGGCTATCCCGACGCAATGGCGGCCCCCTTCGCGTCAGGCGCCGAACCACCGAATGAGCAGGAAAGGCAAGGCCGCAAGGACCGCGAAAATGAACCCGCCCAGCAGGCGCCGGCCCCAGCGAACCAGCCGCTCGTGACGTCGCGTCGCCCGATCGAGCGATCGCCCCCAGGCAGCGCTCGGGCTGGCCACGGGAAAGACCTCCCCGAGGAGGTCGATCAGGACGGTGAGAATCGTGTTCACGGTTTGAATCTGGGTCGCGGTCGTTCTTTCGGCGATTACAATGGAGACGCCGGTTTGGAAAACGGACGAACGGAACTCCGTCTTTCATTCAAGAAACCGAATCCTCGATCACGTGACCGGAATCCTCATCGCCCTCGTCGGAACGCTCCTCCTCGCCTTCGCCGTCTGGAAAACACGGCGCGTCCGGGTCGAGACCGGCCTCGTGCTCGAAGTCGACACCTTTTCCCCGGAGTGGGACGACCTGCTCGAGCGCCGTTTCGCGGTCTATCGCCATCTTCCCGACGAGCTGCGGGACCGACTCCGCGATCGGGTTCGCGCCTTCGTGAACGAGAAACAGTTCGAGGCCTGCGGCGGACTCGAGACGATCACCGAGGAGATGCGCGTCCTCGTTGCGGCTCAGGCCGCGCTCCTGTTGGTCGGTCGACCGAAAGATCGGCTCTACCCGCGCCTCCACTCCGTTCTCATGTATCCCGGCGCGTTCCGGGATCGAGGCAAGCGCGTGTTCGGTCCCGATGATGACGACGATCACGAGCGCGACATCCGGCTCGGCGAAAGCTGGAACACCGGCTCCGTCATTCTCGCCTGGGACAGCGTGCAGCGCGGCGCCGCCCGCGACGACGACGGCATGAACGTCGTCCTTCACGAGTTCGCCCACCAGCTCGACCAGGCCGACGGTTCCGCCGATGGCGTGCCGGCGCTCGGAGACGACGAGGCCTATTTCGATTGGGAAAAAATCATGAAGCGGGAATATGAGACCCTCGTCGGTGAAGCTGAAGACCCGCGCGCCGATCCGCTACTCGATCCCTACGGCGCCACCAATCCCGCCGAATTCTTCGCCGTCGCCACCGAGACCTTTTTCGAGCTTTCGGAGGATTTACGCGACGAGCATCCCGAGTTGTTCCGAGAATTGCGGGACTACTATGGCGTCGATCCGACGGAGTGGAAGAACCGGAATCGGGCGTGACAACCGCCGTTTCGATTGTTACCCATCGATTTGTGGACCGAGCCGATTTTTCTCGAACCGAACACACCTTGAAAGTCTTGGCGGCAATTTACGCGGCCAAATCGGCGACCGGCCTCATCCACAGCCTCCTCAGCTTCCTGATCGACGCTTGGGCGATTCAACATCAAGAAGCACGGTCTTTTGAGACGATGGCGATCATAGGGGTAATTCTTTTGACCTTATGTAACACCGTCCTTTTTTACCTCGCACTCCACGTAGCGAGGAGTGATCGAATAGGCGACGCCATCAAGCGAATGGCATGGGTGCTGGCGGGGATGACCTTCCTTTCGCCGATATCGATTCTCGTGGTTTGGGTTCACATCGGATTACCGGATCCGGCCAGCGTCGGTATGGTGCAGGTGACCAAAGGAATGGTTTCCTCCTTCATCGACAGCCTGCTTTCCCTTTTCCTCGGCATCTGGATGATCCGTTGCCTGCTACGATTGAGAAGGCAGCCACAATTTGTTGCGGATACCTGATCTTGTTGCGAATGACCCTGCTCAAAAACCCGCACGAAGAAGCCCGCGCCCGCATCATCTGGGGCGAGTCATGGGTGGAAGTCCACCACTGGCTGATCGTGGAGGGAGGACTCACCGAGGAACAGGCGGAGGTGATCATAGAAAACATCCGCAATGAGCGCGCCGCCGAGGTTCGTTGGTCGGGATTGCGTTCGCTACGAACCGGATTGGGGTTCCTGCTGGTCGGAGGTATCGCCGCCGCCTGGTGCTGGTGGGCTTGGAAAGACAGACGTTTTAGCCGCATGGACGGACTGCCCATCGCCTCCGCCATCTTCTTCACTGGCTGGGGATTCCACAAGACGGTTACCGGAATCGCGCGATTCCTCAACGGCCGCGCCGAGGGCTCTCTGACGGAGATGGATTGACCGCGTTGGGTTCCTTGGACGGCGGCAATCCCATCCGGGGAGCTGGATGAAGCAGAAGCCACCAGGCGTAACCCGCCTCCATGATTGGATCACACCACACCCAATCGCGTCAGGTCCTGGGTATCGATCAAGCCGAGAGGTTCACGGGTTTCCGCATCGACCACGACGAGGTCGTCGATGCGGTTCGTCTCCAGGATTCGCAAGGCTTCGCCTGCGAGTTTGTCGGAATCGATCATGATCGGGTCGCGGGTCATCAGGTCACTGACGGGACGATCGCCGATGCCGTCCGAATCGGTTTGAAACGCTCGCGTAAAATCCCCCTGAGTAAAAATCCCCGATAGCGGTCCGCCGACTTCGGCAACGATCACTGCCCCGGCCCGGGCCGCGCTCATGGCGGCTAGAGCCTCTCTCACGGTGGCGTCAGGGTTCACCCGTGCCAGTTGTTCGCCGGCACGCATGATTTCCGTCACTTTCGTCAGCAGTGCCCGTCCCAGCGAGCCGCCGGGATGCAGCATCGCAAAGTCGTCCTCGCCAAAACCGCGCGCTTCCAACAACACCATCGCCAGCGCATCGCCGAGCACCAGCATCGCGGTCGTGCTCGCGGTCGGGGCGAGATTCAGCGGACAGGCCTCCCGCTCCACGTTCACGTCGAGAACGATGTCCGAAGCACGACCGAGAGTGGAGTCGGCTCGGCCCGTAACCCCCACGAGGGTGACACCCCGGCGCTTCAGATGCGGCAACAAATTCAGGAGTTCGTCCGTTTCCCCGGAATAACTCAGCGCGAGCACCACATCGTTTCCGGCGACCAGCCCGAGGTCGCCGTGAAGCGCGTCCTGGCAATCCAGCACCGTCGCCGGCGCACCGGTGGAATTCAGAGTCGCGGCGAGTTTCTGGCCGATGTTCCCCGATTTTCCGACGCCAACGATGACCACTTTGCCGTTGCCCTCCACCGCCGTGCGCAAGGCGTCGATCGCCTCAGCAAACGGCTCGCCGACGCGCGCCACGAGGCGATTCAGCTCCGCGATCTCCAACTGAATGACGCGGCGGGCTTTTTCGAGGTAGTCCATGGGGAAAAACTGAGCGAGACTTTACCGTCCCGAGAAATTTTCGCATTATTTTCTCCGAATACTCGCAGAGCGGAAATCGTCTGTTATAATTTCTATAATGCCCGATTCCTCCAATCGCCGCTCGGTAGCCTGCTATTGCTCGACTTTCCTGGCTCCCGAGATGCATCACGTGTATCGTCAGATCACGGGCCTGAAGTCGTTTGAGCCCTTGGTTCTGACCCAGAAACGCCTCGAAGAAGACAGTTTTCCCTTTCCCGAGGAGCGTCTCGAACTGCTCCCACGACCCACCAGTTGGAAGCGCGAGTGGCGTCGTTTCAAATCGCGACGCATCAAGGACGCCCCGCCCTTTCTCTACGAAAAAGAGATCGAACACATCGACAAGCTGCTGCGAAAGCGCGGCGCCGACGTGCTTCATATCTATTTTGGAAACAGTGCCCTGCAGTTGCTGCCGCTGATGGAACAGGCCGATCGACCCTGTCCGATCGTGGTCAGCTTTCATGGCGCGGATGCCGGAGTCGACATGGATAAACCGGCCTGGCGCGATGCCATGGCGCGCGTCTTTCAACTGGCCGACGCCGTGATGGCACGTTCGGATGCGCTGGTTGCGGACTTGGAGTCGCTCGGCTGTCCCAAGTCAAAGCTGACGGTTCAGCGCGCCGGCATTCCGCTCGACGAATGGCCGGTGATGCCACGAACGGCACCCGTCGATGGCGCGTGGCGCTTCGTCCAGTCGGGCCGTTTGATCGAGAAAAAAGGCTACGACACCACGCTGCGAGCCTTTGCAAAATTCCACGAGAAGCACCCGACTTCGCGTCTCGTCATTCTCGGCGACGGTCCGCTGATGGAGCCGCTCAAAAAGTTGGCCAACGATCTCGACGTCACCAAGTTCGTCACCTTCGCCGGTTTCGTCGAACAGGGGCGCATCCGCATGGAATACGGCTGGGCGCACGCCTTTCTCCATCCGAGTCGCACGTCGGAAGACGGCAATCGCGAGGGCGTGCCCAACTCCATGCTCGAAGCGATGGCCACCGGCCTGCCGGTCCTCTCGACGGATCATGGAGGCATTCCCGAGGCAGTAACTGACGGAGTCGAAGGATTCCTCGCCGACGAAAATGACTGGGAAGCCTTCGCCGTCGCCATGCACGATCTCGCCGCGTCAGAGAAAATCTGGGTTCGTGCCAGTGAGGCGGCGCGGAAAAAAGTGGTCGCGAAATTCGAGCGAGGTCAGCAGATTGACGAACTCGAAGACATCTATCGCCGCGTCATGCAGCAGAAGGAAAAGACCGAAGTTTTCGCGGCCTAGTAGGGCGGAGAGGCGATTTCGCTGCCCGTGAAAATCACCGTCATCACCGTTTGCAGGAATGCGGCGAATACGATTCGGGACTGCCTCGAATCGGTCGCGTCGCAAACGCACGACAACGTCGAGCACTGGGTCATCGATGGCGCTTCGACTGACGGCACGCCGGAGAAACTCGCCGAATGGCAGAACGAATTCGGTTTTCGATTCATTTCCGAACCAGACGCCGGCCTTTACGACGCAATGAACAAGGGCATCGCGCGGGCAACCGGCGACGTGATCGGGTTTCTGAACGCCGACGACTTTTACGCCACGGAAAATGTCCTCGGCGAAGTCGCCGCCGCATTGTCCGATCCCGACGTCGCCGGTTGCTACGCGGATCTCCGGTATGTGAAGCAGGACGATCCGGGGCGAATCGTCCGCGAATGGAAAGCGGGTGATTACGAATCCGGCGCCTTCTTTCGCGGCTGGATGCCGCCGCATCCGACCTTCTACGCGCGACGCGAGACTTACGAAAAATGGGGTGGCTTCGACACGCAGTACCGTTTCGGCGCCGACTGGGAATTGCTCTTCCGGTTTTTTGAAATCGCAAAACTTCCCGTGGGCTACGTGCCTCATTTCTGGGTCACCATGCGGCTCGGTGGCGAGACGAATCGCAACCTGAGCAACATGCTCGCCAACCATCGCGAGTGCCTGCGTGCCTTTCGAGAACACGGCTTCCGGGCAGGGCCGCTTTTTCCGATTCGAAAATACTGGCACCGCCTGCGGCAGTTTCGGTGGAAAGGGCTCGCGCCTCGGAGTGACGGCAAGTGAACTCCGAGAGTGGTTGATCTGCGACTGGCTCTGGACTGAGTGAGATCCCTCGGCTTCGCTCGGGATGACAGGGGAAATGAGCGGACATTCATTCGTGGGAAGAACTCACGAACCTTGTCATCCTGAGAAACGAAATCCGCTGCGCGGATAGAAGAGGGATCAAAGAACACCTTGGAAATCTCAAGACAGACCATTTTTCAGAAGCGACTCATGTAGCGGAATTCGTGAGAAT
>JAGRPB010000072.1 GCA_020439945.1 Verrucomicrobiia bacterium
GGGTTGAGACGGTTCCGAAATGTCGAGCACGTGGAATTCGCCCGCTCCCGTGGCGTAGAGGCGATCGCCATTCACCGCGACCGCTTGGCAGCGATCGACGCCGGAAACCTTCACCGGTTCAAGGGCGGGACCGAACTCCTTCTCCGAGTGGGCGGTCGCGTCTCCGGGGATTCCCACCGAGCCCATCAACAGGATCGCGGGGAGAAGGGTGAGCTTGCGGGCAGACATGCTTGGAACTTGCATCGAGAACCATCCAAGGCGGAACCGGCCGAAGCGGCAAGTCCGCAACCAAGGCGGATTCGATCCCGGAGATTCTGCTGGCCTTTTCGACAAAGCGGCAAAACGGTAGTTCTCGTTGCGCCAACGGTGAAGAGGCACTCCGTGCCGAACGTCATCCGGGGACAAGCCAGAACGCGACTGCATTCATGTCGAAGATCGAAACCACCTATGGCTCCGACGAGCACGGACTGGTCTGGGGATACCGTTTTCCCCCGGGGCAGCCTGGGACTCGCGTGAGCGCGGAAGAGGTGATCGAGGCGCTGTCGAACCCGGAACCGACGGAAAACCCGGAATTCTTCTGGCTACATTTTTCGCTCTCCAACGTCGCCGCGGAACGCTGGCTCCGGCAGAAGCTCGATATCCCGGAGAGCTTCTTCGAATCTCTTCACAGCGAAACCGGCTCCACGCGATTGGAACAGGACGCCGACTCGCTGGTGGCGGTGATCCACGATGTTCTCTTCGATTCTGGATACGACGCCTCGGCGGTGGCCACCGCTCATCTCTACATCGATCCCCGGCTCCTGATCAGCGCCCGGAGGCAGGCCCTGCGATCGATCGACGAGTTGCGCGCCGAGGTCCGTTCGCGCGGAGTGTTCCGCTCGCCGGTCGAGTTGCTGGCTCACCTGCTCGGCGCCCAGGCGGATGTGCTGTCCGACATCCTCCGCAAATCCACCAATCGCGTCGACCAGATCGAGGACGGGCTCCTCGCCAACCGACTCTCGGCCAAGCGCTCCGAACTGGGATCGCTGCGACGGGTCCTGGTTCGCCTGCAACGATTGCTGGCCCCTGAACCGGCCGCCCTTTTCCGCCTGCTCAACCGTCCACCGGACTGGATACTCGAGGAAGATATCAAGAACCTGCAGCAGGCGGCGGAAGAATTCTCCGCCGCGGTCGCCGACACGGTGGCCCTGGTGGAGCGGCTTCGACTGGTCCAGGAAGAACTGGCGGCCCACGTCAACGAGCAGACCAACCGCACTCTTTTCATCCTCACCGTCGTCACGGTGTTGGCGCTCCCGATCAACCTGGTTGCGGGCCTCTTCGGGATGAACGTCGGCGGCATTCCCCTGGGCGAAAGCGTCCACGGATTCTCCGCGGTCGCGGTGACGTTGTTGATCCTGACCGGGTTCCTGGCCTATTTCGCCTTCGGACGGGGAAGGGATTGAGCCGAGGGACTAGGAAGCTTCGGACCTGATCTTCGCCGCTTCCCAGGCAGCGTCCATTTCCTCCAGCGTCGCTTCCTCCAGGGTTTTGCCACTGGCAGACAACGAATCCTCGACCTGACGAAACCGGTTCACGAATTTGACGTTGGCGTGGTGCAGCAACAGCTCGGCATCGAGCTTTAGTTTCCGCGCCAGGTTAACGACCGCGAAGAGCAGGTCGCCAATCTCGTCGGCGACGCTGTCGGCATCTCCGGAGGCGATCGCCTCACTTACTTCCTCGGTCTCCTCGCGAATTTTTCCCAGCACCGGCGTCAGGTCCCCGTCGGGCCAATCGAATCCCACCTTGGCGACCCGTTTCTGGATTTTCGTCGCGGCCATCAGCGCGGGGAGACCGTCGTTGGCTTTTTTCACGTAGGGCTCCAGTTTCTTTGAAACGGTCGCGTCTCCTCCCTTCTCCGCCTGCTTGATCTGGTCCCACTGGCGCAGCACATGATCGGCATCGTCGACCTCCGTGTCGCCGAAAACATGCGGGTGGCGGCGAATCAACTTGTCGCCGATGGCGGAAGCGATGGTGTCAAAATCGTAGGCGCCGGTTTCCGAGGCGATCTCGGCATGAAAAATCGGCTGCAACAGCAGGTCGCCGAGTTCATCGACAATGGCGTCGCGATCGCCGGAGCGGACCGCTTCTGCCACTTCGTAGGCTTCCTCGATCAGGTGCGGCAGCAGCGATTCGTGAGTCTGCTCGGCATCCCACGGACAGCCTCCCGGTGCGCGCAGCCGGTGCATGATCGCCCGGAGCCGGTCGACCGGATCGAGGTGATCGAATTCATTCGCGGAACCGAAGCCGGGAGCGTTGGCGGACATGGCGCCACCCTCCGGGCGGGGTGCATCGCTTTCCAGTGAAAATCCCGACGCAAAATCTTTCTCCGCAACCGAGTGAAGGGAAATGCGTTGTATCGGAGCGAGGGCCCGGCGCAGGAAATCGGACCGGTCCCTCCCAAAACCAACTCCCAGACTTTATGAAAAAACCGAACCCCATCGTGATGGCGTGCCTCGCTGGCGTGGCACTTGCCTGTTCGACCTCCGCCCAGGAAAACGGCGAAGCCCCGAAGGACGACGCCAAACCCAGACCGGAAAAACGGGAACCCGCTCCGAGACCGGCGCCCGAGAAACCCGCACCTCAACCGGCCGAAGGCCGTGGTCGACCGGACGATCACAGGGATGGCCAGGGACCCGGCCGACCGGAAGCGGCGCAGCGTTTCCACGAACAGATGCAGGGGCGCATGGAGGAAATCCAAAAACTTCACCGCGCCGGCAAGCACGAGGAAGCCGAAAAGCTGGCGGCTGAACTGAAAGAGAAAGTCGGCGAAATGCGCGACCGCTTCCAGGGAGGAGACACTCCCCGTGGCCCTCGCGGACCAGGCGGCCCGCCGCCCGTCGCCGAGAACGCGCCCAAGCGTCCGCCAATGGAAGACGCCAAGCCGCGCGGTGAAAGACCCGAAGAGCCCAGAAGGGAAGAGAAAGGCCCCGACGCCGAGCCGAAGCGCCGTCCCGGTCCGCCCAGCGAAGAACAGGTCGCCGATTTCCGCCATCACATGAGAGCTCGGATGGAGGAAATCCAGAAACTCCGCCAGGATGGCAAACCTGACGAGGCAATGCGGGAAATGGCCGAGCTTCGCGAGCATTTCGGCCGGATGCGGTCAGAGTTCGGCTTGCCCGCAGATGGTCCCGGAGGTCCTCCCTGGATGGCGATGAACGCGCCGAAACCGGAACCGAATCGCGAAGCCGGGAACCGAGGCGAGGGCAAGGGGGACAAGGCGGATCGCCCGGACCGCGGAAACCACAAGGCAAAGCGTCACCACGCCAGGAAAGCATGGAAGCGGATGGCGGCTCATCGGCGGGCGCAGTTTGGTCAGCAGGCCCGGATGCGCTTCGCGATGCGCGGCGCGGCGCAGGGTCCCGCCTTTCGCGGCGGATTCGGCGCCGGCCCCGGCTTTGGTTTCCGCCCCGGGATGATGCCGACGCCTCCTTTTCGACCGGGTTTCGGTCCTCAGCCCGGCATGAGAATGGGCCAACGCGGTCCCGCGCCCCACATGGCGCCTGGTCCTCGCCCCGGCGGTCCCGGCTTTGGGGAACCCCACGGAAGACCTGACGGCCCGCGTTTTCATCATCACGGCGAAAAGAAGGCGGGCAAACATCACAAGCCCGGCCATCACGGTGACGCCGACGCCAAAGGACCGAAGAAAGAGGGCAAACCCGCCGAAGGCGAAGCGTGCGAAGCCTGCAAAACGGATTCGAAACCTCAAGACTGAACCGGACTCCCCCACCGGTTCAGTTCCAAAGGACGCGACTCCTCTGTGGGTCGCGTCCTTTTTTCATTTCGGGCCAGCCTACAAACTGACAGGCTTCGCGTTGGAAATCTGCCGAATCCCGGCCACAATGCCGTTGTCCCCCGGAGGTCGGCCTTTTCGCGTCGGCGTTTCCCCCCTCTTCGTATCATCCCCACCAGCCATTCTTTCTGTCATGATCATCCAACCGAAAATCCGCGGCTTCATCTGCACCACCGCTCACCCCGACGGCTGCGCGGCCAATGTGCGCGAGCAGATCGCCTACGTGAAATCTCAGCCGCCTCTCGCCAATCCGCCCAAAAAGGTGCTCGTTGTCGGAGCTTCGACCGGATACGGCCTGGCTTCCCGCATTGTGCCAGCCTTCGGCGGCGGCGCCGCGACCATCGGGGTCTTCTTTGAAAAACCCAGCCAGGAAAACAAGACCGGCAGCGCCGGCTGGTACAATTCCATCGCTTTCGAGGAAGCCGCCAAGGAGGCCGGCCTCTACGCCAAGAGCTTCAATGGCGACGCCTTCTCCAACGAGATGAAGCAGCAGGTCATCGACACCATCAAGGCCGACCTCGGCCAGGTCGATTGCGTCGTCTACAGCCTCGCCAGCCCCCGCCGGACCGATCCCGAGACCGGTGACGTTTACAAATCCGTCCTCAAGCCCATCGGCGAACCCTACTCCCAGAAAAATCTCAACACCGACAAGGGCGAAGTCGATTCCGTCTCCATCGAGCCCGCGTCCGAGGAAGAAATCGCCCATACCATCAAGGTGATGGGCGGCGAGGACTGGGAACTCTGGATGAACGCCCTCGCCGATGCCGGAGTGCTGGCCGACGGCGCCACCACCGTGGCCTACTCCTATATCGGCCCCGATCTGACCTGGAAGATCTACACCGAAGGCACCATCGGCATGGCCAAGAAAGACGTCGAAGCCAGCGCCGCCCGCCTCAATGAGAAATTCGGCGACGGCACCGCCTTTGTTTCCGTGAACAAGGCCCTCGTCACCCAGGCCAGCTCCGCCATTCCCGTCGTGCCCCTTTACATTTCCCTGCTCTACCAGGTAATGAAGGAAATGGGCAACCACGAGGGCTGCATCGAACAGATCACCCGACTCTTCGCCGATCACCTCGCCACCGAAAGCGGCCCGTCCCAGCTGGACGAGGCCGGCCGCATCCGCATCGACGACTGGGAAATGCAGGAAGACGTCCAGACCGCCGTCGCTGAGCTCTGGGAAAAGGTGAACACCGAGAACCTCAACGACATTTCCGACTTCGCCGGCTACCAGAGCGAATTCCTGCGCCTGTTCGGCTTTGGGCTCGAAGGCGTCGACTACGAGGCCGAGACGAATCCTGACCGGGCGTTGCCTTCAGGGAGTTGAGTAGTTAGTTGAGACTGCCTCCGCCAGTATATTATTCTCAAGCGAGCAATTGTGCTCTCAGCGCTATCGAAGTCAGGAGATGTCGCCGTTCCGCAAATTCTCTGTCGCGGTAAGGATAATTGGATGTTCGATGATCTCTTAGCCAAAGCGCCTCGCATCCTCGCTGATCGCTTTTGCTTTTTTCCGTCCATCCTCAGTCAGAGCGTAGAGATATTCTCTTTTTCCAGCCTGTTCTTTTATTCTCACCAGCGATGGCTTTTGGTTTTTCAATCCCTCCATCGTATTCGTAACATTGATTTTTTTCCCTCCATCTTCTCTCAAGATATCCGTTAGCTGGCGACTGGTAAATTCGGCCTGCCCGTATCGCTCTTCAAATGTTCGCGCCGCTAGAAGAGCCCGAGATTGGTTCTCGTTTCGCCCTCTACTTTTTGCCTCATTTTTTTCGCCCTGAATGTGATGGGAGATCGATACGACCTTGTCCCCGACCGAAGGAAGATCGGGTAGAACCCGATCGATTCGAGATTGACGAAGGTTTACAGGTAATTTCAACCCTGCATCAACAGCGTCCAAAATCGCCTTCAGGAGATCTCTGATTGGCGCTTCAGCATTCTGTTCCGCATTTTTGAGCTCTCCGAGAACGGTTCGAACAAATTCCGAAAAGGTTTCTTGATCCTCATCGCGCTCAAGTAACCCGGCGATCACGTCAATCAGCGCATGATCCAATTGCGACCTGTTTCTATTCTCGGTAGCGCTCATCAAAACTTTTCAAAAACTTTTCAAAAACTTTTCTTGACGGTCCCTTGGGTGCTATCTAAAAGGTTTTTCTGACAGGTCGATTAAAAGAAAAATAAATGCGAACAGCTAGAAAGCCAATGAAATGTTTTTGAAAACAATTCTGAAAATCCGGGGGGCACTGGAAATCTTTTCTAAAGAACCCAGCGCCCAGAGTGACCCTCTGACAATCCGAGACGCCACGCGAATCCGAAAGATTCCCAATGAATTTTGGCAATCTGCCGAATCAAGAGCGAAAGGCTGGAAGATTCCTCGTCGGGTCAGAGCAAAGTACCAGCGAGAAATTTCGAAACGGGTCAGGAATCTCAGGGCCGAAGGTTTCGACGACCGGAAAATCTTCGGGTTCATTCTCTTTCACTACGAACAAAAGGACCCTAAATTTCCTAAGTTCTTGGTGAAAAAGATTCTCCGGTCTGAAGGAGTAAACCCTTGAGCACCCGAAGTAGCTTACCCTGTCGTCTTATTGAACCTCCAGACTGCCTCATCCTTGAGGCGGCTGGAGGTTTTCTCATTTTTCTTCGTGGAGTCGCTTGCACGAACCTATGGCGTTCGCGCTTTGGCCTTCTCGATCGCCTGGCGTAGACCATCTCGGATTGGTTTGTGGGCGTCCTGGTATTCTCCTCCGTCCTTTTCGAAATCCCGCCAGCATTTCCCCCACGCCGGTAGCGGGTTGAAAGGGAACAGCTCGGGGCATTCCACTTTCATGTTCACCTCATAGAGAATGATCGGGACGATCTGGACTTCTCCGGCGGCTTCCCGTTCCAATGCCTTTTTCAACTCAACGTCCATGATGTAGCCGGAGGCGAGGAACTCATAGCTCACCAGACAGACGAAGACATCCATCGTGTCCAAGGCTTTGCGGATCTCCGGATCCCAGCGATCCCCGGCTTCCAACTTCTGGTCGTGCCATACATGGGCCAGCCTAGTTTTCTCTCGAAAGCGGAGGAGTGGACTGAGCTTCCCAAACCACGCGGCATTCACGTGCGCATAGCTGATGAAGATTTCGATCGGCCGGCTCATCGTTCCACCTCCCCCCAGTCCTGATCAGTTTCTTTCGGCAGCACTCCGAATTTCTCCAGCGTCTGTCGCGGCACCCAGTCCCCGTCGAGTTCCCACTGCTCCACGACTTTCAGATTCTTGTATTCCGCAAAAAGCTCGGACAAGGTCAGGCGGATCATGGTCAACAGCTCCTCACGATCTTCCTGATTCCCTGTCGCGGTGATGTGGACCCAGCGCTCGTCCTGGGTCATCCAGACGCGGGCCATGGCCTCGCCGTATCGCAGGATCGCTCCGCGACGCCAACGTTTCGCGCCATCGATCAGGGAAAACGTCCGCACCAGGAACTTCGGCAGCAGCGGTCCGGGCACTACTGAAAATTCATAACGCACCCGGGTGCGATCAGGATCCGCGGGCTCATCGGTATCCGGTGGCGCTTCCAGTGGCAGCAGGCTCGGGACGAGCAGAGTTTCGCCCTTTTCATCGATCGGAAAAGCCAATTGAAACAGACTCATCAGTCGCATCAGGAACGGCCATTTTTCCTCCGGGTAATCAGCCGCCTTCAGCATCTTCAGCTTTTCCGCCCCCTCATAGATCGGCCCCAGCGCGTTCTCCGTGAGCGTTGCGTCTGGTGCATACTTCTGAGGATGGTGGGAATCATTCGCCCGCAGGATGGCGTAGATCCCGTTGGCGAGCCATTCGGGCTGGAGAACCGTGGTATCGTGCAGTCGCTCGTCCTCGGCATAGTTGATCGCAATCCCCAGATCATTCAGCCAGGTGGCCAACTTTTCCTGCTGTTCCGGATCGCTCTCACCCAGCGTGCCGCAGCGTTCCTGGTAAGTGGCGAAGTCGAGATATGGCTCCTCCATCTCTTCCAGCCATTCCTTGATCTGCCACCATTTTTTCGGGAAGCGGTTCCGCACCTCCGGCATCCGTTCCGCCGCTTCGGTCAATGCGGTGCGGAGATTCTCGATCGTCTCCTCATAGCCCGCCTCACATTCCGTGGGAATCCACGCGAGAATCGGCCCGTACTTTTGCTCCAGCGATTCACGGTCCATCTCCCGGGCGGTCCCCTTGCTCTTATTGAGAGCAACGACCACCGGCGCGCCCCCGGCATAGCTGCGGATCAGTTGCAGCCAGTAGGTCGCATCGCGCTCTGCCATGTCTTCCCGCTCCCCCAATACCAGCAGATACAGGCTCCGCGCGGTGAGGAAAAACTCATGCATGGCATGAAGCACATGCTGCCCTCCGAAATCCCAGGTCCGCGCCGTGACGTCTCCGTCCTCACAATTCAGCGTCAGCGGACTGATGTTGATGCCGTGGGTCTCACTTTCCACGGAGTTGAGTGGTTCCCCATTCAACCGTCTCACCAAACTCGTTTTCCCCGCCTGCCCGCGGCCCACCACCAGGAGTTTCAATTCCCGGAGGCCCGCGCCCTCATCACCACGGGTCGAAAAATAGTAACTGAGAATCGATTCCGGTGGTGCGGCTTTGTCCTTTCTCAGAACCGAATCAAAGTACGAAGCTCCCAGAATTTCTTCAGGGATGTTCAAAGAAGGGTTTCCGTGAAGAAAGAGCCTATCCAATCTTGGCAGATTCCGAAGGAATTCCGGCAGCTCCGTGAGCTGATTGCTCCTCAGGTCAAGCGATTGCAGGGCAGTCAGCTGGCCTAGCCATTCCGGCAGCTCCGAAAGCTGATTGCTACCTAGGTCAAGCAATTGAAGGGATGTAAGCTTGCCTAACCATTCCGGCAGTTCGGTAAGCTGATTGTCACTCACGAAAAGCGATTGCAGGGAAGTGAGCTGGCCCAACCATTCCGGCAGCTCCTTGAACTGATTGCCCCTCAGGGAAAGCGATTGCAGGGAAGTGAGCTGGCCCAACCATTCCGGCAGCTCCCAGAGCTGAATTCGATTAAGTTCAAGGAATCGCAGGGAGGTGAGCTGGACCAGCCATTCCGGTAGCTCCGTGAGCTGATTGTTACTCACGGAAAGCGACTGCAGCGAGGTGAACTGCACCAGCCATTCCGGCAGCTCAGTGAGCGGATTGCCACTCAGGTCAAGCGATTGCAGCGAGGTGAGCTGCACCAGCCATTCCGGCAACTCCGTGAGCTGATTGTTACTTAAGAAAAAGAATCGCAGGGAGGTGAGCTGGGCCAGCGATTCCGGCAGCTCCGTGAGTTGATTGAAACTCAGGTCAAGATAGGACGCGCTGGTATCCAACGCCTCTTGGATCCTTTTTTCTGCGTATCGATATGCTGCGTCTTTGGCCATTCTCCGTTTGTTTTTCTACCTGAACCAAAGCGGGGGCCAGGCATTTCGTCAACGCGTCAGACAGGGTTGAGCCACCGACCTGACACTGTCTAATTTGATGGCCGGGTGGGAAATTTGATTTCCACTCATCGAGGAATCGTGGACGATGCCGCTATGCTCAGAGCCGAAGAAACCTGAGCAGCACCGTTTTTCCCCACCAAAACCATGAACGCCCGCCGCCACCGCCGTCGAATTTCAGAGGCGGCATTTTGGTGTCTGTGCGTGGTGGTGTCCATCGTGTTAGGAATCTCGCCGGTCCGGGGCGCGGATCTGGTGCGCGACGGGGAAGCCCGCTGCGTGATTGTGCTGTCGGATGAATCCACCGCGGCCGCCCGCGCCGGAGCGCGCATCCTCGTCGCGGAACTGGAACGCGTCTCGGGCGCGACGGTGCCAATGACGGCGGAGTCGTCGCTTGGTGCGTGGGAAATCGCGGACGGCGGCGTGATCTCGGCAGAGGTGCGCGGCTTTCGGCCGGAGACGTTCCTGCTGGTTGGCGAAAGCAAACTGGCGAAGGAGCTGGGCGTGACGGCGGAGGGCCTCGGGCCGGGCGGCATTCGGCTGAGGACGGTGGGCAACGCGGTGGTTCTGCTGGGCGCGGATGACGCCACGCCGGCGGATCCTTCGGGCAGCCGGTCGGCGGTGTTCGCCTTTCTCGAGCAGGCGCTGGGCATGCGCTGCCTGTGGCCGGGAGAACTGGGCCTGGTCGCGCCGAGACAGGAAACGATCGCGCTGCCGCAGCTCGATCACGCTTTCACCCCGATGATCATCCAGCGCGGCATCCGCTGGTCGCGTCGGCGGGAACGACTCGACGACGGCATCGCCTACCTTGGTTTCAAGCCGGAGGAATACGATACCCGATTTGCCGAAGCCACGGGAGAAAATGCCGGCATTCCCGACTGGCAGGATTGGCAACGGCTCGGCGGCTCGCTGGGGCTGGTCGCGGGTCATTCGTTTGCCGATGCCTGGGAGAAATGGCACCGGGAGCATCCGGAGTGGTTCGCCCTGCAACGGAACGGTTCGCGGGACCTGAGCGAGCTGACGCCGGACCGCGCGCGGTTGTGCGTGTCGAACCTCGACCTCATCGAGGCGGTGGCTCGGGACAAGATCGCGGAACTGGATCGCACGGGCGCCCGGAGCATTTCCATCGCTCCCAACGACGGCGGGCAAGCCACGTTTTGCCAATGCGAGGAATGCAGGAAACTCGATCCGCCCGAGGGTCGGACGATCACGCTGCGGGATTACACGGTGAGGCCGGCACGCGAGTTTGAAGCGGTGTCGCTGACGGATCGCATGGTGTGGTTTTGGAATCAGTTGGCTACCCGGATCGCGGAGAAACATCCCGACGCCTGGTTGGTGACCTATGCCTACTCGGTTTACAAGGCGCCGCCGCTGCGCGAGAAGCTGCATCCGAATATCGCGATCGGTTTTGTCAGCGGTTCCTACGACAGCGACGAGGAACGGCGTCGGACGCTGGAGGACTGGAACGCGTGGTCGCAGATGACGGAGAAGATCTACTGGCGTCCCAACCTGCTGCTCTATGGCCGGCGCGAGGGCGTGCCCGCGGTGTTCATCCACAAGCTGGCGGAAGACGTGAACACGTTCGCGCATCACAGCCTGGTGGGCACCGACTTCGATTCCATCGTGCATCACTGGGCGACGGAGGGCCTGAACTACTACGCGCTGGCTCGCCTGCTGTGGAATCCCGATCTCAGCGCCGACGAGATTCTCGACGATTATTGCCAGAGCGGATTCGGCGCGGCGGCGGAGCCGGTGAAAGCGTGGTTTCTGCGCATCGAGGCGATCACGGATGAAGTGGCGGCGCAGGAGCTAACCTCGTTGCTCGCGCCCTACACGCCGGAAGTCTGTGCCGAGCTGCACGGCCTGCTCGATCAGGCGGAGAAGGCGGCCGCCAAAGACGACGAGATCGTGCGGCGCCGCATCGATTTTCTCCGGACCGGGATCGATTTCGTGGAGATCCAGGCGAAGACGCATCGCTTCGCCGAGGCTCACCGCGATGTGCGTCCGACGCCGGAGGAACTGGAAGCTTTTCTCGCCGACATGGAGGAAAAGTTTCAGCTGATGCGCGAGATTTTCCGCGAAGACCCGCTGGCCCTGAACACCCCGATGATCGCCTGGGGCAGCGAGGGAACTTTTCGTCGACTCGGCTGGCGAGGCGCCGAGACGTTGCCGACGGATCGTTGGGACGCCGACGAAGAGGGGCAGGTCCGCCCGCAGGAGTGAGGTGGCCGGCCGGCTCAGGCTTTTTTATTCTCGTCGGTCCGATCGTAGATCACGTGGTGAACGAGCCCGATAAAGCCGCCGGCCAGGAAGAAAACGCATCGTCTCACCAGGCCCGTACCTCGGCAAAAGGGTTCAGAAATTGCGGGTGCCCTTTTCGGTTCAGGGCGTTAGCCTATCGCTCCTTTTCCGATGAACTGGCTCCGCAACAACTTGATCTGGGCTTTCCGGGGAATCGCTGCGGTTCTCCGCACCCAAGTCAGCGCCCGGATCCAACTGGGGGTGGCGATCTTTGTCATCGGAGCGGGGTTCTTCTTTCACATCGACCGGGTCGAATGGATGGCGGTCTCGCTTTCCATCGGACTGGTGCTGGCGGCGGAAGCCTTCAACACGGCCCTGGAATCGCTCGCCGACGCGGTGCATCCGGAACAACATCCGCTGGTCGGACGCGCCAAGGACGCCGCAGCGGGCGCGGTGCTTCTGGCAGCGATTGCGGCGACTGTCGTCGGGTTTATGGTGTTTTTACCGAAAGTTTTGTCATGGCTGTCACCACTGCTCCCGATCTCGATCTCGCCGACGAATTGACCTCGTTGCTCGGCCCCGACCGCGTTTCCGTCGCCGCCGAGGTGCTGGAAACTCACAGCATCGACAAGTGGCATGCCTCGGCGCCGCCCGACGTGGTGGTGCTGGCGAAGAGTCGCGACGACGTGGTGAAAACGATGCGGTTCGCCCACGAGCACGGCATCCCGGTGACGACTCGAGGAGCGGGCGTTGGCTATGTCGGCGGAGCGGTGCCGGTCCGGGGCGGGATCGTGCTCTCGGTGCGCGGGATGGATCGGATTCTCGAAATCAACACCGCCGACGGCGTGGCGGTGATCGAACCGGGCGTCATTCTCGACGACCTCCAGAAGGCCGTTCATGACAAAGGCTGGTACTACCCGCCCGATCCGGCTAGCCTGAAAGAATGCTCGGTCGGCGGAAACATCGCCACCAACGCCGGCGGCCCTCGCTGTCTCAAGTATGGCGTGACCCGTCACTACGTCCTCGGGCTCGAGGTCGTGCTCGCCAACGGCGACGTGCTGGTCACCGGCGGACGCTGCCACAAGAACAAGACCGGTTTCGACCTGATCGGCTCTTTCGTCGGGTCCGAGGGAATGCTGGGCGTGGTGACCCAGGCGACGTTGCGCCTGGTCCCGCATCCCGAAGCGCGCGCCATGTTGACCGCGACCTTCGAGACCTTTGCCGAGGCCGCCACGGCGGTGCAATCGATCCTCAACTCGCGCTGGCAACCCTCGGCGCTGGAAATCACGGACGGGTTCACGCTGCGGGCGGCGCGAAACTATCTCGGAGCCGAGGCCTTGCCTGACGGGAATGCTCACCTCATCGTCGAGATTGACGGCCGCGCCGAGTCGGTGAAGGGCGAACTCGTCGCGTTGCGGGAATTTTTGAGCTCGCTGGGAACGCTCTCGATCGGTGAAGCGCCCGATGAGGAAAGCTGTGAGGCCATCTGGCAGCTGCGCCGTGATTTTTCGTATTCGCTGCGTGCCACGGGCCTGATCAAGCTGAACGAGGACATCGTGGTGCCACGCTCGAAGCTCGTCGACTTGGTGAATTTCGCCCACCAGCTCCAGGAGGAAACCGGTATCGAAGTCGCCTGTTTCGGGCACGCCGGCGACGGCAACATCCACACCAATCTCATGGTGCCGAATTATCACGAGGACGCCGAAGCTCGCGCCCGGGCCGATGAAGCGCTCGATCAACTCTTTCACTGGGTGCTCGATGTCGGGGGTGCCATCACCGGGGAACACGGCATCGGTCTCGCCAAGAAACGCTGGTATCCCGACGCCGTCAGCGAGGTCGGTCGCGGTGTTCATCGCGCCATCAAGGCTGCGCTCGATCCGAAAGGGATCCTGAATCCCGGAAAGTTCGTCGAATAATCGAAACTCACCGCTATTCTATCCTTTTCCATTTTTGAAATGAGCGAAACAACCTGTCCGATGTGCGAGATGAATGAAGTGCTGGATTTTCCGGATCACTTCGAGTGCGTGACCTGCGGCCACGAGTGGCCCCGTGAAGCGGAAGACGACGGCGAGCGCGTCGTGAAAGACGCCTACGGCAACGTCCTCGCCGATGGCGACATCGTGGCGATGATCAAGGACCTGAAGCTCAAAGGGACGTCGCAGACGCTGAAAGTCGGCACGAAATCCAAGCCCATTCGCCTGGTCGACGGTGATCACGAGATCTCCTGCAAGATGGACGGCATCGCCATCGGGTTGAAGGCGCAGTTCGTGAAAAAAGTCGGCGCCTAAGCGGCGATGGGGGCACGAGTCAACAGGGTTGAGTCTGCGACCTGACCCTGTTGGGTCTCGGTAAAACGGAATGTAGAACGGGTCTCCCGGCCCGTTTCTGCGTCGGCCCCGCACCAGAGAAACGGGCCGGGGGACCCGTTCTACGATCAGCCGCATCAGCGAAATTTTTCATCTCTCACGGTGGCAATTCGTGGTTATCTCTCAGCATGCGCCTTCTGCTGACTGCCGGTCCCACTCGGGAAGCGATCGATCCGGTTCGGTTCCTGACGAATCGTTCGTCGGGAAAGATGGGTTATGCGATAGCGGAAGCAGCCGTGGGGCGCGGGCATGAAGTGATTCTCGTTTCAGGGCCGGTAAATCTCGAGCCGCCATCTGGGTTGGTCGACTTTGCCAGTGTGGAGAGCGCGAGGGAAATGTTCGAGGCGGTGCGCGATCGGATCGGCGAGTGTGACGCGGCGATTTTCTGCGCGGCGGTGGCAGACTACCGGCCGGTGAAAATCCACGAAGAAAAGATCAAGAAATCGGATGATTCGCTGACGCTGGAGTTGGAGAAAACCGAGGACATTCTCGGCAGCGCGCGTTCGATTTTCGGCTTTCACGGCGTGCTGGTCGGGTTCGCGGCGGAGACCCACAACCTCGAGGAATTCGCCTGGGCGAAGCTGGAAAAGAAGGGCTGCGATCTGCTGGTGGCGAACGATGTCAGCCGTCGCGATATCGGTTTCGACAGTGACGAAAACGAGGTCCGGCTTTTCTTTCACAACGGTCGCCGGAAAACGATGCCGGCGAATTCGAAAGCGGCCATCGGCGAGAAACTGGTCGAAATCATCGAGGCCTTGGTCAAGGGTGCGGGCGCTGACGCCTCTCCCTCCGATCTTTTCGCCGACCGATGAATCCTTTCCTGGAACTTGCCTGTGATGCCGCCCGCCAGGCGGGCGCACTGCTTCGCGATCACTACGAATCCGACCTGAACGTGAACGAGATGCTCGATCACGACATCAAGCTGGAACTCGACGTCCGGAGCCAGGACCTGATCACGCGGCGGATACTCGACACCTATCCGGATCACGCGATCTATGGCGAAGAAGGCATCGCCGGGAATCCCGACAGCACCATCGAATGGATCGTCGATCCGATCGACGGAACGGTGAACTACTTCTACGGCATTCCCCATTTCTGTGTGTCGATCGCGATGCGCGAGGCCGGTCAACTGAAGGTCGGTGCCATTTATGATCCGATGCTGGACGAAATGTTTGCGGTGGAAGCCGGCGGCACGCCGACCCGGAACGGCAAACCCATCACGACCAGTCCCCGCTCCCAGTTGAAGGACGCGGTGGTAACGATCGGATTTTCCAAGTCGAAGGAAGCGATGGATGCGGGCATGGATCGCTATCGCGCCGTGGCCTATCAGGTGAGAAAGACGCGCATGATGGGCAGCGCTGCCCTGGCGCTGGCCTACATCGCCTGTGGTCGACTGGATGCCTACATCGAGGAACAGATCAGCCTTTGGGACATCGCGGCGGGACAGCTGCTGGTGGAGGCGGCGGGTGGTTCGATCCGCTTGTCCGATTCAGTTTCTCACCCGGACAAGTGGGGCATCGTGGCTCACAACGGGAAACTCCCCCTTGATGATATCTGACCTTTTCGCGACACTGTTGGTGACATGCAGCGCTGCGGGATAGGCTATGACGTTCACCGGTTTGCCGAAGGGCGACCGCTGATTCTTGGTGGAGTCGAGATTCCCCACGACCGTGGATTGATCGGGCACTCGGACGCGGACGCGCTCTGTCACGCCATCGCCGACGCGATCCTCGGCGCGATGGGCGATCACGATATCGGTTTCTATTTTCCTCCCGGCGACGAGCAATGGGAAGGCGTCTCCAGCCTCGTGATCCTGCAGGAAGTGAGGAAGCTGGCGGAAAAGAAATCGGCGTGGATTCACAACATCGACAGCACCGTGATCGCCGAGGCGCCGAAGATCATGCCGCATGCCGAGGCCATGAAGCAGGCCATTGCCGGCGCGCTCGGTTTGGACGTGCACCAGATCGGCATCAAGGCGACGACCAACGAAATGATGGGATTCGTCGGTCGCCAGGAAGGCATCGCCGCCATGGCGATCGCGAGCATCGAGATGCGGGACACAGGCTACTGAACGGGTTGCCCTCCGGACCGATGAAGATGTGCCTGGTGCGGTTGATCCTGCCGCTGGCCACGCTCTGGGTGCGTCGGCAGGAGCGACGGATTCTTGCCAACGGGCGTCCCCTATCCATCGAGGAAAAGCTCGATGCCCGGGACGCGGGGGTGGCAGATGTCGATCGCGTTCGCCTGATGGTGCTCTCTCCCGTGCCTTCACCCGGCGGACGCCTGCTGAGCGGTTTCGGCAGGTTGACCAGGTTTCCAATGGAACCTCCCTCGGGCATGGCACTCGGGCATGGGATCTACCTCGACACCCGTGTGGCCGGGCAGCGGCGGATCTTCCTGCACGAATGCGTCCACATTTCCCAATACGAGCGCCTCGGCGGCATCCGACCGTTTCTCCGACGCTACCTGGAGGAGTGTTTGCGCGATAGTTATTGGAACTCAGCGATGGAGCGCGAAGCAAATGCGATCGCCGATCGGGTTTGCCGCGGGGAGATCTGAATTCAAGCAACGAATCCGACTCAGAAAACGACCGGCGGCGGCACGATTCAGGCTCACTGTTGTGCGATGAACGTGAGTATCCACCTGCCCGACCGAATGATCGTTGTTCACACCGATCCCGACCTCAACCGAACGCTCTCACTCGACGATTCGTCCGAAGCTCTGGACGTGATCGAGTTGACGCGTCACGTGCTCGCCGAGCACGTCGCCCGCCTCGGGGGCGAACTTCCCGCCGGCGGAAACGGGGTTCGCTGGCGGATATCCGATTCATCCCTGGGTGGTTGAGCCACCGCCGGCGGGTCCGGGTTCGGTAGCGTCGCTCGAGTTCGAAGCCGGTTCGCCATTTTTGGCCTGCTCCTCCTCCGCCATTTGCCGGCGGCGCCGGAATCGTCGCAGGCGTTTCTTGGCCTCTTCGCGTCGTGCTTTGCGAACATCGGGAAGATCCCGGTAGAGCACCACGAGGCGAACCTCGTTTTTGTCGATGCGCTCAATGTCGATGTCGTTGACCTCGACTTTGAAGTCTTCGGAAATCCGCGCCCGCAGGTGCTCCTGATTCAACATCGTGCCGACATCCTTGGTCCGGTAGCGAATGGCGACGGTGTGATAGGCGTCGCGCCAGATCCGCGGATGATCACCCAGGTAAGCCGTGACGAGGACGATCACCGAAGAGATGTATTCCACCCGCGCCGGCAGGATGGCGTTGATGAAGGTGAGTGCCACCGCGCCGAGGAGGTAGGCGATCTCGGTTTTCGAAAAGGTATCGCTCCGCATCCGGACCAGGGCGAGCAGGGCGAAGATCGTGAAACCGAATCCGGCGGTGAGACTGCTGCTGAGCAGGAAAATGGGAAAGAGGAAAAGGTTAAAACCCAGTAGCAGGAACATCATCTTGTGGTCGTGATGTCGACGGTAGTAGATGACCCAGGCGTAGAGGAAAATCGTGAGCGTGTTGAAACCGAACTCGATCGCCAGTTCGATCTTGCCCATCTCCTCGGGACGTTTGCTGACAGCGGCGATGCTGCCGACCGGTTCGTTGAGTTCATCGATGAGTGACTCCGCCCGCGTGCCGTCCTCCTTGTATTCGATGTCGAGGTTTTTCCCGGGTCGCTTGAACTCGACATCATAGAAGAGACCCTTTCGCGGGTGATCGACGACTTCGATCTCTGAAATCTCGTCGTTGCCGAAATCGAGTTTCACGGCGCGTTGAACCTCGTCGGGCAACTCGTTGAAATTGATGTTCCGTTCGGTTTCGACCCAGGTGCCGTCCTCCATGAAATCGGCCCGGTGATCGATTCCGCGCAGTTCGAAATCGGCCTCCCAATACCCGTTCACGTCGACTTCCCAATCCTCGACCGTGGCGCCGGGATATTTTTCGGAAAAAGCTTTCTCCACCACGGCGGGAACGGCACCGGCTCGAAGGGAAACGGCCCAGATCGCGAAGGTGAAGGCGAGGAGGCAAAAGCGACGCATGCTCATGGCGGAACGATTCATCGATGGATCGGGAGACTTAAGGCTCCGGGTTCGTGCATTGTGCATCGGGCGCCCATTTCGCGGAATGCGACTTGCACCGGAAGGGCCGTTTCCGGGAGAGGAGGAATGCCGGGTTCGGCGACTCTAACTCGTTTTCTTTCAGACAACTGAGACATTTCAAGATTCACTGGCAAGGGATGTGCGCCTTCCGTGAGACGCTACGAAAGCCTCCAACTAACCCTAACCCAGAGATAATATGATCGGACTAGCAGTTACCTTCCTCATTATCGGTCTCATTGCCGGAGTTCTCGGATTCACCGGCATCATGGGGACCGCCACCCACATTGCCTGGATACTTTTCGTCGTCGGCCTGGTGCTGGCGCTGATCAGCTTCCTCAGCGGTCGAAGAGTCGCCTGATTCCCCGGATCGCTTCCCAAACACTCCAGTCACTCCGATCATCGGCGCCGCGAAATCGGCGCCGGTCTCGGAGTGAACTGCTTCCCGGTTTCTGATAGACTGAAAAGCGCCACCGATCTGATTTCTGGAATGTTCCTCACGCCATCGCTCTCGTCGACCTCCCGTCCCGGACTCCGTCTGTCGCGCCGGATCGTTGTCTGCTCGCTTTTCCTGTTCCTCTTCGCCGCTGCTACAACGACCCACGCTCGCGAGCTGAAATTTCACGGTCCCATTCTCCAATGGCATCGGGAACCGGCCACCGAAGTGACGATGACCTGGGTGGAACGCGTGGCACCCGACGTAACGGCGCGTCCCCTGTGGAAAAAAGGCCCCGCCGGATTCGGCTATGGCGACGATGACGACGCCACGGAGATCACCGACATGCGCGGTCACTACGAGCGCATCTACCTGGCGCGGAAATTCGATGCGGCCGATTTCCCTCTCGATGAACCGCTGACGCTCCAGATTCGCTACGACGACGCCTTCATCGCGTGGATCAATGGCGCCGAGGTGGCCCGGTCACCCAACATCGATGGCCAGTACGATGACGCGGACGTGCACGACACCCACGAAGCCGAGGGCACGGAAATGTTCACCATCGAGCGGCCTTCGCGGTTTCTCAATGAAGGGGAGAACCTCATCACCATCGAGGTTCACAACGCCCGCGAATCGAGCAGCGACCTGACCGCCGACCCCAGTCTTTTCGTCGGCAAACGAACCCTCATTCCGCAGGGGGCCGAGTGGAGCTACCTGGCCGGATCGGATCCGGGAAGCCGGTGGTATTTGAAGGAACCCAAACCCTACGACGGCCCCGAATTGCCCAAGGAAGAAGCCTCCGAATGGACGCTGGGAATCCGTCCCCGCGACAGTCTCGTCCCGTTTGAATCGGTCGACATCGATCAGCGGGAATTTGCCGAAACGGGCAATCCGCTCTTCGAAGCGAGGATTCAGGGACTCAGGTCCGGCACCCGTTACGAATTCGTTCTCTCCGCCAATCAATCGCCGGTCCGCAACGGCTGGTTCACGACCGCCCCGCCCCGCTTCGACCGTCCCATCACCTTCGTGGTTGGCGGCGACATGGGAACCGCGGACGCCGTGCCGATCAGCCGACTGGCGGGTAGCCTGGACCCGCTGTTCGCGTTGGTCGGCGGCGACATCGCCTACGCCAACGGTCGCGAGGCCTACAAATGGTACGACTGGTTGGACAACTGGGCCGATTTCCTGGTGAGCTCGGAGGGAAGGAGCATTCCCATCATCTGCGCGATCGGAAATCACGAGACGAAAGGGTTTCGCATCCGAAAATCTTCGGCACCTTTCTACTTCTCCCTCTTCGATCTTCCTTTTGGCGAGTCCAATTTTGCCGTCGATTTCGAGGACTACCTCAGCATTCTCGTGCTCGACTCCAACCACGCCCAGGATGTCGAGGATCAAACGGGTTGGTTAGGGAGAAATCTCGATTCGCGCAAGGAAGTGCCGAACCTGTTTGCCATCTACCATCGGCCCGCCTGGGGCACCGGTGTCAAAGGTAACATCGAGGACATCCAGGAGGAATGGTGCCCGCTCTTCGAAAAGTATCGGCTGGACTGCGTTTTCGAAAACGATCACCACGTCTACAAGCGGACCCAGAAAATCACCAACGGCGTCCCCGACGAAAAAAACGGCATTCTCTACATCGGGGATGGCGCCTGGGGAGCGGAAGTCCGGCCAATCACCGATCGCATGCTGGAACGCGTCGGCGCACGCCGCTACCTCGCGAACTGGGCCGCTCGCCGCCACCTCGTCAAGGTCACTCTGTCACCCGACGGCACCAAGCGCTACGAGGCGACCGCGCCCGATGGCGAGGTTTTCGACGAGTTCGTCGACCACGAATCGCCCGCCCCGGTCGATGGCGAAAACCCCGCTTCGCCGCGGAATCTGCTGGACGATCTCAAGAAACGCTGACTTCTGTTCTCTCAACTCGACGCTCATGAACCGGACAAATCGCCTGCTTCTCTGTGGTCTCCTATCCTTCTGGTTCGGAATCGCTTCCTTCCCGCCCTCCATCGGCGTCGCCGGGAACGAGGAACAGAGCCAGCAAGTCTACACGCTGGACGAACTCCGAACCCGCGAGACGACCACCGCACTGCTGGACCGGGCCGACGAGATGATCGGCACGCGAAAGGGAAAACTCAAAAAGGCGAAAAAAGAGGACGACGATGACCTGGAGGACGACCTCGAAGACGAACTGGAGATCCTGGAATACGCCAGGTCCGAGCTGAAGGCGGCGTCGAAATCGTCCGCCAGCGAGCGCATCGTTTTCGAAACCAACTCCTACGCCGATCGTATCCTCCAAACCGTCGAAAAGCCGATCGAGGCGGAATTCCTCCCCAACCCCGGCGCGATACTGAAGAACCTCGTTCTTGGCAGCCTGATGGGTCAGGGCGCGCCCCGCCAGGCAAAGGCGATCGACCAACCCATCGGTCGAAAAGCCGCCGAGCGGGAGTCGGCTTACCTGCATCATCCCGAGAACGCCGACTTTTACACCTTCGAGGAACTCGCCGCCCTGAGCCCCGTCGAGATTGCCGCTCTCGATATCAATCCCGACAATCCCAACTGGTATGACCGGGAAAGTTTCCGAAACCTCGGACCCGATCCGGTGACCCACTTCGAGAGATTCATGGCGCGGGGAATGACCAACGCCCTGCGCGAGGATGACGATCTCAAACCAGGCGAAACCTACGATCCCCAACAAGCCAGGAAGGTCCTTTTTCTCGAAGAGATCTATCATTCCGCCACCTCTCCCAAATCCCATGTCGAAGACGCCTACGGCGTGGAATGGAAACTCAAATGGGGGGACGAAGTGGCCGTCGAGCCCGTCTCAGGCAGCCTCTACCTCCTCGCCGGAGCCAAGATGACGGACCTCACCTTCACCAATGGATTCGGGCCCGACGACATGATCCTCATCCTGTTGGATCCCGAGGACGCCGAAGAAGAACGCGAGGATGCGGACGAAGCTGAGAAACAATTCCCGACCACCGTGGACGAGCTGGTCGCTTCGGTGATGGATCTCTACAAATTCCCCCTCGAGCCCTACCTTCACAGTCACGGCACGATCACGGAAGCCAACATCGATCGACTGCTTCGGAACCTTCCGGCAAACGGGAAGAAGAAATACCGAAAGGAAAAACTGATCGGCCGCAAATGGGTCGCCTTCCGCGAGTCGAGCGTGGAACTCGATACCAAGGGCTTCGTCCGACGCCACGACGGATCGCGGGTATCCGACTACGTGGCCGTGCACGACCGGGCTTCGCGCGGCACCTACATGTTCGACATCTGGATCTCCAACCGGGATGCCAAGTCGGGAAACAACAAGGCTTACTTCATCAAGGAACCGGACGGCAAGGACATGGAGATCGCGGACTACCGTGAAGGTCACCATGACCTCGGGCTCTCTCTCGGCTCCATGTGGAGCGCCGGCGCCGCCAACAAGCTGGCAACGGGCACGGACTTCCTGCGCAGGGGACTTTTCGGGCGGCCTCGGTTTCAACAGACCGCCATTTTTCGGCCCGCCGCCTGGGACGCCGCGACCTGGTCGGATTGTCGCTGGATATCGGAGCATCTGGCCGGCATCAGCGAGTCCCGGCTGCGCGGCGCGGTCGCCAGGTCCGGATGGCCCGACTTCGTTCAGGAAACGATGGCCTACAAACTCCTGCGACGGCGCGACCAGATCGCCAGCCTGTTCGGCGTCAGCACCGAAACGTCAAGGTCGGGGCTCACTCCGCCATCGATCGCGATTTCGCTTCGCGATTCCGCGGAAATCCGGACCGCCGAACGTCGCTACGGACTGGAGCCCGGATCATTGGCCGTCGAGCTTCAGCAATCCGGCATCGGCCCCGGCCATGTCGAGTCCGTGGTGGTGAATGGCGACCTTGTTGCTTGCGAAAAATCCGCCCTGATCCGACTGCTCACCCGTCAGCGCTATCCCTCCGGCCTCTCGTCCCGCTACCGTCGTTCCGGCGACCGCGAAGCCGATTGTCTGCGCCCTGAATAGACTGGCCGTTTCTCAAGAAACAGTCCCACCTCAGCTCCCGTTCCGGCCATCGACTCCCCTCCAAAACATCTTTCCCGGGTTCGGCGCGGCGATTTCGCCACGTCGTGGAACGCCGCCTGCTCCGCTGGGACTTTCGAATCCACCGTTTTCCCTCTTTCCATGCCCAACGAACTCGTTCCCCTCTCCCTGGCCTCGGCCACCATCGCTCTCGGTATCGACACCGACGGCTGGACCCTCCACAAAATCGGAGACGATGCCGAAGAGCCCCGCGATTTCACCACCCGCATCCCCTTCGAATTTCCCTTCGGCACCACTCCCGTCATTCACGCCGGCCTCACCGGCTTCGACCTCGACCAGCGCGACAGCGCCCGCCTCAAGCTGCTGGTCACCCACATCGACCCCTCCGGCTTCGACCTCACCATCCGCACCTGGGCCGACACCCGCGTCTACAGCGTTGAAGTCAGCTGGATGGCGATCGGTTTCTGAGCAGCTACCTGGAGCCAACTGTCGGACTCGAACCGACGACCGGCTGATTAGGAATCAAGTTGCTTTGCCGTGTCTGGGCCCCTCTTACCCGAACAATCCTACGCATTTCTGGATACTCTTGGGCACCAGATCGCTGGCAATGCTTCTATTCTTGAGGAAGATTGTATCGAAGTGTAAGTTTTATTTGTGCAGAATCACCGGATTCTGGCTGCGGCGGATCACAATGCTCGGATTCCGAGCCCTTCCCAATGAGAACCAGTCCGTCGGCCGTGAAATTAAAGGGTTGGAAAATTCTGAAAATTCTCTAGCCTTTTCTAAGAACTTTCTCGCCATCAAAAAACTCCCAGAATGATTCCACAAGCGATCACGAAAGTCGGACCAAACGCTGACCTCTGGAGTCATCTCAAGTCTATTCAATTCGCGCTCAAGCGAAGTCTTGCAGTCGAATCCGGGAACGACCTCTCCGTTTTTGACAAAGAACGTTTGCGACTTCTTGCAGGCCTATTCAAAAACGAATTATCTACCTCCAAAGCCGAAACAGAGAAGATCAGTTTCGCAGGCTTTGGTGGCCAAACTACGCCCTCTGCTGATTACACTCTCGATATCGATCTCTCCGAATTGCTGAAAGACTTAAAACCATTTAAAGACTGGCAGTCCAGCCAGAAACTCGGATTCGAGAAAAAATGGAAAAGGTTAATTGGGATTATCTGTGAATATCTCGACTATCTCGACAATCAGGACGGTAAACTTCTTCCGCGAAAACCACCAACTGAGGAGTTCAGAATTATCAGCTTCATTGTAGATGAACTCCTGCTAAATGCCGAGTCTTCTCTCCAATCGTAGATCAATAGAGGATTCTTGGCTCGATGAACGGAAAAGCCGATTCACTTGTCCTCGCCAAGTCTCTCGCATTGGTCGAAAAGACCAAACAACGCGTCAAGCAAATCGATGGCGCAAACTTTCCAACAGCCACTTCTGAATCTGCACGATCACTTCTGCTAACCGCCTTAAATGAAATAGCGAATCCATCTCACCGGGCTGCTATGAGCCCAGAAGTTCTCTACAACTCCCTCATCAAAATACAGTCGCTTGTTGATGAGGTAGAAATGTCGACTAGCGACCGAATCGCGTGGCCTTTGGTCAGCTATTGTGACGAGATCTGGAAAGCTCTCATTGGCGATGACTCTCGTGCTCTATTCTACTCTCTTACCAAAGAGCACAACTACTTCATAGAGTCTTTCTCAGACAAACTAGCTCAATTGCTTTCAAACCTTCTCCCGGAAAATGAGATAAAACGAATCATCGGCACTAAGAAACTCTACTGTCTCAAAATGGCATCGATGGAAGATGAAAATCTACCACTATATGCTAACATTGGTCATGAGTTCGGGCACGCGCTATATTGGACCAACCAAATTGAACTCCTGCGACTTTTAGATCGAGCATGCGACGACCTTCTTGATAAAATCGTCGAACAACTAAACCAATCCGGTCATTCTCAAACGAGAAGATTAATAGCTCGAATCGGGCAAATTATTATCTGTTTTGCCACCGAATTATTTTGCGATCTCATTGGGGTATTCATTTCCGGTCCCGGATTTTTACTCTCTCTCCAAGAGATGAGCTGGGGAGTAAATCAAAACATTTGGAGCGTCAATTTAGTTCCCAAAGAGCTTGATATCAACGCGTACCCAAGTTTTCAATTTCGAATTCGTCAAATTTGGGACTCCCTGAACGTAGAAGAGATGGGCAACAATGTTCGTGGAGTTTTCGAAGAATTGTTTGACGATCCGATGCAAGAGTTGGCGGACTATTTAAGCGATATCGACACCAGTCACTCAAACGATAGAGTTAAAGTTTTTTCGAATCCTGACTCCGATAAGGATAAGGGAATTATCGAATCCTTACTTTCAGAGAACCTGTCTGAGCTTAAAGATAGCCTTCAAGAGTTTCTTCAGTTGTGCTCAGAAGAATTTTTGGAGAAAAAATTTAATTCACTATCTCTTCTTCCTTTTCAGGACAAGGATCTCGCAGAACTCCTCAAACGTTTATCCTATGATATAATTCCGAATATCGTCCCAGATGACACTCTGTTAGGCCAGCCAGCAAATTTTGCAATGATTCTCAACGCGTCTGCAATGTATAGGATAAAAGTTCTTCTCAACCGAGACGAAGAAGAACCTCCTGAAAAGGCATATCACGATCTTCAGAAACTGGAACGCCTGGCAGCAAAATCATTTGAAGTTTCATATATACAAGCACAGTATTCCAAATGGAAAGAGGAGCAATAGTATGGGAGTTCTTAGTCAATCGGAAATTGAGTCAATGATGTCGAACCATGACTATCAAAGAAAGCTACTTGTAACCCCATTGCTTGATCAGAAGCAGATCGGACCAGCTTCAATTGATGTTCGTCTCGGATCCTCCATAATCGTTCCCAGGCGAACTTTCGTCGGCAGCCACGACGTAACCGAGAAGCAAAATATTAGACAAGTTGAACGACGCTTGTATGATCGATTTCGATTAAAGTACCGTTCGGGATTCGTTCTTCATCCAAATCAGTTAGTCCTAGCTGTCACGCTAGAATACATCTCTCTACCTTTTAATGTATTCTGCGAGGTTGCCAGCAGATCTTCTTGGGGTCGTTTAGGGTTGGTCGTCGCAACGGCGGCGGTCGTTCAGCCCGGATTCAAAGGCTGTTTGACGCTAGAGCTAGCGAATCTAAGTAACAGTCCAATTACGCTATATCCCGGCTTACCAATTGGCCAACTCGTGTTTATGAGAGTTGAGGCAGGAGGGCAAACGAATACTTATGAAGGGCGCTACGATTGCCCGACCGAAGCTGGTCTGCCGCAGTTTTTCGCAAAGGAAACGGACGACGAAATGCGGTTTTGGGGCAATCCCAGCAACAATTCCGATACCAAGATGTTTGCCAATGATGATGCTGGTGATTAGTAATTCCCCCAATCTTTGGTGCAGACTAGCGCCCTCCCAAATACCTTGGAGCCAACTGTCGGACTCGAACCGACGACCGGCTGATTACAAATCAGCGCTTTTGCCTGTTTTGGGCCATTTTGGCACTAAAAACACGAATATTCCCGTATATCTACGCATATTCACGAATTCTACTGGGCACCTATTGGGCACCAAAATCTTCATTCAGTCGTCGCAGCCGCAGAGACTGCTATGAGAAACCACTGTTAGTGGAGAGTTCTGAATCCGCGGAGAGTTTGGTGCTCCTCCCTTTCCGAGCGTCCACCAAGTCGCAGGAAGCCTAACACCCAGCAGAGCCTCCCAAAGTTCGTTCTTTTCAAATTCAGCACCCGCTTGATCTGACCGAATCAGGACCTCTCCAAGTTTACGTTTGTTTGCTGGAAACAATTCGGGAACTGAGACCTCAACCATCCAAAATTCGTCATGTAGGGAGCCAGAGATTTTGCGGATTTCATCTTCGTCGAGAGCTTCACTTTCTCGATCCCATCCTCTAAGATTTGTAAGGTGATCTAGGTATTCTTTCTTTCTCAAATGAATTGCCCGGAGGACGACCAAGTTTTTTCGAATGTGCTCAAATGCTCGACGCAACCAAGGAGCACTAGAGTCTTTCCGCTGCCTGCTGGCTCGATACTGAATCTGTTTAAGGACCGCCATCGCGATTATTTCAGCCTCCATTCCACGCATCTTCACTCGCTTCGGCCTGGTGCCAACGACACAAGCGACCCCTTCGACGGAAGGATACTGAGGATGGTCGTATTCGGCCGGCCGCATACTGCGGAAATAGTGGCGAGGGATGCTGTAATTCGGACCAAAGTTGTCGTCGTGTCCTA
>JAGRPB010000073.1 GCA_020439945.1 Verrucomicrobiia bacterium
AACGAAATCGCGGCGATGGAACCGAGCACGATATTGAAGATCTGTTTCGTTCGCTCGGCCCGTTTCAGCAGTTCGATGGGCACGATCATGCGGTAGTCGAGCTTCTTGTGATTGCGCTCCAGCAGATGCCGAATGGCATCCGCCGCCGCGACCACGCGATCGGAAGGGTCCTCGTCCTCGGGCACCTGGATCTTCACGGTCACTTCGTGAAAATCGACTTTTTCCGCTTCGAAACTGCCGGAGCGGTACTTCATGAGCACCTCACCGAATCGCTCGACCAAAGTCGTCAGCGGCATCAGCATTTCCATCGAGGTCTCGCCATCCGCTCCGGCCCCACCATCGCCGACACTGTCACCGCCGCCTCCGCCACCCGATCCCAACATGCCTCCTCCGCCGCCCGCCATGGCGGCGACCGAGCTGTTTCCCGATTCGATGATGCCAATAACGCGATAGTAGCCGGTCTGCAGCCGGATGTCTTTGCCGATGGCATTGCTGAGCGGGAAAAGCTTGGCGGCGAGATTTTCGCTGACGACGCAGACGTTGATTCGGTCGTCCATTTCGATCTCGGTGAAAAACCGCCCCCGCTTGATTTTCCGGTTCCGCATTTCGGGATACCAAGGCACCGTGCCGAGCACATCGGCGTCCACATTCCGGGAGAGGTTCCACAGATAATCCTTGAGTCGCCGCCCCGGCACCACGACATCGACCCCGGGAACGGTCTGCCGGATCTGCTCGATGTCCCGGTAGGTCAGCCCGTAGGAAAGGATCAGGCTGCGCTGATCCTCGCTGGCGGCGGCGTCGCTGGTCGGCTTGACGCTCTGGAGGATGATGTTCTGACTCCCCAGATTCTTGATCTGCTGCTGGGCTTCGAAACTGGCGCCCTCGCCGATCGCCAACATGGCGATGACAGAAGCCACGCCAAACACAATCCCGAGAGCCGTGAGCATGGATCGCAGCTTGTGCATCCACAGGCTCTTGATGCCGAGGATGACGGAGCGCTTCAGCCGGAAAAGCGAGAGTGCCCTGATCTGCTGTATCAAATCCATCGCCGCACCTGTTCGACTTTCAGGCGGTCACCGCCCTGCCCGCCATCGACCGGCGTCCGCCGTCGGCCCCGTGTTCGCTATTGGAATCGTACTCGATCAGACCGTCGCGCAGCCTGATCACGCGCGGTGTGCGCTTTGCCATGCCCTCGTCGTGAGTGATCATGATGAGCGTCTTCCCGTCCTCGTTGAGTTCGTCGAAGATTCTCAGGATATCGCCGCCGGACTTGGAATCGAGATTCCCCGTCGCTTCGTCGGCGAGAATCACCGCGGGATCGTTCGACAGCGCCCGGGCAATGGCGACGCGCTGCTGTTGACCACCGGAAAGCTCGGTCGGCCGGTGATCGAGCCGCTTTCCCAGCCCCACCCTCTCGGCGAGACCGATCGCGATTTCGCGGCTCTCCTTTTCCGAGACGCCCTGATAGTAGAGAGGCACCTCGATATTCTCCACCACGGTGAGCTGCTGGATCAGGTTGTAGCTCTGGAAAATGAAGCCCAGCCGCTTTCCCCGGACCTGCGAAAGATCGTCATCGACGAGACGGGCGACGTCTTTTCCCTCCAACAGATATTCGCCCAGCGTCGGCTGGTCGAGACATCCCAGGATGTTGAGAAGCGTGGACTTCCCGCATCCCGATGGACCGAGGATGCTGATGTAATCCCCTTCGTAAACGGTGAGATCGATGCCCTGGAGGGCCTTCACCGTAAATTCTCCCATCTGGTAGTGTTTCTCGACGCCGCGAAGCTCGATGATGGGTTTGCGGCCTGACGGAGTCATGGGAGGAAAAGCGGGAAAAACGAATGCTGACAATGAAGCACGGAATCGGGAAATCGAAACGTCCGCTCGGACGCAGCCCGGTCACCATCGAAAACCTCAGTCATTCACCACTGCCGCGACCGGCCGCGCTCTCGCCGGATCAGGCATCCTTGTCGCTCTTGGAGTCCTCGGCTTCGGCCACGTTCGCGGGAACGATCTCGTCGCTCTCGTTGAGCGGGTCATAGCCGTCGGGCATGCGCAACGCGACATGGTCGCCTTCGCTCACCCCTTCCACCACTTCGATGAATTCGTCGTTGTAGTTCCCCACCGTCACCTCCTGACGCCGGTAGGTGCCGCCGTCCTTGAGAAACACGAACTGCTGATCTTTTTCCACGAAAACCGCCTGCACCGGGATGTAGATCACGTCTTTCAACTCGTCGACGATGATTCTCACCTTGGCGGTCATGCCGGGCTTGAGAAAATCCTGGGCGTTTTCGATTTCGACCGTCGAGGGATAAACCTTCAGCGAGGGATTGTAACGCGAGGCGTTCGAATCGGGCAGCACGGCCACCTTGGTCACGCGGCCTTCCAGCGACTTGTCCGGTTCGGCATCGGCGGTGATCACCGCGTTCTGGCCGAGCTCGATCTTCTTGATGTGCGATTCGTGAATATCGACGTCCACCCCAAGGCGTGACATGTCAGGAATGGTGATGATCGGCTGGCCGAGCTTGAGCGTGGCCCCCTCGGAGATCGCCTCGTAATAGCGGGAGGTGTAATAGTTGTCGTTCGCACCGCCGTAGGCCACCAGACCGGGTTTCTCGGCGTAGATCGTGCAGCTCTCCAACTGGTTCTGCAAATCCTCCCGCTTTTTCAACTCCAGCTCGTAGCGGCGCTTGGCGGAACGAAACTTGGCCTCGGCACGCGCCACCGTGGCGATGGCCTCGCGTTTTTCGCGGATCAACTCCAGCAGGGCTTCCTCGAAGTTGGACAGCATCTTCTCGGCTTCCTTGGGAAATTCGTAGTCACGAAACAGTCCGAGTTCGGTTTCCTTCGTCTGGACCGACAACTTGGCCTTCTCCAGACCGACCATTTCGTTTTCCAGCGTCTGTTTGGTGATGAACTCGCGTTCGTGGAGGCGTTTTGCTCCCTCGACCGATTCGGTCACCACCGCCAATTCCGACTTGGCGACGAGCGCCTCATCCTTGAGCCGGCGCATGGTCTGCTCGGCCTCACCCTCGCCGAGACGGTCCTTTTCCAGGAGGATGGCGAAATCGACCGTCGACGCCTGGCTCTCACTGGCGCCTGCGTGGAAACGGGAATCCTCCGTCGGATCCCCCTCGTTTTCGGTCATCAGCTTCTGGGCATCAAAGCTTTTCAGGATCTCGTCGGTGGCATCCTTCTCATATCCCGCGATGGAATCGACATCGTAGGGAAGCGTCAGCGATTGGAGCACCTCGCTGGCGGCTTTTTCACCGACGAATTTCTGGAAGTCCAGCAGGGCAAACCGAAGCACCTGTCGGGTCAGCTTCACCTCGCTGAGGCTCTCGCTCTCTTCGATTTCGAGGTTCTGCTTGGCCTCGGCATAGGCGGCCTCGGTCTGTTGAAATTCCACGTCGTGATCGACGATCATCTCCTCGATGCCCGAGGGATCCAGGCGGGCGAGAACCATCCGGTTCTGCACATCCTCCGGCGTGATCTGATAGCCCTCGTCAACAATCTCCAGAACCTTGGTTCCCGCGTTGATCTTGACCTCGTTTTTGATTTCGAGGGACTGGAGCGCGTGGATGTTCCCGCCCTCCAGAACGTCGATCACCAGATCGCCGCGCTTCACTTCGAATTCGGGCAGAGCGGTATCGCCCTTGGCTCCACTGCTTGTGCCTTTTACGGCAATTGCAGCTGCCACGGCAGCAATAATTAATCCAGTTATGAGAATCGGCTTTTTACTCATCGGCTTGGCCCTCCGCCTCTAGCTTCTTCTCCCACGAACCGTCGCCATTAATATAGAGGACGCCCATATCCTGCCAAAGACGTAAACGCGCCAAGGTATGATCGACCAGCGTTGAGGTGCGCTGATTCAATGAGTTAACGAGGTCGCGCTGAGCATCAATGAGGTCACGCGCGTCTCCCTGACCAAGCTCGTTAAGCAATTGCTGCTCCTCCAACCGGCGCTGCGCCAGCTCCACCCCCGATTGGCTGATCTCGTAATTGCGCCGCGCCTGCTCCAGAGCGCGCCAGTCATCGTAAACCTGAAGCCTGACCTGATCGTGGGCGAGCGTTTCCTGGCGTTTCGCCTGTTCCAGCTCGATCAACGTGGACCGATAGAAATTTCGCTCCGCCTTGCGATCGAGCGGCAGGTCCAGTTCCAGGCCCGCCGACCAGTTCTTTCGTTCGAAGTTGATGTTCGGCGTGATATCACCCGGATCACTGATCGCATCGTAGCGCGCCACGGCATCGAGACCGGCCTGAAGCTCGACTTTCGCCACCTTGATCCGACGCTCCGCATCGTCGATTCGATCGGTCACGGTCTGCAAGTCGGGCCGGGCCACCATGGCCACTTTCACCGCCTGATCGCGCTTGATATCGGGATCCTCGATTTTCAGTCGACTGATCTCGTCTTCCTCGAGAATGAATTTGTCGTCCAGCGGCAGGCCCAGTTCGATCTTCATCTCGTCGAGCTGGTTTTCGTAGTCTCGGACGGCGTTCACCCACTGGCTCTCCGCCTGCAGCATCGCCTGCCGCAACTGCCCCAGTTCGGTCTGGGTGCGCCGGTCTTCCTCCGCCAGCGCTTCCTCACGCGCCACGATTTTCCGGAATCCGTCATAGGCCACGTAGTTGTTTCGCACCGTGTCGCGCGCCTGGAGGACGTTGTAATAGCGCGCCACGATGCCCACGATGAAATCCCGACGGAAGTTGGCGAAATCGCGCATCGCATAGAGCAGATCGCGATCGGCCTGGGTGAGGTTCTCCAGCGTCACCTTGAATCCCCCGCCCTTCAACAAAGGCTGCGTCAGCGTCACCGCCAGAGCCGAGTGATTGATCGAACGATCACCGGCCACGAAGCTGAGGAAGTCGGAAGTGAAATCCGCCGCCAGTCGCGCCCCGGTTCGCTGCAGCATGGTGAAGCCCACGGATTGGTGCCGGGTGAAGGTGTTCGTGGCGATCAGTCCGTCTACCTTCTTCTCGATGATTTCCGTGACGATCTCGGTCTTCACCTTTCCCGTCTCCGGATCGAGCACCGGGTCGCCCGTCAGCGGATCGATCACATCCTGCTCCGTTTGAACCTCGATTTTTTCCGGCGGCTGATCGCCCTCGCGCGCGTCACTCTGCGTGCCCACGTCGAGATTTCCGTAAAAAATCGGGGCCAGCTCGTGCCGCGTCAGCGTCAGGTCCAGCGCCTGCAGGTAGAGCGTCTCTTTCTGGCTCAGGTAGCCGCGATTGTGATGAATCGCCAGGTCGAGGGCGTCATCGAGTTTCAGCACCCGGGCGCCCTGCTCGATCTCCGCCATCTTGCCGAGATACTCCTCCCTCTGGTCGTTTTTCTCCAGATCGTCGAGCGATTTCATCGCCTCCTCCTGGATATCAAGCGATTCGGGATCAACGTTCTCGACCTTGCCCGTTTTGCCGAAAAGAATCCGCTGCGTCTCGCGATCGGCCATCTTCTGGTAAAAACCGGGCGCACAACTCCCCATCGCGCTCAGGACCACCGCCGCCAGCGCCACCCTGCCGAGTTGCCAAAACAGGCACCGGCCACACTCTCTCGTCTGTCTGTTTCGCATTTCCTCCGGCCCAACCGGCAACCCGCTCTTCTTCGTTTTTTCAGGCGTGAATCGCAATGACGCGAAACCGCCAAAATCCGGAGGATCATGCCCTCAATTCCCCTTGACGCGCAAGACTTTCGCGCCACGAACCGATTCTCTTTTCAGAGAAATCAGCGCCTCGTTGGCCCGGTCGAGAGGATACTCCGTCACCTCGGGCCGAATGGGAATCTCTCCGGCGATGGGAAGAAACTCCGCGATGTCCGCGCCGGTGATGTTCGCCACCGATTTGATCTCGCGCTCCAACCAGAGATCGTCGTGGTAATTGATTCCGAGCAGGGCTTCGCGATCGCCCACCTCTTTTCGAATCGCATTGATCACCAGACGGCCTCCGGGCGCGAGATTTCGCAGTCCTTCCACCACCGGTTTCCACGCCGGAGTCGTATCGATGATCGCCCTCAACGACTCGGGAGCCCGGTCTTCCGTCGCGCCCGCCCAGTCCGCGCCGAGTTCCCGCGCAAACGCCCTCGCACCTTCATCGCGAGCAAACACGTGGATCGGCGAATCGGGATAGAGGTGCCGCGAAAGCTGGAGAACCAGGTGCGCCGATCCACCGAATCCGGTTAGACCCAACGGTTGGCCATTCTTCAGCCCCGTCAATTTCAGCGCCCGATAGCCGATCGCTCCCGCGCAAAGCAAGGGCGCCGCTTCCGTGTCGGAAAAAACCTCCGGAAGGGGAAATGCGTAGTTCTCCGACACCGTCATGAATTCCGCGTAACCACCGTTCACGTCTCGACCCGTGGCGCGAAACGCCTCGCTGACGTTTTCTTCCGGCCCGCCGTCGGAATGATGAATCCACCCCACCCCGACGCGATCGCCTTCCCGAAGACGGATCACCCCCTTGCCGAGCGCGGTCACGCGCCCCACGATCTCGTGCCCGAGCACGACGGGCAGGCGCGGAGGCGCGGTGCGACCTTCGATTTCATCCAACTCCGTATGGCAAACGCCGCAGGCCGCGACTTCGATCAGGACTTCTCCCTCCCTCGGTTCCGGCATCGGCAGCTCCGCCAATTGCAGCGGCGCATCACAATCGTCCAGCGACACGATCTCGGGGAGAATCATCGCTTTCATCACCAGACCCCCAGCGCTTCGAGTTGCTTCGTCGCCGCGCCGGCCCAATCGCGATTCGCGGCGGGACTGGCCGGACTCGGATGCAGAATCCGCCCAAGTTTCGGCGGTGACTCCAGCGCCAGTTCGTCAATCACCCGCCCCAGACACTGCTCGGCGAAAGCGCCTACGCCCACAGCAAACTCCGGCTCCAACAATTCAATGACCCGCCCAAGGTAACGATCGCAGGCCGCCGTGACCGGCGCCATTTCGCCGACGGGCAACTTGTCCGGGGTCCGATTTTTTCCGCCCGCTTCCATCCAGACCAGCGGGCAATAATTCACCACGAAATGTTCGGCGAAAAACTTCTCCGGCGAACCAAAACGCTCAGCGAAACAGCCCCAGAGTCGGCGCCCACTGACCTCCGATTTTGGACAGTCGAAACCTTCTACCGGTCGTTTCGGATGTTCCGGGTCCGGCTTCGCCACCGGAGCCTCAATCCCCATCCAGTCGCGCACCGCCGCGATTTCACCGAAGGGCACCCCGGTCTGCGCCATGCCGAAGGGACCCGGATTCATCCCGAGCATCAGGACGCGCTTCTTCGAATCGCCGAAGCGCCGCAGATATTGCTCGTGCGGAGCACGGGCGTAGACCAAAGGGTTGTAAACGCAGGCCGTCGGCTCGGAAAACGCCAGACCGTCCAACTCGCGGCAGAGCGTGTCGGTGGCTTCGAGCAATTGATCGGAAACGGAGAGGGGCGACGACACGCTGGCTTGACTCATGACTGCCCAACCAAGGAGCCGATCGTGGATTCCGCAAGTGCCCGGATGTGATCGGGCGTCGTCTGGCAGCAGCCGCCGATAATCGACGCTCCCGCTTCGCGCCAAGCCAGAGCGCGTCGGGAAAAGTCTTCCGGCGTGTCGATTCCACGCCAGTCACCGGTTTCGGCATTCCAGCCGCGACCCGCATTCGGATAGGCAATGACCGCCTTGTCCGGCGCCGCATCGCGCAGCCGCGAAATCAACTCGACCGCGTGCCCGGGATCCACGCAATTCACGCCGATTGCCGTGATCTGCGGATGATCCTCAAGATCCTCGGCGATTTCCTCGATCGTCGAGCCATCCCAGAGATGCTGCCCATCGCGACAGCTGAAACTGATCCAGGCTTCGGCGGTGGGAAATTCGGTCAGCAGATCCGCCACCGCCCGCGCTTCGACGGCCGAGGGAAAAGTCTCGAAGCCCATCACGTCCGCGCCCGTCTCCACCAGAACCGCAAGACGATCGCGGTGAAAGCGGGCCAACTCGGGAATCGTCAGCCCGTAGTTGCCGCAATACTCCGAGCCGTCGGCGAGAAAAGCGCCGTAGGGACCGATGCTCGCCGCCACCAGCGGCGGACGATCGCGACCAGCCGTCACCGCCGCCTCGCGAGCCAGATCCACTGCCTTGTGAAAGAACTGTTCCGCGTTCGCACGATCGACGCCCATTCGCTCCAGCCCCTCAAACGTGGCCTGGTAGGTCGCCGTCGCCACGATGTCGGCTCCGGCTTCGGCAAACGCCCGAGTCGCCATCACGATCGCAGCGGGATTGGTAAGCAACACTCTCGCCGACCAGAGCGGGTGGTTGAGATCGCAACCCGCGCGTCCCAACTCCGTCGCCAGGCCGCCATCAAGCGTCAGCTGGCCGCCAGAATCGGCCAGTCGCGCGGACAGGAGCTGGGGCAGCGGCGACATGGAGCGTTCAACTTTCCTTAGACACCAAAACGTCCGAGGCGCTCAAAAATTAGGCGTCCAAACGTCCAAATGATCGTTTTTCACCGAATCTCCTCATCCCGCGAGACCTGACAGGGTTAACTCTCGGACTCAACCCTGTTGACTCATTCGGAAATCGCCGGATCCGCCTGACTTTCGCGAAGCGGATGGTATTTCCGAAGCCAGGGATCGCCCTGCTTTTCGAGTCGACCGACGAGATCTTTCGCCATCGTTTCGGCGCGTTGACGATGAAACGGATCGGCTGCCAGATTCTCGGTTTCCCAAGGATCGCTTTCGAGATCGTAAAGCTCCAACCGCGGACGATGGAGAAACTGCTCGACCGTTCTCGGACCGATCATCGTGTCGCCACGCTCCCGAATTCCCGACCAGAGCCGTCGCGAAAAGGTATCGATCGGGAGGGGATATTCCTGTCCCGGCAGGAGATTCCAGATCAATTTCCAGCGCCGCTCCCGCAAGGTTCGCATCGGGTAATGGGCGAACACATCATGACCGATGTGACTGAGCACCACCGAATCCCACCCCTCCGGTTCGGGCGTGTCGAGAATTGGCAGGAGGCTGCGACCGTGCAGCGGGTAGGCGTCGAATTTCGTACCCGTCCAATCGAGAAAGGTCGGCGTGAGATCGGTGAACGCGACCAGCGCCTGGTTGACTGATCCCGGCTTTTTCAGGCCCGCGTGCCAGACGATGAACGGCACGCGAACGCCAGGCTCGTAATGGGTTCCCATCGCGCCCGGTTCGGAGGTGCCATGATCGCTGATGAAAATGACGAGCGTATCGTCCTCCCGGCCCGATTCTTTCAGCGAATCCATCACCAGCCCCACGCCATGGTCCATTCGCGTGATCTGCTGGAAGTATCCGGCCAGACTTTCCCGCACTTCCGCGGTATCGGGCAGGAATCCGGGCACTGGCACGTCTTTCGGATCATAAGTGATCGGTTCATAGCCCGGCGTGGCCTCCTTGATCCCCCAGCCTGAGCCATCGATCGATGTCGGGTGAGGATCATGGTAAGACATCACCAGGAAAAACGGATCATCGGACGGAGTCGTCTCGAGAAACTCCTCCGCCTTCTTCCCCATCGTCACCACGTCGCGGGTGCTCCCCTTCGGCAAAAAATCGATCGGGTATTTCTCCATCGGCTTGATGTGATCCTTGCCGATCAGGCCAGTCCGATAGCCATTCTCTTTGAGCATCGCGAAGACCGTCACGACGTCGTCGCGGAGCTGTTGATTGTGCTCCCGATGCGGATGCGCGTATTGCCCGTTCGAATGTGTCAGCAAACCCGTGTACATGACGGCCCGACTCGGTCCGCAGGACGCCGTCGTCGCGAAGGCCTGTTCGAATCGCACCCCCCGAGCCGCCAGTTCGTCGAGGTGTGGCGTCTTCACCAGCGGATGCCCGTAGCACCCCATGTCGAACCAGCACTGGTTGTCCGAGATCAGCAGCAGGACATTCTTCTTTTCCGCCCCCTGTCCGAAACCTGGAACGAGCAGGAACCCCGCGAGTAATCCCAAGCACAACGATTTCATCATCAAATTCATCAGTAGAGAAAATCAGCGCCCATCAGCGAAAATCAGCAGTTCAAAAAATTCGAGTTCATTCGCGTCCATTCGCGGTTCAGATTCGCACAAACACGCGGTTCCGATACATCCACCAGAGGATCAACCAGAAGACCACCATCACCAGCGCAGACTCCACCACCACCCCGCCCGCTCCCGCGAACCACGCGTCCGGCAGGTGCGTTTTCAGCTGATCGCCCGTCCATCGCCGAATCGTCATGCTCATGAAGTAAGCCGTGATCGGATTCAGCCCCACGATCACAAAGGGAAAGGTCCACTTTCGGAAACCGCACATGTCCACGATCCAGAACAACAGGGCCAACAACCAGATGCAATAGCCGCCGCTGAACAACACCCACGACGGCGTCCAGATGCGCTTCACCACCGGACAGATCGAGAGCCCGAGCACCGCACCGATCGCCAGCGAAATCGCACCGGCGATCACCAATCGACGAAGCTTCTCCCGATCGGCGCGATCCTTGTCACGCAGCAGTTGTCCGCACATCACGCCAAACAGCATGGTCACGAAGGCCGGGATGAAATTCAGTGTAGCGTAACCGCCGGGATGGCCATCGAACGGTTTCGATCGCGGAAACAGGTTCAGGAACCAGCGATCCACGGCCTCGAAAACGTTGGTCCCCTGCTGGAAGTGCGCCGCCAGGCCAGTCGTTCCTTCGGGAGCGGGATAGAGAACGAAAACCAACCACGTCGCGACCAAAACCACCGCCGCGACAATGGCCTGGAGCCGGAAAGGTTTCCCGACCAGGAAAAACAGGAGTCCGTAGCCCAACCCGATCTGGCTGAGCACGTTGGTGAAAATCCAATTCGTCTCCGGCTGCCGCATCGATTGCAGGAAAACGCCCAGCAGGGTGAGGATGATCGCCCTTCCCCACGCATGTCGGGCGCGTCTCGCCCAGGAATGCCCGAGCGACGCCCGCTTCGCATACGACCATGGCATCGAGACGCCGACGATGAACATGAACGACGGCTGGATCATGTCCCACAGCGAAAAGCCGACCAGCTCGAACTGGCTCAGCCATTCGGGATGCGAATTGTGAAAGCCCAACGTCTGCAACCATTCTGGCGCCAGTTCTCCGCCCGCCTCCTTCGCCGCCGCCGCCAGCGAAAACCCGCTCGCGGCAAGGAAGAACATCACCAGTCCGCGGTAGGTATCGAGCGAATGAAGACGCCCCGCTTCGGGAGGTTTCTCGTTTTTGGGCTTGGTCATCGGAAGCGAATCATCGGAAGATTCATCCTAAGAAGGCAAGCGAGGAGATGCCGCGTTCGCGGGGGACGTGAAGAACGTCACTAGATCGGAGGAAGTTCGTCTTTGATGACCCCCGGACGGAAGGACCGGCTTATTGAAATCCTCCACCATTTCGGCGAGCCTCACGGGGAGTGTCCCCATGCCCGATTCCGAATCGATGAAATCCCGCCACATTTTGCCGAACTACCGCATCGCGGTGGTCGGGTCGGGGGCGGTGGGGTGTTACTACGGCGGCAAGCTGGCGCAGTATGGGCGCGACGTGCATTTCCTGATGCGATCGGATCTGGAACACGTCCGCAAGCGAGGGCTGAAAATCCTCAGCAAACAGGGCGACTTTCACCTCCAGAAAGTCAACGCCTACGCCACCACCGAGGAAATCGGCCCGGTGGATCTGGTGCTGATCGCGATGAAGGCGACGGCCAATGAAGCGCTCGACACGCTCATTCCGCCGCTGCTGAAAGCCGACGGCTCGACCATGCTGATGACACTCCAGAACGGACTCGGCAACGAGGAATACCTCGCCGAGCGCTTCGGGGCGGAGAACGTCCTCGGCGGTCTCTGCTTCGTGTGCCTGAATCGAATAGAGCCCGGAGTCATCCATCACATCGGGCACGGAAAGATCGAGATGGGCGAGTATTCCGGACTGCCATTGCCACGGACTTGGGAGATACAGGGGGATTTCAAACGCTGCGGTGTGGTCTGTTCCGTATCCCCAGACCTGGGCCTCGCGCACTGGCGAAAACTGGTCTGGAACGTTCCCTTCAATGGCCTCGCGATTGCCGCGGGCGGAATCGATGTCGGCCAAATCCTCGCGGACGAGGACCTGCTTTACCTGACCCGAGGCCTGATGCACGAGGTCATCGCCATCGCGAAAAAACTCGGGCACGAGATTCCCGTTTCCTTCGCGGAGAAAAACATCGAGAACACGAAACCGATGGGCGCTTACCTGCCCTCCAGCGTCATCGACTATCTTGAAGGTCGCGAAGTCGAGATCGAACCGATCTGGGGCGAGCCATTGCGAATTGGTTTCAACGCCGGAGCCGAGGTCGGCCGGCTCGAAATGCTCTACCACCTCATTCGGCGGCTCGTGGTCAGGCGCCAGCGTGATGAAGATTGAACCGCTTATCTTCGCTGATTAGCGCTTATCTTTGGCTGAGAAACGGTTCGATTTCATCGGGCGCGCCCTTTCTATCCGAGGGCAAAGAACGCTTCGACCAGTCCGAAAAAAATCAGCGCCCATCAGCGTATATCAGCGGTCCCCTTTTCAGAAAAAATCCGTGTTCATCCGCATCCATCCGTGGTTCCCTCAGCGCCATGAATGAATTCACTCGTGCCCACTTCCCGGCCTCGATCCGCGATCGCCATCCGCGCATCGGCTTGGTGCTCGGTTCCGGGCTGGGCGGATTTGTCAGCCGGATCAAAATCGAGGAAACCGTCGCCTTCGCAGATCTGGAAGGTCTGCCGGTCAGCACGGTGCCGGGGCATGAGGGCCGGTTCGTTTTCGGAAGCATCGGCGGAATCGAAATCGTGATTGCCCAAGGCCGCGTGCATCTCTACGAAGGCTGGAGCGCCCGCGAGGTCGCCGCCGGAATTCGCGCCATGGCTGCGCTTGGCATCGAGAAGCTCATCCTGACCAATGCGGCCGGCATCATCAACGAAGGTTTCCGCCCCGGCCAGTGGATGCAGATCGCCGATCACCTCAACTTCACCGGCCAGAGCCCGCTCACCGGTGGTCCGCATTTCATCGACCAGACCCAGGTCTACTCTCGATCGCTCCGTCAGTTGTTTCACGATCAGGCCGACGAACTGGGCATTCCGCTCCCCGCCGGGGTCTACGCCTGGATGCCGGGACCGCAGTACGAAACGCCTGCCGAGATCCGCATGCTGCGCACGCTGGGCGCCGATGCCGTTGGCATGTCCACGGTGCCGGAAGCGATCCAGGCCCGCGCGCTCGGAATCGAAGTGGCCGGATTTTCCTGCCTCACCAACTTTGGCGCGGGAATGACGCCCGATGCCTTGAGTCACGAAGAAGTCATCGAAACCGGCCAACAAGCTGCCGAAACGCTGGCACGCCTGCTCGAGGCCAGTTTCCTGAATGACTGACCGGAAACCGGCAACCGCGAACCGAAAAACCGTTTCTCAGTCCATTTCGCGCGAGCGCGGCTCGCGTTTCACGGTGCTGCCGCTAGTGGGCGCGGTCACGAACGGGCCGCCAGCAAGCGGGGCGCGATTGGTGAAGGCGACGTCCGGCATCTCGCTGGGTCTACCTGCGAGCGGGAAATCTTTTCGCAGCGGGAAAAAGGGATATCCCTCCCACATGAGAATGCGGCGCAGGTCGGGGTGACCGTCAAACTCGATCCCCATCATGTCGTAGACCTCGCGCTCGTGCCAGTTGGCAGTCGGCCAGAGATCGGACACCGTGGGCGCCTTCTCGTCCTCGGGCAGCGTGTACTTGATCCGAAGATGGACGTTCTCGCCGTTGGCCAGCGAATAGAGTTCGTAGACCAACTCCCAGCGCGGATCTTCGCCGTAGTGATCGACGCTGCTCAGGTCGATCAGGTAATCGAATCCGAGTTTGCCGTGACAGTGAGCGAGAATGTCGCGAGCCTTTTCGCGATCGACAATCGCGGTGTGTTCGCCGCGGAATTCCACGGTCGAAAGGATCGCGGCTCCGAACTCGTCCTGGAGCGACTTGGCGATGTCAGCGGCGCTGCTCATGGTGAAAAAAGTCTACGTCGAAAAAAACTCGATCAGGCTTCGACCGTTTCAGGTTCCGGGGCGCCGGTTTTCAGCTGAGCGACCGTGGAAGCCTCGCCCTCGATTTTCTTCTGAAGCTTCATCAGCCCATCGATCAGCGCTTCGGGACGCGGCGGGCAGCCGGACACGTAGACATCGACGGGAATGAGATTGTCGATTCCCTGCAGCACCGCGTAGCTGCGATACATGCCGCCGCTGCTGGCGCAGGCGCCCATGGCGATACACCATTTTGGCTCGGGCATCTGGTCCCAGATCCGTTTTACGGCCAGCGCCATTTTGTAGGTCACTGTGCCGGCAACGATCATGACGTCGCTCTGGCGGGGAGAAAATCGCATCACCTCGGCGCCGAAACGCGAGATGTCGAATCGCGAGGCGCCCGTGGCCATCAGCTCGATCGCGCAACAGGCGAGACCCATCGGCATCGGCCAGAGCGAGTTTTTCCGCATCCAGTTAATGGCGGAGTCGACCCGGGTGAAAATCACGTTGCCCTCGACCTTCGAGTCGTAGGCGGCGTGCTGGAGAGAGGTGGCAGGAGAATCGGCCATGACGTGCGTCGGTCGCGGTTTCGAGACAGGTTACGTTACGTGGAGCAAAAACCGCCGCAAGACCTTTGTGAAAAATTTCACAAGCTCGTGTCCCGCCCGCGGGAATTGAGTTCAGGACTTTTTGCGAGAGGGCGATCGGTTTTCCTCGGTCGAAACTTTCGCGGCCACTGGGAGCTCCCTCGGCTCGCAAGCCCGCTCCTAAAAAACTTAACGCGAACGAGCCAAGGGGTAGCGGAATTCGTGAGAATTCCGACCGTTGCCTCCGATTGCGGAATTCTCACGAATTCCGCTACATGAGTCGCCTCTGAAAATTGGTCAGTCTTGAGATTTCCCAGGTGTTCTTTGATCCCTCTTCGATCCGAGCGGCGGATTCTCTTTCTCGGGATGACATGAGTAGCGGGTTGTTGGCTTTGGTTGTGGGCAGAGGACCCAAGAGGGTTGAATGGGCGACCATACCCTCTTCACCGTGAGCGACAGATCTTGAGCACGGTCAGCGACCGCGCCTACATATTCGCCCTCCGAACAATTTCTCAAGCATGGACAAGCACCGCGCACCCCTTTCCACGCTTCGTTGCGAACCTTGTAGGCGCGGTCGCTGACCGCGCTCACCTGAATCAATGAATGATCGTCACCGGGGTGCCGACGCGCACTTTACTGAAAATCAGCGGCTGGACCTGCTTGGGGACGCGAATGCATCCGTGGGAGGCCGGATAATTGGGCACATACCCGATGTGCATGCCGACGCCACCAGGCGTGATGCGGCACCAGTAGGGCATCGGGGCGCCTCGAAAAACGGCGTTTCCGGAACTGGGCGGATTACGGGCATCGCCATCGCTGATCACGGTGTCGCCTGTGTCGGCATCCACCCATTTCCCGTAGAGGTTCGAATGCTTGTCGATGTTCTTTTCGAGGAAGTGATAACTGCCACTGGGCGTGTTGTGCCCTTCTTTCCCCGTGGAAATCTGCGTCTCGATGATGAGCTTGTCCGCGCCTTTTCCTGAGCGATACACCCGGGCACGCTGGTCGCCGAGATCGACTTCGACCCGCGAATTCGACTGCGTCAGCGTATCGAGATTCTTCTCGTCGACCCAGATGTAGTGCACCGAGCTGTAGTATTTCGACTGGGCACTCGGCTCTTTCGGCTCGGGCTTTTCGGCCGGCACGGGACCGAAGATGATCTGCCCGTTCTCCGCCACGGTGCAGGAAGACAGAAAAGTGGCCGCGGCAAGCGCAGAGACGGCGAGGAAAACCCTCGAAGCCTGGGCAAAAAACTTCATCGGAACGGGAGGACGCGAAAACCGGCGGAAATCCGGTGATCCAGCGCCAAAAGAGACGCGTCCCCGCTGATTCGTCAATCGCATTCGGTCGGAATCCCGGAGAATTTCGCCGCGCGAACTCATTTCGTCCCTTTATCGGGAGAGGACGAATTTTTCGCCATACTGACTTCAAAAACTAGAAGCCGAATCGAAGCCGCTCCCGGAGTTTTCTTCGGTCGAGATGCGGTCCGATCCAATGCCGCCACCGGAAGATTCATCCGGCAGGATCTTCGCGACCAGGCGGTCGATGCCCTCCTGCGCGAAGCGACTCTGGGGATACATGCGCCGGGATTTGAGGAACCAGGCCAGCGCGGAACCGGTCTCGTTCCGTTGCTCCAGGTTCTCGGCATTCTTCAAGGCGCGGACGAACTCGGCCACCTCGGTGGAGAGATCGGAACGCATCGCGCTGAGCGGCACGTCGTCGGGAAATTTGCGGAAGGTGCTCTCGATCAGCTCCCACGCCATGTGCGGATTCCCCGCCTTGGCGAAGCCGTCGGCCTGTTTCATCGAGGTCTCGATTTCCAGGATGTTGCCGACGATCTGATCGAGGGCTTCCTGTCGGTCGGGATCGTCGACGGTCGCGGCGATGAAGCGGGCCTTGTTGTCGTAGATCTGGCGAAAGCTCTGGGTGCTGAGCAACCGATCGAACTCGATCTTGGCCTGTTCCTGCACGTCGCCGGCGTCGGCAATGAGATTGAACTGGGCTTTCAGTTCAGGATTGGTCGGCCAGATCTCGGCCGCGGCCTTGATATTTTCCTCATAGACCAGCTGATCGCCCCGGAGCGCGGCGTTCTTGGCGGTGCGAATCCGCATGGTGCTCGCAATCTTCGCGGTCTCGATGGCCGCCAGCGGTTTGGAGTGATCGAAGTCGCCCGCCTGCTCCCGCATTTCGGACACGAGTTTCTCGGCCAGCGTGTAGTCCTTCACTTCCATGGCGTTCACCAGCTGGAAGGAATTCCGCGCGTAGCCGAGCACTTCCCGTTTTTTTTCGCGCGGCACTGTCTGCACGGACGGCATGTATTCGCCGGTCAGGAAAGCCTGCTGCAACTGGCGGGTGGCTCCATCGATCTCACCCTGCTCAAGAAGGAAACCGAACGACTCCACCGATTGGTTCACATCACGGATGGCTTCGTTGGCGAAGGCATCGAGTGTGGTGATGGTGGGATTGAAGCCGATGCTTTTTGAGAAGGTTTGCTCGATATCGGACCCTTCCTCGAACTGGAGCCGGCCCGAGCCGTCCTTGAAGAATTCGGTGTAGAGTCGCGCGCCCATGATGACGTGTTCGAAGCGGCGCTGCATGAAAAACTGAACGATCAATCCCTGGAACTCGAGCTTCGCTTCAATTTCGGACAGTTCCATTTTCGCTTTGTTGGCAACCCGCTCAGCTTCGACTTCGGCGATGCGCTGGACAACTCCGGTAATGTGACCGGCCTTTTCGAGTTCGTTGCCGGCCTCGGCGTTCATCTTCTTGGTTTCCGCCCTTTCTCTCGAACTGGTCGGCGCCGACAAAGGCTTGTCTTTGAAGGAATCGAATTCCCAGTTCAGGTCTCGGCGTTTGGCGTCCAGTTGTTGGTTGATCTGCCTCAATTCGTGCACCGATTTTTTCGCCAGCCAGACCCGGTAAATCGCGTTGGCCAGCGACTCACAAAGCCGGGCATCCTGGGGAAACTCGGCGGCGTATTGGAGATTCGCCACCGCCCCGGTCAGGTCGGGTGTGGTATGGGGAGAGAGCGCATCCAGCACGTCGCGAATGGATTTCCGATAGGCTTCATCCATCTCCGATGTCGCCTCGGGCGCGTTGAGATACTTCTCAAAGCGTGAGCGAAAAATCTGGTTGTCCTGGATGTTGAACGTCTTGCCGTCGAACTGGAAGACGTTGTTCGTCGGGTCGAGCCACGGGAGGTCATTTCCCGCCGTCTGTTGATTTCCCTGCGACGGTTGCCGGTTGACCACCGTCGTGTTGGTGCCGCCTCCCCCGCCCGAAGGGGCCTGCGTGGGCTGCGAAGACGGGGGCGTATAGACCTGGCCGAAAGCGAGCCCCGGTCCGATCGCCAGCAGGCTCACGACCGCGATGGAGATTCGGGACGAAACGGTCATCGATGAAGCGGGAGTTTTCATGAGAAACGTGCGGGAAATCTTTTTCCTAACCTTGATCAACATCTTCGGCGACGAGCAACCCGTCACGATCAACGCGGACCACGAAATCGAATTCCGCACCGCGATCGATGTTGAGACTGCTGAAAGTTTCGGGAACGAGCACCGGCAACAGCGCGTTGTTTCCGGCCTCACTGGCATCGACGGAAATGAGACGGCCGCGATCGGGAGTCCACTTCAGGGTTTCCTCCACCTTGCCGCGAAAGCGATAGACGTTTCCACCGAGGCTGCGCCCGTTGTCGATATAGCTGCCGATCGGGAGCGAACTGGCGCCCGCCAGACCGCGACCGCCGCCTCCGGATCCGCCGACGAAGTCGCTGGCCACCACCTTGAACAACAACACCGCCGCCACGAGAAATCCGATCAGGGCGGCACCGATGCCGAGGATCTGGCCGACACTGATTCCGGAACTGGCTCGTCGTGGCATGATGAATGGATGGAAAGAGAAAGGAGAAAAAGAGAGGAAGCCGCGTCCTGTCTCGATGAAACGCCGCCGCTTCGAAAAGGTAGCATACCGAGAAGGCCACGCTTCCCTCAATCTTTTTCCCTTCCCGGGATGAAGTTTGGAACCTTCCGCGGTTCGGACGAGTCGCGCGACATTTTCCCATTCGCCCCGACCGCCGGCGAAAACGTTGACGCAAAAAGCTCAGAAAACGGGAATCGCGAGCGCCCGTTTCTGAAACTTCTCGATGATTTTCTGGTCCTCGTCCGACAGGTTCGCAATCTCGTAGGGAAAGGTCTTCCCGTTGGCTTGTTCGAACAGGCATTTACCCTCTTTCGTGGCGATCACCTTGGCCGTTAGCTTGTTGCCCTCACGGTTGGTCCATTCGCGCACGCTGGCCCACTCGGGCTTCGCCTGGGTGCATTTCGGCAATTCCTTCACCAGGTTGAACCCGGCCATCTCGTAGGTGAAGGTGCCATCCTGATAGAAGATGCCCTCCACCGGATCGCCCGGTTTGCGGATCGCGGAATCCTGCAGATCCTTGATGATTACCATCCCGTGGGTAATGACCCCGCCGTTCTTGTATTGCGGCAGACCGCTCTCAGCCGCCTTGGACTCGCCCGCGTCGAGATCGATCTTGGTCTGAACGACGATACCGTCGGCGACTTTCTCGAAAACCGATCCCTCGACCCAAAGCGCCTGGTGCCGGAGATGATCGAGCGAGTCCTTGAACCGCGACTTTACATTCGCGATCTGGAACTGGCTCAACTTCGCCCACGGCACCACCACGTATTTCTCCTCGCCCACCTCGTACCAGACGCCGTCTTCGCCAATTTCGGCCATCTCGGCGTTTTCGTAGCTCTGGCCGTCGACGGTGATGGTTTCCGCCCCGGCGATGCCGAAAACCGAGCACGCCATCAGCGTCAACCACCAGAGAGCAAGGGAGATAAAAGGCCGTTTCATGGTAGCTCCGGAAAATTCCGCGAAACCCTAACACGGAACTTTCCCGACTCAATCCCGCCTTTTCCGAGCACACGAACACCTCACTCCCAACGCGATTTCTTCACCCCGATATAGGCGATGAACAGCCCCCCGGCGACATGGGCCAGCAGCACGGCGAAACACACCCAGGCCGGCGCCAGCCATGTCTCGGTGACGCGGTCCACCGCCGAGCGAAAACTGCTCTCCAGCGAATTCATGATCCCCGCCCAACTCCAATAGGCGGAAATGAAAGGCCTCGTGATCCACCCGGCCACCTTCGGCAGCGCCAGCACGGCGCCCGAAAGCGGCAACTGGAAACCCACCAGGTAAATGCTCAGCAACGAAGCCTGGTCGGCCGTTTTCGCCATCGAGGAAATGCCGAGGCAGACCGCCGTCATCGCCGCGTTGACCAACAGCAGAAGCACCAGCTGCGGCCAGAACTGGGTCGTCGGAATGTGGCAGATGTTCTGCACGAACACCGCCATCCAGATCGACTGAATGGCCACCAGCATCCCCAGAAATGCCAGCTTGCTGGACAGGTAGGTCAGCGGTCGGACGCCCCCGAATTTTTCCTTTTCAAAAATCAACCGTTCTCCGGCAATCTCCCGCGCGGCATTGTTCGAGCCCATCAGGGTGAGCAGGATCACCTGAAACATCACCAGGCCCGAGACGAGTCCGCCGAGATTCAGGTTGTGTTCGACGATCTCCTTTTCCTGCTGGTACTCGGCCAGGGTCGAGGGCAGCCGGTCCGATAGCGAACGCGTCTCGCCCACGCCATCCAGCGCGAACAGGATCACCAACACCGGGAATCCCAACAGGATCGCGATCTGCAGGAACAATTGACCGCCGTCGCGCGCAAAAATCCGGCAGCGGCGAAAGAACAAGGCGAAAAACTGCGCGAGGGCACCGGGCGTCTTGGCGGCCCCGCTCGTCTCGGCCTCATCGGACGCCGTTCCTCCGTCCGCTTCCTGCTCCTGCTCGGCGATCTTCGCCGCGGAAAGCAGCGCGTCGTAGTAGTCGGGCCGATGTTTTTCCCAACTCGTCTGCCATTCGACTGCCGTCCGTTTGGCGAGTCGTGGATAGATTTCCTCCACCTCCTCCACGCTGAAATAGTGATCCAGCGCCCGCGGTTGCCCGTGATAGACGACCCGACCCTCGTGCAGGACGAGAACCGAATCGTACAGCTCCAGGTTCGCCAGGCTGTGCGTCACATTGACCACGATCCGGCGGTGCTTGCGGCTGAGCCCATGCATCAGCTTCACGATCTCGTTCTCGCTCTTCGGGTCCAGCCCGCTGGTGACTTCGTCGGCCAGTAGCAGCACCGGATCCGTCACCAATTCCATGGCCAGCGAAAGCCGTCGTTTCTGGCCACCGGAAAGCACCTTCACCTGCCGATGGCGCAACGGGTCCAACCCCGTCTGCTCCAGCACCCGGTCGACCAGATCGTGAAATTCCGCCCGATTCCGCGTCTTCACCCGCAGGCGCACGACGCTCTCCACACTTTCCTCCACCGTGAGCTGCTCATAGGCGATGCTGAACTGGGGCACGTAGCCGATCTCCGCCGGCTCGAGGTCGCCCTCGTTGGAAAGATCGCGGCCGTTCCAGAACAGACTGCCGTCGCTCTCGACATGGATGCCGGCGATCAGTTTCAAGAGGGTCGATTTCCCGCAGCCCGAAGGTCCCACGATGGCCATGAAATGACCTGGCGGCACCGTGAGCGTGGCCTGATCGATCAACGGAATATCCTCGCCGTCCTTGGCGATGGAAAAGGAGAGATTGCGAAGTTCCAGCACGGCAAGATGCTGCACCATGGGAAAAAGCGCGACAATCCAAAACTGACCGGTTTAAATGGCCACGATGAGTCAGCCAAGAAAGCGACGCCAAACCAGCCGCAAATCAGCCGGGAACACCGGAAGCCGCCTGCTCAAGGGGGTCCTGATCACCGGGAGCGTGCTTCTCGTGCTGCTGTTCGTCGGATTATTCGCGCTAAAATCGTGGATCGAGTCCTACCGCAACAGCGAAGCCTTTCGCAACTGGCTCGCCGGAAAAATCGCCACCAGTCTGAAATCGGACGTCGAACTGGCCGCGCTGAAATGGGAGAGCGGCTCCGTCTACGCCGACGGCTTTCGCGCCCGCGGTTACGAAGACGCCGCCCATGCCAGTCTCGAGATCGACGGACTCCGAGCCAACTTCGGCGGCGCCGAGAACGGCGCCTGGCAGGTCCCCGAAGCGACCGCCAACCGGATGAATCTTGAGTTTTCCAAGGACCGACTCCCCGGCGTCTACAAGGCCCCTGCCAGCGCTGCGACCGGGACCTCATCCGGCCCCGAGGCGCCGGGGTGGCTGAAAAAATACCTGCCCACCGAGTTCAACATCGGCGTCATCCGGGTCGACGCCGCCAACCTCAGCGTCCTCAACGACTCGAAGACGGAAACCTTCGCGCTCCGCACCGTGCCCACCGAACTCAAACCCACAGCCGGCGGCGGATGGGAGATTGCGGGACGCGGTGGCAAACTCGTTATCACGAGCCAGCCCGAATTCGCCATCGAACGATTCCTGATCCGTTGGCAGGGACAGGAAGTCTTCGTCAACAGCGCCGAAGTTCGGGTATTCGACAACGCACGGCTCTCCGCGAACGGGGTCGTTTCCCTCACTCCCGGAACCCCCATCGATTTCGATCTTCTCGTCTCCAATCTCGACGTCAAAAAAGTGCTTGGTCCCGACTGGCAGCCAAAGATCAGCGGAACCGTCAGCGGCGATATCAAGCTGGAGGGACCGGTTTCGTCCCTGAAACAGACCGGCACGCTACACCTCGCCGAAGGCCTGCTGACGAACCTTCCCGTCCTCGAAAAAATCGGTCAATATACGAAGTCGCCGCGCTTTCAGCGACTCACCCTGAACGAAGCCCGGGGCACCTTCGAGCGGATTGGCGACCGAATCGTCATCACCGACATCGCCGTCCAGAGCGACGGTCTCTCCCGCCTCGAGGGCTCGCTGACCATCGAGGGCAACGCGATCCAGGGCGAGTTCCAGGTCGGCGTGACACCCGGCACCCTGCGCTGGATTCCCGGCGCCGAGCGAAAAGTCTTCATCAACTCGAACAAGGGTTTTCTCTGGACCGACATGATCGTCACCGGAACCCTCGATCAGCCGAAAGAGAATCTGAGCGCCCGCCTCGTCAACGCCGCCGTCGAAACCGTCGTCGAAGAAGCCCCGGAAAAAGCGATCGAAGCCGCCAAGGAAGCCCTCCAGAATCCCGCCGCCACTCCCTCCACCGTGATCGAGGAAGGCAAGAAGCTGCTCAACACGCTGTCGCCGCTGCTGGGGAATTGATCGATATCACTTGGCCAGGATCGACCAACTCAAGAATTCGACCGGCGTATTCAACCAGTGATTTTCGGAAGTTCGAGCGTCTTCGATAATGACGAGCCCCCTCCCAGGATCTGCCTGGATCCAGCGGTTCTCTCCCAAGTAAGCCAACATATGAATGCCGTTTTCGGTCACCGCAAGATCGCCGGGAGCGACCTTATTTGAGTTCAGCGTTGAGATCGAGGCCGCTTCAACCCCGAGATTTCGGGTCTCCCCCCGATACTCTTCCTTCATGGCGCTGGCGCTGGCATCGAAAGCCCAATTCTGAATCGCAAGTCGCCACAACCCTGGATTCAAATCCAAGAAACCTCTCTTCCAGCAGGCAATTCGAAATGCCCGTCTTGGCAAACCCGAACAATCGACGCCAGCGAAGCCTTCGCCTCCCCAGACGTAGGTTTTCCCCACCTGCTTCCGCAATTCATCCACGAAGGAATTCCGAAAAGCCGCTTCGTCCACTTCTCTATCGCCAATCACGATCGAGATGACGAAAACCGCTGACAAACAGACGAATCCGATCATGAAAAACTTCCGCGCCCGGTTCGGCAGAATCATCGCGACAATGAAAATGACGGCAAGGATGGCGGTCAATGTTGCCATCTGAATCGGCCGATTGTGAACCGGATACCAGATCGTCCAAATCCAAACCGCCACGGCAAGGACGAGATAGAGCCACAGGCGTTTTCCGTTCGATTTCAATCAAGCCCTTGTATCTTGAAAGTTCAGGATCGGGAAGGGAATTTGCGAGTTCCGACCCGATCCGCTTCGCCATTCAACAGGGTTGACTCGACGACCTAACCCTGTTCGATCAGGCGAGAATGCCCTTCACCACCTGTCCGTAGACATCAGTGAGGCGAAAATCACGCCCGCCGTAGCGGTAGGTGAGTCGCTCGTGATCGAGGCCGAGCAGGTGCAGTAGCGTCGCGTGAAGATCGTGGAGATGGACCTTGTCGACTTCGGCGGTCTGGCCGGTGGGATCAGTTTCACCGTAGCGGAGTCCGCCTTTCACGCCGCCGCCGGCCAGCCACATGGTGAAGCCGACGTTGTTGTGATCTCGCCCCTGGTCCTTGTTCAATATCGGAGGGCGCCCGAATTCGCCGCCCCAGAGAACGAGAGTGTCTTCGAGCAAGCCGCGCTCTTCGAGATCGGCGAGCATCGCGGCGACGGGCTGATCGCTTTCGTCGGCGAGTTTCTGATGACCACCGACGAGATCCTTGTGCTGATCCCAAAAGCCTTGGTTGATCTGGACAAAACGAACGCCCGCTTCGACGAAGCGGCGCGCCATCAGGCAGGCGCGTCCGTAGTTGTCGGTCGGCTCCTTGTTCACGCCGTACTTTTCGAGGATGTGTTTTGGCTCGCGCTCGACGTCCATCAGCTCCGGCATTTCGCTCTGCATGCGGAAGGCGGTCTCGTAGCTCTGGATGATTCCCTCCAGCGGCTCGTTGATGCGATCGCGTTCCAGCCGCTCGCGATTGATGGCTTGGAGCAGGTCGAGTTGCTTGCGCTGACGATCGACAGGAATAGTCGAATTTTCTGTGTAGGGAATCTTGATGCCTTTCAGCGAGGGCGGTCCATTTCCGTCAGCGCCGCCCCACTGGTTGATGGCGGTTCCGGAAGTGGCCGAGGGCAAAAAGGCGCAGCCGTACTTCCGCGCCCCGCCGGCGGAGAAATCGGGGTTGATGGTGATGAATCCGGGCAGGTTTTGGTTTTCCGTGCCCAACCCATAAACGACCCACGAGCCCACCGACGGACGCACGAACTGGAAGCTGCCGGTGTTCATTTGCAAGATCGCCTGCGGATGATTCCCGATATCGGTGTGCATCGAGTTGATGACGCAGAGTTTGTCGGCGTGCTTGGCGGTGTGCGGGAAGAGATTCGAAATCGGCATGCCGCATTGGCCGTGCCGGGAAAACTCCCAAGGCGATTGGAAGTAGCGCCGACCTCCGCCGAGATCTTCCTCGTGGCGCTTCGTCAGCTCCGGTTTCCAGTCGAAGGAATCGACCTGTGAAGGCCCGCCGCGCATGAAGAGAAAGATGACTCGTTTGACCCTAGCGGGAAAATGCGGCTGTCTCGGCGCGAGCGGGTTGTCGATGCCGTTACCGCCGGCGCCTCGGGATTCGCGAGCCAGCAGGCTGGTCAACGCCAGTGACCCGAAGCCGCAAGCAGTCGTGCGGAGCGCTTCGCGGCGTGATGGAAAGGCGGAGATCATTCCGTGAAGAAGGGTAATGACTTTTGACGAACCGTGGAATGGCCTCATCGCGTTGCCCCCCTCCCTCTCACCCTTGTCATCCCGAGCGAGGAACGAGCCGAGGGATCTCTCTAGTTACCTTGAGTTTCCACGGTTTTCTGAATCGTGAGTAATTGGCTAATCTGGTGCGCACGAGAAGGCAGCGCTTTGGATGGTTTGGGAGGTCCCTCGGCTCGCAAGCTCGCTCGGGATGACAAGGGGTGCGGGGGAGCCGGAGTTTGGGAAGCGAGATCAATATAACGTCCGAAACTCTCCGGAAGCCATCACGGCCTGGATCGCCTCGGCCCAAAGTTTGTTGGCCTCGGCCTCGCCCTTACCGGAAACGAACTCGCGCATCAGCGTTTTCTCATGTTCTGTGGGAAGCCTCGCCAGCAGAGATTCGTAGACGAATGCAATCCTCGCGTCGTCGCTTTGCAGTACCTCGGATTCCAAAACCGTCGCCGCCAAAGCGCTCGCCTGTTCGAGGACCAAAGAGCTGTTCATCAAAAACAACGCCTGGGTCGGGACGGTCGTCAGTTTTCGCCCGCCGACTACAAGATTGGGATCGGGCGCGTCGAAGACTTTTAGTGAGTCGAAGAGAACGTCGCGCGCCATCGGCAGGTAGACACTGCGGTAGCGAACGTCTTCGTCGATGTCTTGATAGTAGTAATCCCGTCGCCCGATCTCGCGCTGGAGCGGCTTGGCCTGCTTCATCGAAATGGTGAAAACTTGGGAACCGTCGGCAGGCGGTTCGTCGAGCCCTTGGCCAACAAAGAGCAGGCTGTCGCGAATGGCTTCGCCCTCGAGCCGCTGGGGGGTGAATCGCCAGAGCAGGCGATTGCCCGGATCAGCATCGTGATTTCTCTCCTCGACGATTGCGGCGAGTTGCCAAGTGCGGCTCAGGACGATGGTGCGGATGAGTTTTTTCATCGACCACTGCATCTCTTCGCCGGAAAACCGAAGCGCGAGATCGTCGAGCAATTCGGGATGGCTGGGGGCTGAACCGAGGAGCCCGAAGTTGTCGACGGTTTCGACAAGCCTGGTGCCGAAAAGATGATGCCAGACGCGATTCACGAACACGCGGGCAGTGAGTGGATTCGCCGGGTCGGTCAGCCACTCAGCGAGTTGGAGGCGCCCGCTTTCGGTCTGGGAAATGTTTGGCGACGCCATGTTCTCATCGAAAAGCGAGAGGGTTCCGCGAGGGACGGAATCGAGCGGCTGATCGTGGAGGCCTTTGTCGAAAACGGGCGAGTCCGCGATGCGCTGTGGCTTGGGGATTTTCTTGTCTTTCTCGGAAGCGGCGACGGCTTTTTCC
>JAGRPB010000074.1 GCA_020439945.1 Verrucomicrobiia bacterium
TGGCCGAGGCCATCGCCGACACCGGCATGTCCGGGTCGCTGAAGATCGGGGCGATGCTGGAGACCCCGCGGGCCGCACTGGTGGCCGGGGAGTTGGCCGAGGTCAGCGACTTCTTCTCCTTCGGCACCAACGACCTCACCCAGCTCGTCTTCGCGTTCAGCCGCGACGACGTCGGCAGCCGGCTGATCCCCGAGTACCTGCGCACCGAACTGCTGGAGAAGGACCCCTTCGAGTCGCTTGACCAGGTCGGCGTCGGCCGGATCATCCAGTACGCCTGCTCGAACGCCCGCGACGCCTCGGCCGCCATCAAGATCGGCGTCTGCGGCGAACAGGCCGGCGACCCGGAAAGCGCCAAGTTCCTCGTCGCCTGCGGGGTGGACTACGTCAGCTGCTCCCCCTACCGCGTTCCCGTCGCCCGCCTCGCGGCGGCTCAGGCGGCGCTGGGTTGAGAGCGATCAGAGTAATCAAAAAATCACCTGTCACAAAAAAGCGGTTCCGAAACCCGGGACCGCTTTTTTCGTGGATGGGAATCACGTCGGCTTCAGAAAGCTGATCGAGCGGTTGGCTTCTTCCTTACCTCCGATTCTACCCCCCGAATTTCAGAAGCCATCCAATATAACCATTCCTTACCTATCGGGCATCACACCGCGCCAAAACAAGCTGGCTTCACGATCAGCTTCGACATCTCGATCCGGAATTTCATCGATGTCGGTTTTTTTCACGTGTCCGTCCAGATAAGCGACAGTCACCCTTTTCCCATCGTAGCGAATCTTCGAGGTGTCCCGAATGGCTCCGATGTCCTCCGCCATCACCACGTTTGGTTCGGCACAGTCGATGTAGATCATGGCTGAAGTCGGAACGAACTTGGAAAGTGACTTCTCGCTATACCAGGGGTTTTCCAAATCCCTCAGAATTGCCAGCTGGTCATACATCAGGTTAGCATTCATGGCAAAGCTGTGTTTGAAGAAGTTGCGTTCTTCGCCAAAATTGGAGATCTCGCTCTGAAAGACGGTTCCGATCAAATGACCACCGGCAGAAGCCTCCTGAAGATTGCCGCCCAAATCCACGTCAGGCGAAGCATCATCTTCCAGATAGAGCTGGGCGTAGATGACTCCATTCAGCCATAAACCTTCCTGTCCATCGGTCTTCAACTTCCAATAGGTGGGCAGATCGGGTTCAGTTCCTGAATACAATGGGGACGGCAGTTTGTCGCCATGGTCTGCGGCCCACAACAGGGTGCCATTGGTGATTTGCCTCAAATTGTGAACGTTATTTGATTCATGGGCGACACGAACAATGTTGGTGTAGGCAGGGTATGACAACGCTCCAAGGATGGCGATGATCACGATGACGACCAGAATTTCGATCATGGTGAAGCCGCGATCGCGAGGTCGGAGAAAGTGGGGGTAAGTCCTCATGGGTAGGTGAATGGGTTGGAGAATTGGGGCGGGAACATTGAGACGGGACATTTACCTTCGCTCTTCACGCTATTTCAGAATACTGGGAACCGAATAGGGGCGTCAAGCCGACATTAAACGTCCGGGCTTCCGTGAGTTGCGCGATTTGACCATCCCGGTATCCTCACTCCACCGCCTTTGCCCCTCGACCAAACCAATGTTCCAAATCTCACCTTCTCATTTCCGCCGGTTTCTCCCCCTCTGTCTCGGATTTCTGTGTCTCGCGCCGCAGATCGACGCCAAATCGAATCAGGATTCCCCCAATGTCCTCATCGTCATCACCGACGATCAGGGCTACGGGGATCTCTCCTGTACGGGGAATCCGGTCCTGAATACGCCGAACATCGACAAGCTGTATGGCGAGAGCGTTCGGCTCGCGGACTATCATGTGGCGCCGACCTGTTCGCCGACGCGATGCGCGTTGATGACGGGTCACTGGACCGACCGGACGGGCGTCTGGCACACCATCGCGGGGCGTTCGATGCTGCGACGCAACGAGGTCACGCTCGGGCAGATTTTTTCCGATGGCGGCTACGCAACGGGCATGTTCGGGAAGTGGCACCTCGGCGACAACTACCCGTTTCGCCCGGAGGACCGCGGATTTCAGGAAGTGATGCGTCTCGGCGGCGGCGGGGTTGGCCAGACGCCGGACTACTGGGACAACGCCTACTTCGACGGCTCCTATTTCCACAACTCCAAACCCGAACCGGTCGAGGGTTTCTGCACTGATGTCTTCTTCGACTACGCGAAACGCTTCATCGAGAAACAGGTCGACGCCGGCAAACCCTTCTTCACCTACCTGGCTACCAATGCACCCCACGGGCCGATGCATTCGCCGCCCGAATTTTCGAAGCCCTATCTCGACCAGGGATTGCCCGTCGGGTTGGCGAATTTCTATGGCATGATCGCCAACATCGATGACAACGTCGGCAAGTTGCGCGACTGGCTCGACGAAAAAGGGCTCACGGAAAACACGATTTTCATCTTCACCACCGACAACGGCAGTTCCAGCGGAACGAAGATCTACAACGCCGATATGCGGGGCGCCAAAGGCAGCGAATATGACGGCGGGCACCGGGTTCCCTTTTTCGTCTACTGGCCGGATGGCGGTCTCACCGGAGGGCGCGACGTGGAGCCGATCGCCGCTCACGTGGACATCGCCCCGACCTTGATCGACTACTGCGGGATCCCATCACCGGATGGCGTGAAATTCGACGGTCTCTCGCTCCGTCCGTTGCTCGACCAGAAACCCGATGTCGACTGGCCGGACCGGATTCTGGTCACCGACAGCCAGCGCGTCAAAGATCCCATCAAGTGGCGGAAGTCGGCCGTGATGACCAGCGACTGGCGCCTCGTCAGCCAGGAGGCTGGAAAGGATGGCAAGCCGAAGCATGCTCTGTTCGCCATCAAGGAAGACCCCGGCCAGACCAACGACGTCATCGATCTCTATCCTGAAGAAGCGAAACGCCTGATCGGTTTCTACGAGGACTGGTGGACGGAACTCGAGCCGACCTTCTCCCAGGATGCCCGCATCGTGCTGGGCAACCCGGCAGAGAGCCCGACCACACTGACCGCTCACGACTGGATCACGACAGGGCTGACACCATGGAATCATGGTTTCATCCGCGAAGCCATGAGAGGCCCGGAAAACACCGGCTACTGGAATGTCGAAGTGGAATCCGCGGGCGATTACGAAATCGAACTGCGCCGCTGGCCGAAAGAAGCCGACGCCGGTATCACCGCTCCGCTGCCGGCCGGTGAGGACGTTCCCGGTGTGCAGGCCTATCGCGCTCGGCCCGGCGTGGCGATTTCCGCAGCCAAGGCCTGGATCCGAATCGGCGAGGTCGAGGCCGAAGCACCGGTCGATGGCAGCAAGCCCTCAGTCACCCTGAAAGTTACCCTGCCCGCCGGACCGGCGAAATTCGACGCCCAGTTTCTCGATGCGGAAGGCAACATCACCGGCGCGTATTACGCCTACGTGAAAAAGTCGTAGCCGCCGTCGCCAGACGGTGGCCACGCTCTGGCGAGCGCGGCTACAGCTCCACCCGCTTGCCGCCGTTCTTGGCGCTTTCGTAGATCGCGCAGATCAAGGCGACGGCGCGACGAGCCTCGTTGCCATCCACCTTGGGCGGACGACCAGCCTGGATCGCTTGAACCACATCTTCGAAGTTGCGTTGGTGTCCGGTGAAATTGATCGCCTTGGGATCGTTGGCGCCCAGTCCACCGCCTTCAGAATCCTGCATCAGGGTCGCGTGGATCTCTTCATCCTCGGGTTTGGCCTCGGCAAAATCCCAGACCCGGAATTTTTCGTCGGCGAGAAACACCGATCCATGATCGCCGCAGAGTTGCACCTCTGCCGGGTGTCCGGTCGATGACCAGCAGGCGGTCGAACCCTGGATCACGCCACGCGCGCCGTTTTTGAATTCCAGAATGGCCACCGCCGTGTCTTCCACCTCGATCCCTTCGTGCGCCAGGCAGGCCATTGAGGCCGACACCGCCGCCACATCGCCGGCGAGATAGATCAGCTGGTCGATGAGGTGAATGGACTGGTTCATGAGGGCGCCACCGCCATCCAGTTCCCAGGTGCCACGCCAGGCTCCGGAATCGTAGTAGGCCTGGCTACGCCACCATTTCACATAGGCGTCGCACATCGTCAGTCGACCGAACCGCTCCTCTTCGACGGCCTTCTTGAAAGCCTCCATCGCGGGGTGAAAACGGCGATTGAAAATCCCGGCCAGCGTCACTCCCGCTTCCTCGCACGCGGCGATCATCATGTCGATCCGTTCCGGAGTGACCTCCAGCGGTTTCTCGCAGATCACATGCTTGCCCGCCTTTGCGGCGGCCAGCGTGGGATCCAGGTGCGCTCCGCTAGGGGTGGCGATGGTCACGATTTCCAGCTCGGGATCGGCGAGAAAGGCGTCGAAATCACTGTAGCCTTTGCAGCCGAGTTCCTTCGCCAATTCCGCCACCGCTTCCGGGCGACGGCCATAGACCGAATGCAATTCTCCGCCTTCCATGGCTTCGATGGCCTTGGCGTGAAAGTTGGCGATCATGCCCGCGCCGATGATTCCGAATTTCATGGGTTTGCGTTGCTCGGGTTGAAAAGTTTTTCCGTTCTTGGTTTCTGGAAGACCTCAGTCATGGGACGATGCCTTTTTCTCGTTGGCGAGAAAGCCAATCACACCGAGCACGAACAACGCGCCCAGCAGGGCAATACCCACCATACCCATCGTCCCTTTCGAAAGCAGCACCTTCACCGTTCCGAGCGTTGCCACCGAGGTCGCGATCACCATCAGGATATTCCAGCACAGACGTGCTCCGCCCTTGGGCATCTTGTCTCCCAACGTCTTACGGCTGTTCATCAGCAGGAAAAACGTGAAATAGGCAATCGGGATGAGACTGCCCCCGATCACCGAAGTCGGGACCGCGAGCTTCGGCCCGGCGTTTTTCCAGATGTAGATTGGTCCCAGGAATCCCGCGACACCCGCCACCAGGCATCCCACCAGGTGAACGAATCGGTTGCCCGGTGTCCCGAACATCTCGCAGAAGGTGAAACCGTTGATGAGCATGAGAATGATGATCGTCGAGAGCGCCATCCCGAAGACGCCGACACCGAAGATCTTCTGGCTCACCGTTTCACCGGCCAGCGGCGTCAGCGCATTGGCGAGCTGGAAGTTGTTCCGTTTTGTCAGCATCGCCGCCAGTTCGCGGTCGGCTTTCGGCGCGGCGGCGCGGGCAGCATCCAGCTGCTCGGGCGTCAGTGCCTTGAACGGCTCTGCGCCGAGTTCTGCTGACAGCCGCTGGTCGAGGATGGCGTGAAAATCGTTCGCCATCGAGGCCGTCACCGTTCCGTCCGCCGCCAGCACGTCGTCGAATTTGGTGTGGAACTGAGACGCTGCCGAGATCACCACGCATCCCGTGGCGAGCACGAATGGCAGGACGAGTCCGAGCGACAGATCGAAAATCGCGAGCTGCCGATGATCTTTCCCCCATCCTTTCCGCAGCATCGAATACGGCAGTAGAAAGGTCATGTTGATCCCCACCGCCGTGCCGAAGGCGGTCATGATGATGTCGAGTTGGTCTTTCGCCATCTTGTCCTTCCAGAACCCGGCGAACTCCCCCGTAGCCTCGATGAATGGAGCAAAGGTCGGCGCCGGCTCGCTCAACAGTTTGGGACTCGGCACCAATCCCGAAAGCACCGCGCTCCAATCCAGTGCGCCCTTGACCGATAGCACCGTGACCACTCCGAAGAAGGAGACCACCACGATGGCGACCATGATTTTGAGGATCAACTCGAAGGTCGCGATCCCCTTGGCTCCCGATTCGTAGAAGAAATTCACCACGAACGCCACCACCAGCAGCACCAGGCAGATCGTCACCGTACTGGCCGTGCTGCCGGTCTCCATTCCGAGAATATTCTGCTGGATCGCCGCCGTCCCGAGCGAGAACTGCGGCATGCACCAGACGATGTTCGCCATCAGTGTGGCGATGATCCACGCCCAGGCCAGCACTGGAGAGACGTGGCTCTTGATGGCATGAAAAGGACGGTCGCCTGTCGAGAGGGTCACGTAGGCGATCGCACTGAGCATGATGACGCCGAGGATCATGGCCAGCGGCTGGAGCCACATCATGTTGTAGCCCATGAACACGCCCAGATACATCGCCCCGGCCAGCGATCCTCCCCCCAATGTGATTGCCGCTTGCAACCACCCGGGTCCGGATTTCTTCGCATAGAAACCAAGCCGCTTGAGAAATGGCTTTTTGTTCACCTCCGCCAGCAAGGCGGCTTCCTGCTCGACGGCAGTTTGATCGGGATCGCTCATGGGAAAATTCTCGTAGAGGGGGTTTCTGACTCAGAGGTCATGTGAAGCCGCGATTGTAGAGCAGGCCTGTCGCCCGTCAAGGATGGCTCGGGACGGGATCGGGCGGAGATTTCTCCCAGAGATCCTCCGACTTGGAAATCAATTCCTGCCAGGTTTGCGCTTCCTCGGCATCCGTTTGTTCCATCACTACCTGTCCGCCCGCGTAGGCGATGACGTATTTTCCCTTCCCGTATGGACGGGGAGAAATGAAAACCGGTCGCCGTGAAAAGGAACCTTCAACGGATTCAATCGGCAGGAAAACCCACGGGATCCGCTCCCCTGTTCTTGGATCCTGCCAGTACAACGCTTCAGGCCAATCGAGATATCCTGCCGCCTCGGACTTCTCCATCAGTTCCTCAAATGCGGGAACTCCCGGCGCCGCAGAAATCTCAGGCAAATGCCCGATATCGGATTCATAGAACTTCAACACGAGCAGCATCGCCCTTGCCGCTTTCAGGTTCTGGGTGAGCATTGCCCGCTCCCGGATCGCTGGCCACAACGTGACAAAGATGATCAAAATAATTGCCATCCCCAGCGCCATCCAGATCCAGATCGTCCTGCGTCTCATCGCTTCCTTTCTCCCATTTCCCACGTAACCCTCCAAGCTCAATCCTCTCTTCCCGCGAACAAGCCTCAAGCGCCTTCCGGGACTTGTGCTATTTTTCCCGCCCCAAAATCTCGATCTCTTTTTCATCTCCCCACCTGCCGAATCATGCGCGTATCCAGCCGCTCTCGACTCCCGCTTTTCCTCGCCGCCGCCATTCTACCCTGTTGGGTCGGCGACGATACCCTGTTGGCTCAGCGGGGTGACCGTGAGGGACACGAAATGTCACCACCACCGGCGGAATGGAAGATTCCCGCCGCGCCGGTGCTGACCGCCGACAAGGAATTGAAAACCTTCGCGGTTCCGGACGGTTTCTCGGTCGAACTGGTGGCCGCCGAGCCCTACGTTCACGATCCGGTGGCGCTGGCCTTCGACGGTAACGGTCGCATCTGGGTCGCGGAAATGCGCGGCTACATGCCGGATCCCGACGGTCACGGAGAAGACGAACCAGTGGGGCGAATCTCGGTGCTGGAAGACACGGACGACGACGGCGTCGCCGACCGGCACACGGTCTTTCTGGACCAACTCGTGATGCCGCGCGCCGTGGCTCTGACGGCGAACGACACCTCGCTGCTCTGGGCGGACAACGAGAAACTCTACGAGGTCGCCATCATCGAATCCGAAAACGGCGGCCCCAAGGCCGGAGAGCAGGAGGTGATCGATGAGGACTACGCCGAGGGCGGTAATCCCGAACACAAACCGAACGGTCTTCGCATGGCGCTGGACAACTGGATCTACAGCGCGAAATGCGACAAACGCTACCGCCGCATCGCCGGTGAATGGGTGGAGGAAAAGACCGAGTTCCGCGGCCAGTGGGGCATCGACCAGGATGACCAGGGCCGGATCTTCACCAACACGAACTCGAATTTCGTCACCGCCGAGGAAATCGCTCCCGGCCTGACCGAGCGGAATCCCAACCACGAATTTCGCGCCCGCACTTCCACCCGGCTGTCCGATCAACGAGTCTGGGCGTCGCGCATGTCGCCCGGCATCAACCGCGGCTACATGGACAGCATGCTGGATGAAAACGGTTTCCTGAAAGGTCCAACCGCCGTTTCCGGACTGACGGTGTATCGAGGCGACCAGTTTCCCGAAGACTACTACGGCAATCTGTTCATCAACGAGCCGGGCGGCAATCTGGTGAAACGGGCGCTGATCGAGGAAAAGGACGGTCGTTTCACCATTACGCAGGCCTACGAGGGACGCGATTTCTTCACCTCGACCGACGAGCGGTCCCGGATCGTGAACTGCTACACCGCTCCCGACGGCACGCTGTATCTGATCGATTTCTATCGCGGCATCCTCCAGCACGCCGCTTACATGACCACCTTCCTGCGTCGACAGGTGGACGAACGCGGGCTCGACAAACCGGTCGGGCTCGGCCGCATCTGGCGCGTCGTCCACGATGGCAAACCGCGCGACAAAGCGCCGCGCATGCATGACGAAGGTAGCGAGGCACTGGTCGCCCACCTTTCCCATCCGAATGCCTGGTGGCGGGAAACCGCCCAACGCCTGCTGGTGGAACGCGGCGACAAGAGCGTGGTCTCCGGACTGCGGAAACTTGCCGGAAGCGACGACGCCGATCCGCGCGCCCGCATCCATGCCATCTGGACGCTTGAAGGCCTCGGCGCTCTCGCCGCCGAAGACGTGGCCACCGCTTTCGCCGCCGCGCCGGAAATAGGCGCGCAGGCCCTCCGCGCCTCGGAGAAACTCGCGGATACCACCCAAGCGGGCGCCGTGATCAGCGCCTGCGAAGGGGTCCTCGCGAAAGGTTCGCCCGCCCCCGTTTTACGTCGACAGTTGCTCGCCAGCCTGGGTACTTTCGCTTCCGCTTCGGAAGATCAGAAGACCCGCGATGCTGCCTACGCCCTCATGCGTGAAACTCTCGCAACCCCCGCCGAAGGCGACGAAGCGAAACTCGGCGAAGATCTCGCCATCAGCGGACTCGCCAGGCAGGAGGCGACTTTCCTCGCCGACGTGCTCGCCCACCAACCCGATCTCGGCATCGCGTCGCCCCTCTCGTCAGCGATCGTGAAAACCAACGACTCCGAAGCGATCGCGGCGCTCCAAAAGCAGGCGCTCTCGCTCGACGAACCGTTCCGCAGCCAAATCGTCCGCGAACTGGCCGTCAGTGCCGCAAAGTTCCGCCGCCCGATTTTGGCCGATTCGCTTCTGGCCGCGGCGGCCGCCGACGAAGCTTTGCAGAAGCCGGTGATTGACGGACTTCTGGCCGGTCGCAAAGCGGTGGGCAAGAAGTTCAAACCGATCGCCCTGAAAACCACGCCTGCCCTGCTGGCTGATTCGGGTGGCTATCGCGACGACAAGAAACGGCTCGAATTGGCAACGGTGTTCGATTTCTCGGGCAAGGAAGACGAGGTCTTTCTCAAGACCGAAGCCGATCTCGCCCAGTTCGAACTTGGCAAGAAACACTACGCGGTCATCTGCGCCGCCTGTCACCAGCCTCACGGCAAAGGCCTGCAGGCACTGGCGCCCCCACTGGTCGATTCCGAGTGGGTCATGGGACCGCCGACTCGCCTCATCGCCCTGACGATGGAAGGCGTGATGGGTCCAATCGAAGTCGACGGCAAAGTCTACCAGATGCCCGACATCCAGCCACTCATGCCCGGCATGCGGATCAATCCGGAAATCGACGACGAAAAACTCGCCTCCATGCTCACCTATGTGCGCAACGAGTGGGGCAACGGCGCCAGCCCAATCACGCCCGAAATGGTGAAGCAGTGGCGCGAGAAGCAGGAAGTCCGCGCTCCTTTCACGCCGGAGGAATTGCTGAAGATCGAGTGATTTGAAAAGTTCAGCGGACTGCCGGTTCCGGCGGTTCGCGGACATCGACGAGCAGGGAATCGACCGGCACGAGGTGATGCCGGATGAAAGCCTGCATCATGTCTTCAGCGGGAACGACTTTGAGGGCAAATGGCGCCTCACCTTCCACCTCGGCGACGGCTTCCAGCACGATGGGCACCGGTCCTTCGGTGGCCGTGGAGGAAACGGCGAGCGCGATCTGGGCGCTCTCCTCACCGGCCGGGATCGTGTCCGATTTCAGGCTGAAGCCTTGTGGAGCTTCCTTGAGACGCAGTTTCACCGCTCCTTCGAAATCGTCCATGCGCAGAGCGTGAACCGTCAATTGCGCGGTGCCACCGGGCTTGGCATTCAGGGACGATGGCGTGGCGCGAAGAAAAACCTCGGGAATTCCCTGGCTGACTCTGAGACGATAGGAATGTGCGTAGCCGCCACTGTTCTGGGTGTCGGCGACGCGAACAAACACCTGACCGTCGGCCGGCAGTTTCACGGTGACCCGGGGATCGGCATGGTGCGTCGTGAGACCGGCTGAGGGATTCTCGAAATCATCGTTCCAGGCGATCTGTTTGCCGTCGTCATCGAACACCGTCAGGTTCGCATCGAGTGGCGAGCCAAGACGTCGCGCGAAAATCTCGAACGTCATGGGCCGGTTCCCTTTCCCTTTGACTCGGAAAAAATCCTGATCTCCGGGCCAGCCAATCGCCCCGTTCACGATTCCGGGCAGTTCCAATTCGTTGGCGGCGCCAATCCGGTCATTGCTCTCGCGCTCCCGGTCTTCCGGAATATCGGCCACGTGAAATGGGATCGCGTTCGATTCCCCGGTCGCGCCCATCGCCGTGATCAACATCATCCCCGGCTCTTCAGGGAGTGCGAATCGCTTGCGCTCATGCTCGGTGAGGTTGCCACCCTCCAGAACGAGATCGACCTCCGAACCCGCCTGACCGCCGAGCGGAGAAATCGCGGTGAGAAAGGGCAATTCGCCCACGGTGACCCGATACACGAAGTCTTCCCGCCCCCGGAAAATCGAATCGTGAACTTTGAGCCGATATTCGCCATCTCGCGGCATCTTGAAGAAGAGAACCGGATCGGGATTGAAACGATAGTCATCAGCAAACGCCAACTCGTTGCCACGAGTATCTTCCAGCGACACCACGGCCTGGAACCATCCGGGCACCGCGTCGGCCAGGTAGGGAATCAAGCTCCGCGCCTCCAAGGAAACGACAACCTGATCACCTTCCGAAGCCTTGAAAAGAAATTCATCCACTTCGCCCGGAAGGATCCGACCGTTGAGGGTAGCGGGCAACGCGACCGGCCCGCGCGTTCCGACTTCTTCCTCGGGCATGGTTTCGATTCCCAGGTAAGTGGGGAGACGAAAATTCCACACCTCGGGCTCGCGGTATTCGGGCAATCGACCGATGACGAAACGAAGCGGATTGCTGAGCCCTGACTCGGTGATCAACCGGCAGAAACGCAGTCCCGGTTCCGCGCTGGCCGAAACCGTGAATCGCACTCTGACAGTCTCGCCAATCTGGGAATTGAGCTGCCGTTTGGGATCGTTTCGCTCGCGGGTGTATTGATCGATGTGACGAACGTCCGTCTCGGTCAGTTCTGCCTCTTTCAGCAGTTCAAGGATCTTCGGCATGACCTCGGCCGCGGGGACATCGGAGCCTCCCCGCACTTCGCGAAGCGCTGGCTGGACCGAGCGCAACCGGTCCCGGAAATCGCTGATCATCTGGGCGGAGGGAACCTTGTTGTGCTCGAGCACCTCGGCGGTCACGCCTTCTCCAGATATGATCACGTCGATCGGATCGCCCAGATATTGGCCGCCCAACTCCGCTTCGAAGGTGGCGCCCACCTGCCCACCCGCCGGGTAGACATAGCCCACTCGCGGCGGCGCGGCCTGGAGCGTCAAGGACACGCCGGTCAGGACGGCCACCCACCAGATTGGTCGGAGCCATCGCAGACTCGCGGTTCTGGGCATCCAGGATTTCATCGAAACAAATCAGCTCAGATCAATTCATCGAGCAAGCCCGCCATCGGAACGCCCTCGGCGGCGTCCGGCACAACCTTGGTGGGAACGCCCTGCGGGTGCGGCAGCGGCGCGTCCGACGGAATGCCCATCTGGCGATAGATGCTGCCGATGACATCGGCCGGATAGGCGGGACGTTCGGCCACTTCCTCGCCGGTGGCGTTGGTGGCGCCGAGCACTTGGCCACCTTTGAACCCGCCGCCGGCGAGCAGGCAGGAAAACGCCGCCCCGAAGTGGTGACGCCCACCATTCCACGGCGATTCGGTGGCGACTTTCGGCGTGCGCCCAAATTCTCCGGTGCACCACACGATGGTGGTGTCGAGCAGGCCCTTGCCGTCGAGATCTCCCAGCAGCGCCGCCAGCCCCTGATCGAGTTCGGGCAGCTTCCGGTTCATGATCTGGAAATGCTGCTTGTGGGTGTCCCATCCCTTGTAGTTGATCGTGATGTAGGGCACGCCTTTTTCCACCAGGCGCCGCGCCATGAGACAGGATTGGCCAAAGGTGTTGCGACCGTAGCGATCGCGCATTTCATCGTTCTCCTGTCCCAGGTCGAACAGCTTTCCGGAGTCGCCGAGAATCAGTTCGTAGGCCTGATCCTCGGAATCGACCACCGTCTTGATGGCGGCGTTCCCCGGCAAAGCTCCGCCGAGCGTGTTGAGGTTTCCCAGCAGATTTCGCCGGGCGCGCTGGTGTTCTTCGGTGATGCCTGGGGAAATGATGCCTTCGACCGCGAAGACTTTCCCGTTCGGGTCGCCGCCGGTCGCGAAGGGCTTGAAGCGCGGCCCCAGGAATCCGGCCTCGGAAAAGCGGCCCTGCGGTTCGGTCAGCACGATGTAGGGAGGAATCAGTCCCTCGTAACCGGCATCATACCCTTTGAAATAGGAAACCACCGCGCCGGAACCGGGAAAGACATCGCGTTCCGAAGTACGGCCGGTCTGGACCAGATAGGCGGCCGTTTCGTGCCCGTTGTTGCCGTGCGTCATGCCGCGAATCAACGCGTATTTGTCCGCCATCCCGGCCAGGTTCGGCAGCAGTTGACCGATGCGGATGCCCGACACGTTGGTCTCGATCGATTGATCGAGAGCCCCGGTAAAAGCGCGACCCGCCTCCGGCTTCGGATCGAAAGTGTCGATGTGACAGGGACCGCCCCAGAGCCAGACCTGAATGACCGAGCGCGCCTTGCCCTCGGTGATCTGCCCGCCCTCCAGGGGAATGGCTCCGGTCCCGGGAGCGGCGGCGAGACGGAACGGCTCCATCAGCAGCAATCCGGCCGAACCGTAGACCGACCGGCGAAGCGCTTCACGCCGCGAAACGGGAACGCCTCCCTGTGACGCGAGCATTCGAGAGAGTGACGTTTTCATGACGAGAGTGGTTTTGAAGTTAGGACTAATGATTGAAATAAAACTCCGGTTGATTCAGCACCGCCCACACGAGGTCGTTGGCGAAGGTGCGGCCGCTCACCCCGGCCTCTTCCGCGTGCGAAAGCGCGACGGCAATTTCATCCTTGGTGGGATAGCGGGACAGGATCGTCAGGTAGCCCCGCTCGACCAGATCGCCACGTTCCTCGGGTGAGAGCTCATCCGCTCCGGCAACGAGTGGGCAGGCTTCGATCTTTTTCTGAATGTGGCTCGAATTGAGCAGGTGGAGCCGCTGGGCGGGTGTGGTGTTCCGGCTCCGCTCCGATTCAAAACCCGTGTCCCGCGGCGGTCGACCGTACAACTCCAGAAACGAGCTGGTGATGCTGCCGTCCGACAGCGCGATGCTGCGCACGTCATCGGGCACAAATGTGAAAGGCTCCGGAATCGGGCTGCTGTATTCCTCGGTCGTCCCGGTGATCTGGTTGATGGCATCGATGAGCACTTCGGCTTCGATTCGCCGCAGAGGGTAGTGAGCGAAATTGGCGACCGCCTCGGGCGTGTCCTGCGCCGGAATCGACGACAACTGAAACGTCCGGGAATTCAGGATCACCCGGAAGAGATGTTTCATGTCGCAGCGCGAATCGATGAACTCCTGCTGGAGAAACTCGAGCAGCTGCGGATTCGATGGCGGATTGTCGGGACGAAAGTCGTCGGGTTCCTCCACAATTCCCCGGCCCATCAGCCATGCCCAGACCCGGTTGGTGATGGTGCGGGTGAAGTAGGGATTCTCCGGTCGCAGCAGCCAGGTGGCGAAAAGCGCCCGAGGATCGCCCTTGGCAGGATCGACCGTCACCGGCGTGCCGTCGGGAAAAATCGCTCCGGCGGCCAGGCCCTCTTCGTCTGCGTTGGGATCGAAGTAGACGATTTCCTCCTTCCACTCCGCCGTTGGCTTGTAGGCCACGTGGGCGAAGAAGCCCGCCATCGCGTCGAGCTTTCGCTCCGGCCATTGATCGGCCCGCTCTCCCATGAAAGTCAGGGCCACGGTCGCCGCGATACCGCGAGGCGTCCGGTCCTGCATTGCCCGGTAAAAGTTCACCTGCCCCACCCGGAAATTGCTGCCATTCCCCACCAGCAGCTCCTGAACAAAATGATGATAGGGCTTGTTGCTCTCGATGCTCGACCGGATCCAATGATGGTAGGCTTGGACCGCGTTCGGCCAGAGCTTGATGGGAAACTCCGCTTTCACCCGCAGCAGATCGCCCCATTTCATGGCCCAGTAGTCGGCGTATTCCGGCCGGTCGAGGAGACGCTCGATCACCACGGCCCGCTTCGCCTCGTCTTCGCTGGCCAGAAAATCCCGCGCCTCCTCCTCCGTCGGCAGCGTGCCGATCGTGGTGAGAAAAGCTCGGCGAAGGAAAACCGCGTCCGAACACAAGTTGGCCGGCTTCAGGTTCAGTTCGTGAAGTTGCTCGAGAACGAGTTGATCGATCCGGTCGCTGGCAGTGGGCTCAGCAGCAGGCGGCACCACGAAAGGCCCTGACTCAAAGACCGGATTCTCCGCCCTCCCCTGACCACAAACAGCGAGGATCGCCAGAACCATCAGAAATCTCAGTCCTCTCCCATTCATGGCTCAATCGCCTCCTTCCTGCTTTGAAATGGAATCCGCTTCCAACGAAGAAAACGCCACACCTTCGATCTCGACCAGCAAGTCGGGACGGCAGACTTCAGCGTGGGCATAGACCGAAGGCACCGCTCCCAGTCGCCGCTCGCAGACCTCCCGGCATTTCTCGAAATCCTCGGGGTGCTTCACGTAAACCCTGATCTTCGCCAGATCGTCCAGGGTCGCACCCGCGTCCGGCCATCCGAGCCGCGAGAAATTGGCGCTACCGATCAGACTCTCGATGTTGTCGAGCGTCTGCTCGGTCTGCCTGACCACATCGCCCGGAAAGGCCGTCTCCGAATTGACGATGCTGGCGGTACCGGAAACCCAGGTCGTCAGGTGATCGCCGATGCGGATCGCCATCGCCCGCGAGAATTTCGGGCTCTTGATCGAGTATTCCTTCGGGTAATCGAAAGCCGACGTCTGACGCGGATTTTCCAGGGAAAGAATTCCCACGTCCTCCCGCTCCGTCTGTACCGCCAGAGACGTGATCACCAGACCATGCTCCGCCGTGCCGATCCCCGTGCTGGCCGGATAGATCCCGCGACCGTCGGTATGGCTGGCCAGCGGGTTGGTCGAAAAATCGATCCGATCGAAGAAATCCGTCCGTCCCCGATTCAACTCGCGATAGCGCTCCGTTTCCCCTTCGTTTTCCGTGATGCCCCCCTGGTAGAGCCACAGCCGAACGACATCCTGAAAGGGAACGCCCACCGCTTTCAATCGCTTCTCCATGGCGTCAAACGCCTCAACCGCCTGCTGGTAGGCGGATCGACCGGCCAAGTGAATGGCGCCCGCCGACGCGTGAACCCAACGGATGCCATCGTGTTCGACCGTCACCAGATGGGGCCCGAAATACTCCACCGAAACGGTTCGCGTGCTGATGGCCCACGCTTCCACCGCCAGACCGACACCACCGCAGGGAGGCTGCACCACGAAGAGCGTCAGTGGCATCTCGTCGCCGAAATAGGCCTCGAACAACTTCTGCGCAATGGGCACGTTGGCCGCGTCGGCGACGAAGACCGTCTGCATGGTCAGGGCCATCGGTTCCGGCTGCTGTCGCAGGATGGTCCGGATCATCGAAACCGTCTCCCAGGCTTCGTCTCGGAAATCGCCGCCGCACGTCGGCGTGACCATCAGGGCCAGTCGGGTCAATCCATCGTATTTCACCACTGAGTGATGCTGATCGACCTGTAGAAATGGCGAGCCCGAGTGATTTTCGCCGATGGATTCCGCTGCCGCCTCCCGGCTATCGCCCCCCAGAAGCACCCGATCCGGAGACAGACTGCCGCGTCCGTTTTTCACTTTCAATTCGCCACTCATGACATCCCATTCCGAGGGACATCGGCGTTCGATCCAATTCCAGTGGACCACGCCTTAGTCCCTGATTGCATTCAGACTACCAGTTTTTCTTCGAGCAGATCAATGCATCAATTGATCGCCGCCACGCCTCATTTGGCGCTTTTCTCATACCGTTTCGCCGAGAGGCCAGAAAATGGGACACCAAAACACCCGAAATCCGCCCACATTTCGTTTACCAGCACCCCCGACTCTGTTCTATCCTCTCATCCCCATGAAAAACTGCCTCGATCACTTTCCCCACCTCTTGCTCCTCTGTTCGGCGCTCTTGTTTCAGAATTCCTCCGCCCAGGAGGTGACCGAAACCGATCTGGAGAAATTTGCGCTCCCCACGCCCGAAGCGGAAGCGGGCCTACCCGGAGAAGGCGCCCTTCGCCGCTACGACGGCTATGTGAAACGTTGGCCCGAGTTTCGCGCCACCTGGTCGAAGCGGGTGGAAAACGACCAGGGAGCCGTGGTTTTTCTCGGAGACTCGATTACCCAGGGATGGGGACCGGATTTCAAGGGCTACTTCGAGGGCATGAAGCTCGCCAATCGGGGCATCGGTGGCGACACGACTCGGGGCATGCTGATCCGTCTGAAAGAGGACGTACTTTCCCTGCATCCCAAGGCCATCGTCATGTTGATGGGCACCAACGATCTCGAGGTGGAAATCGATCCCGAAGCCATCGGCCGGAATTTCGAGAAAATCATCGCCGCGATCAAAGCCCAGGACCCCGAGGTGCCCATCGTGCTGTGCCTCGTGTTTCCCAGTTCACCGGAAAAGAATCGCCCCGCCGACAAGATTCAACGCGTCAACGAACTCTACGCCGCCACCGCGAAGGGCGATCCGCAGGTCACCGTGGTCGATACCTGGACCCTCTACGCCGGTGAAGACGGCAACGCCGATCCGAAGTGGTTCAAGGATCTGCTGCATCTCAATCCCGACGGCTACGCCCGCTGGGCCGCGGCATTGCGTCCGATCTTTGCCACGCTCGGTTTTCTCGAGACCGAACCCGACGACTTCACGCCCGAGCCGGGATTCGAGAGTCTTTTCAATGGCAAGGACCTGACCGGCTGGGGATTCCGCCCCACCCCGCCGCGCAAGCAAGCGAAGAAGCCGCGCCCCGACGCCCCGGTGTTTGTCGAAATCAAGGAGCCGGTATCCTTCGACGGTGAAACCCGGAGCAACGACGGCCGCTACCGGGCCATCAACGGCCGGCTCGTCGTCACCACTCCGGCGGAAGGCCGGCGCATCCAGCAACTTTGGACCACGCGCGAGTTTCCCGAAGACTTCGTTCTCCGGCTCGAATTCCGCGCCACCCCCAACGCCGACAGCGGCGTCTTCATCCGGCAGCCACAACTCCAATGCCGCGATTTCCCACTCGCCGGCCCCTACAAGGATCTGAAAAACTACCGTCCCCAGGATTGGAACGAACTCGAAGTGACCGTGAAAAACGGCAAAGCCCGCGCCACCTGCAATGGTGAAGTGCTCGAAGAAGCCATGGAGGTCCCCGAGACCGGTCCTATCGGCCTGGAGGGCGATCGCGGGCAAATGGAATACCGGCGCATCCGGGTCAAGGCGCTGCCGTGATGACTGGCAGAAAACGACTGCTGAAGCCAGTAACTTCGCAGCAGCAGTTAGACGTCAAGGCCGTAATCCGCCTGAGCTTTGGTCAACCGGGACCACCACCCAACGCAATCCGGTCACCTACCCCAAAGGCGCGAATGTACTTCCCCAAAATCGTTGAGTTGGGTGAAAACTCCGCAGGAGTGAGTCTGTGCTCAATCCAAAAAAGCGGTTTATAGAAATCAAAATAGAACCTCTGAATTTCAATCCGTCTTTTCGAGATGCTACCTGCCGCTGCTTCGACCTCCAAGGTATTCCAGAGCAATTTTGAAACCGGACCAACACTCAGGACATAGGCAGCAACGGCTGCCACCGATATAACTCCGTGCAAAAAGTGTCTGTGGGATTTCGACTTCATCTCGCCGCTCTTCCAATCCATCGCAAAACCGCACCCAATGACGAATCGAGTTCTCTGAGTTCGTCGAATGTCGCGGATGAGCCCAATTCAACCGAAATATGATCGAAAGGTCAATCTTTCAAAGTGAATTGATTTGGTTAACAATGGTCGACTTCGATATCAACCCAACAGGGTTACCTCGCTGATCCAACCCTGTTTGGTCGCGGCAACTCCGACCGAAAATGAGTCGCTGACCGGCACCGGGAATTCGGCTACGTTCCGGTCTCCACCATGCGACTCTATCAAAACCAACTCTGGCGCCAGGGTGCCGATCTTTACCGCATCGTTCACCTCGAGCGCCTCTCGGTCGACTACAAGAAGGTCGATCGTTCCCATCCGGATGGCGGCACCCATCACAAGGTGACAAAGAAGGAATTCTGCCGACTCATCAAGGGTGCCACCGAGGTGAAGGAACCGAAGCACGGCGCCTGAAATCTTGGGACGGAATCTCATGAGGCGGCGCATCGATTGCCACGTCCACCTAGTGGGCGACGGGAGTTCCGGCAGCGGATGCCAGATCCGCATGGACTGGCCGCACCAGCGATTCCTCTCGCGACTGATGCTCCGCGAGGCGGGCATCGCTCCGGGCGTGCTGGGTCGCGATCTTGACGCGGCTTATGAGGCAAGGTTGGTCGAACAGGTCACGGAGTCCGATCTCGACGCGGCGGTGTTGCTCGCGATGGACTTTCCCCACACCGACGACGGCGAACCGATTCCGGAGAAGGCCGGGTTTTACGTCCCCAATGAATACCTCTTCTCGGTCTGCGAGAAGCACCCGGAACTTTTCATTCCCGCTGTTTCGATCCATCCCGCCCGGACCGACGCGCTGGAGGAACTCGACCGATGTCTCGAACGCGGCGCGAAAGTGCTGAAGCTTTTGCCGAACTGCCTGAATGTCGACTACGCCGATCCGAGGTACCGTCGATTCTGGGAAAAAGTGGCCGAAGGTGGATTGATCCTGCTGTCCCACACGGGAGGCGAACACACGCTCCCGGTTTTGCGGCCCGAATTTGCCGACCCGAAGCTGCTGGAAACCCCTCTCGAAATCGGCGTCACGGTGATCGCCGCGCACGCCGCCGGGAAGTCGGGCCTCTGGGACCCGGACTACACGCACCAACTCGTCGGGATGTTCGAGCGCTTCCCCCATCTCTATGCGGACAACTCCGCGCTCTGCACCCTGAACCGCAGCCACACCATTGCCAGGATTCTTCACGAACCGGCGATGGATCGCCTTCTTCACGGCAGCGACTTTCCCGTTCCCGTCACCGGACTCGGGCCGTTTCGGCACGGACATATCGATCGCCATGCCTGGCAAGCGAGTCGGCGCGAATCCCATCCCCTGCAACGGGATGTCAGGTTGAAACGTGCCATCGGCTTTTCCGAAGAGACGTTTACCCGGCTGGACACGCTCCTGGCCTGAACCCTTGGAAATCGACGCGCTGGAGGCCGCAAGATCCGCTGTGGAATTCGTGTATCGCTATGCGAGAATAGTTTAGCAAGGGACCGAGTCCATGAAAAACCTCATCATCCTCGGCGCCGGTACGGCGGGCACCATGATGGCCCATCATCTCCGCAAGCGCCTCTCCGCCGCCGAATGGACGATCACCATCGTCGATCGGTCGGAGAATCATTACTATCAGCCGGGATTCCTGTTTCTTCCCTTCGACATGATCGAGGAGCGGGCCATCGTCAAACCCGTGCGGGACCTGCTGCCGGGCGACGTCGATTTCATCTTCGCCCCGATCGAACGCATCGACGCGGAAGCCAATCGTGTTCATCTCGGAGGACGGGATCCCATCGACTACGATCTGCTCGTCGTCGCCACCGGTTCCCACATTGCGCCCGATGAGATCGAGGGCATGAACGGCGAGGGCTGGCGGCGAGAGGTTTTCGATTTCTACACCTTCGAAGGGGCGCGAGCGCTCCGCGATCGATTGGCCACGTGGGCAGGAGGGAAGCTCGTCGTTCACATCACCGAAATGCCCATCAAGTGCCCGGTGGCGCCGCTCGAGTTCGCCTTTCTCGCCGATTCCTTCTTCAAGAAACGCGGCATCCGGGACCGGGTTGAAATCACGTTTGTGACTCCGCTTTCGGGCGCTTTCACCAAACCCAAGGCGTCCAGGGCGCTCGGACATCTCCTCGCCGACAAGCACATCGCGCTGGAGGCGGATTTCGCAGTCCAGAAAGTCGATCCCGAACGGAAGTGCCTCGTGTCCTGGGATGACCGCGAAGTCGACTACGACCTCCTCGTCACCACTCCCACCAACATGGGTAGCGACGCCATGGAAGCCTCCGGCCTGGGAGACGATCTGAATTTCATCCCCACTCACAAGAACACGCTCCAATCGATCGCCCATGAAAACATCTTCGTGATCGGCGACGCCACCAATCTGCCGGCTTCCAAGGCCGGTTCGGTGGCTCACTTCGAATCGGAAACGCTGACCGAAAACATCCTCCGCTTTCTCGAGGGCAAGCCGCTCCTGGAAACCTTCGATGGACACTCAAACTGCTTCATTGAAAGTGGCGACGGCAAAGCCCTGCTCATCGATTTCAACTACGAATACGAACCTCATCCGGGTCGATTTCCGTTTTCCTGGGGGCCGATGGCCCTGCTGAAAGAAAGCCGGCTCAATCACTGGGGGAAGCTGGCTTTTCGCTGGATCTACTGGCATATCCTGCTGAAGGCCCGGCCGCTCCCGGGTATTCCACTCCAGAAACGCCCTCCAAAGGAGGATGCCGCCTGAACCGAATCTCGCCCGAAACCCTACCCACATAACCTGAATGAAAACGACGATCGCAGGTACCGAAATCGACGTGAATGAAGAAGGCTATCTCACCGATGCCTCGCAGTGGAATGAAGCCATCGCCGCCGCCATCGCGGCGGAGGAAAACGTGGGCCCACTGACCGATGCCCATTGGAAAATCATTCAACACCTCCGCGAAAAACACGCCGCCGACGAGCAGGTGACCATCCGCAGCCTCAACAAGTCCGGCGTGGCGCCGACCAAGGAATTCTACGCCCTGTTTCCCAAAGGCCCCCTCAAGAAAGCCGCCCGCATCGCCGGCGTTCCCAAACCCGCGGGCTGTATCTGAGTCCCGGTTTTTCGGTTCGGGGTTCGCGGGTCCCCCCCTCCACCCTGAACCACTTCTCACTTCTCACTTCTCACTGATCACCCATCACTTCACTCGCCATGTCCGAATCCAACCCAACCGCCACCTTCGATCCCGACAACAACGCGCCACTCGAAAAGGTGCTCATCATCGTCAGCCGCGGCTCGCTCGACGGCATCTACCCCGGACTCGTCCTCGCGAACGGCGCGCGCATGGAGGGCATCGAAGCCTCGATGTTCTTCACCTTTTTCGGGCTCAATGCGCTCGCCGAAAAGACGATGGATTCCCTCAAGGTCGCCACCGTGGGAAATCCGGCGATGAACATGGCCATGCCCATGCTCGGCATGCCGATGACGATGCCATTTCCCACCATGCTGGGCGGAATTCCCGGGGTGTCGAATTTCGCCACCCATCTCATGAACCAGAAGATGGAGGAGCTCGATATCCCCCCGGTTCGCGAATTCCTGGAAATGATCACCGACGCGGGCGGCAAGGTGTTCGCCTGCAAGCTGGCGATGGACATGTTCGGCCTGAAACGAGACGATCTCTGGGAAGGCGTCGAAAGCGTCCTGACCGTCGGCGATTTTTACCAGGAAGCGGCCGGCACGCGCACCCAGGTGCTTTTTACCTAAAAAAGCCAATATTCAGGGCTGATTGCGATCGCGCTCGTCGATCACTTCGGCCTCGATTTCGATCACCGAACGATCCTTGCTCGCGGCGCGATTGGCCGCCGTTTCCGTGGCGACCTGCACTCGCGCCTGGAGGTGGTTGGACAGCCTTTGGCGCACCCAGGCGCGGGCTGGAGGGATCAGGAGGAAAAAGCCGAGGGCGTCGGTGAGAAATCCCGGCGTGAGCAATACCGCGCCCGCCGCGAGGATCATGATGCCCTCGATCACCTCGGTGTGCGGCATCTTGCCTTCGGACAGGGTCTGCTGGTAACGGGCCAGCGTTTTCAGCCCCTGCTGTTTCGTCAGCCAGGCCCCCAGGAATCCCGTCAGAACGACCGTGGCGACCGTGGGCAGGACACCGATCTTTTGCCCGATCAGCAGGAAGAGATACAACTCGATCAGCGGTATCCCGATGAAAATGACCAGCAATTTGGCGAACATCGCAGCTCGAACTTAGCACGCGAACGGTCCGGTCACATCCCACGGTTGGGAAAAACGCTTTCCGACCATTTCATCCGGCCGTCTTCCCTGATTTCCTCAGTTCCGAAACCATTTCGTCCAGTATCGCGAGGCCATAGGAGATCTTTTTGAAAAAGCTCTCGTTGTGATGCACGACCACAAAGCGGGGATGCCGCGACCAGTAGGTCCTGAGCTTTGCGTCCAGCGCCGCCGCCTCCTGGAGCGTTTCCCTCCGTGCCGGATTGCCCCCTTCAATCGCCAGTCCCCCAACGGCGGCGCTTTCGAAAAAAATCACCCCGTCATAACGCGCCAATTCGTTTTCGAGGGAGGTGTCCAGTGCCTCGAAAAAATCACCGTCGCGTTCCGGCCAGTAGGCGGCGCCATCGATGGTCCCGCGGTCGCAGAGGAGAATGCGGTCCGGATAACGTGTCGCCTGGATGTCCTCAAGATTCCGTTGCACGTGGTAGATGGCCAGTTGGGCCGAACGGATCGCATCCAGTTCCGAATATCGCGGAAAACCGCCCGTGAACATCATCGTCGCCGCCTCGGGAACGATCACGACTTCCTCGCCGATTTCCCGCCGAAACAGATCCGCCGCCGTCGTCTTTCCCCCGCCCGGTCCGCCAGTCAAAACGATCCGGCAACGGCGTTTGCATTGAAGTCTTGAAGTCATTCGTAGCTCCCCGGTTGAGTGCCATTTTCGATCAGGCATTTTCCCGCTTCCACGCGAGTGCCTCCGATATTTCATCCAAGGGCAGGCAGTTCATCACGTCGTCCCGGGTCAGCCAGCCTTTGCGAGCGATCTTGATGCCGTACCAGAGGAACTGGAGGTTCTCGGTGCGGTGGGCGTCGGGATTGATGACGCATTTCACGCCCTTTTCCCTGGCGAGTTTCCACCAGCGCCAGTCCATGTCCAGTCGCCAGGGATTGCAGTTGAGTTCGATCCAGGTGCCGGTCTCCGCACACGCATCGATGATGGCCGGCACGTTCACCGCGTAGGGCTCGCGCTGGAGCAGGAGCCGGCCGGTCAGGTGACCCAGCATGGTGACCTGGGGTGACTCGATAGCTTTGATCAGGCGCTTGGTCATTTCCTTTTCGGACAGGGTCATCACGTTGTGGACGCTGGCCACGACATAGTCGAGTTTACCCATCAGGTCCGCATCGAAATCGAGTGACCCGTCTTTCAGGATATCGACCTCGTTGCCGGCAAAGAGGCGGAAGTTCTCGCCCTCGTCCTCGTAGCCGGCGTTCAACTTTCGGATCGCCTCGATCTGCGAGCGGAGACGTTCTTCGTCCAGCCCGTTGGCCTGGAAGGAGCTTTTCGAATGATCGGCAATTCCCAGGTATTGCAGACCGAGATCGCGCGCCGCGTCGGCCATTTCCTCCAGGGTATTCCTCCCATCGCTCTCCGTGGTGTGGTTGTGGAAGGTGCCGCGCAGGTTTTCCAACTCGATCAACCTGGGCAGATCACCGGATTCCGCGGCCTCGATCTCACCGCCGTTCTCGCGCAACTCGGGCGGGATGTAGTCGAGCCCGAGGAAATCGTAGAGATCCTTTTCGTCGGCAAACTTCGGCGGCGCCTTCGCCTCGGATCCCTCTTTCAGAGCCAATCGATATTCGTTCAGGGTGTACCCGCGATCGTTGGCCCGGCCGCGAATGACGACGTTGTGCTCCTTGCTCCCGGTGAAATACATCAGGGCACAGGCCCACTCGTCATTCGCCACGGCCCGCAGGTCACATTGGAGCCCGTTGTCGAGACGCACGCTGGATTTGGTCTTCCCGTGAGCAATGACATCCTTCACTCCTTCCATGGCCACGAAGTGATCCATCAGGGCCTGGGGATTCTTGGTGGCGACGAGAAAATCGAGATCGTGAACCGTTTCCTTGCCACGACGAAAACTCCCGCCGACTTCGGCTCGCAGGCAATCGGGATGCGATTTCAGAGATTCCAGGATGCGATGAGCCGGATCGGCGACATCTCCCAACCGAAAGCGGTCGGCGTTGGTCTCGCGAAAAGCGATCGCTTCCATGATCTTTTCCTCCGATTTTTTTCCGAATCCGGAAAGCCCGGCCACCTCACCCTTTTCGCAGGCGGCTTTCAGCGAGGCGATCGAGTCGATGCCGAGTTCTTCATACAGCGCCTTCACCTTTTTCGGCCCCACCCCCTGGATGTCGAACAGCTCGAAGATCGTTTCGGGGAATTCCGCACGCAGCTTTTCCCAGTATTCGAGTTTTCCCGTGCTGGCCAGTTCGTGGAGTTTCTGCTGCAGGGCATCGCCGATGCCCTTGATCCCCTCCAGTTCCCCGTCTTTCGCCATTTCGACGATGTCGCCGGGATAGTGCATCACCGTCTCGGCGCCGGCGCGATAGGCGCGGACTTTGAACGGGTTCTCGCCTTTCAATTCCAGCAGCAGGGCGATGTTTTCCAGGGTATCGGCGAGATCTTCGCGGTTCATGGCGAAAGGTGACCGCGGAATGCGGGGAAATCACGAAAATGTTTCCGTCCCGCCACCGCGTCCCACTTCCGCCTTGAGTCTCCCCGGGCGCTTGCGTAGCCTGATGGGAAACTTTTCCGACCTTTCATTTCAAACTCCCAACCGCTTTCATGAAACGGGTCATCCCATTCCTCACCCTTATCGTCCTGCTGGCGGCATCGCTGTCGCAGGCCCAATTGAAATCCCGGGTCGACCTGCTCAACGACCAGTACCAACAGGATCGAGCCCGCGGACTGACCCTGTTGAATGAGAAATACATCGCCCAATTGGAGCAGGAACTGGCCACAGCCAGCCAGTCGAGAAACTTCGAGGACGTGAAGGCGATCACCGCAAGGATCGAAGCCCTCAAGGCCGAGATTGCGCAACTGGCCACCGCCAACAACGCCAAGGCCTCTCCTCCCACCGAACCCGAAGAAAACGAAGATCCGCTGATTGGGAAATCGGCCTACTTTACCCACTCCAATGGAAAAGACGAAGTCTGGGTGGAATTTGAAAAGGACAATGAAGCGGTCTGGGTTGGGCTGGGACAAATTGCCATCAAGGGATGGAAGTGGGAACGGGATGCGCCCGACCTCATCTACTTCTGGGATCCG
>JAGRPB010000075.1 GCA_020439945.1 Verrucomicrobiia bacterium
CACGTCGTCGACCTCGAAGAGACCGCCGCGAAGTGAGCCGACCCAACAGGGTCTGATCGTCGACCCTACCCTGTTAACTCAGATTTTTTCTCCAGCCGCCCGAACCCCATGAAGCTCACCATCGACAACCAGGAAGTCGAACTGGACGAACCGACGACGATCTATCACGCGGCGAAACAGGCGGGGATCGACATCCCGGTGATGTGCTACCGGGAGGGCTACGACTATTTCACCTCCTGCATGATGTGCGTGGTGAAGGACACCACCTCGGGCAAGACCCTGCCCGCCTGTTCCGCCCAGGCTGCGGAAGGCATGGTCATCGAGACCCAGAGCGAGGAGATCCGCGAGGCCCGGAAATTCACCCTCGAACTGCTGCTCAGCGAGCACGTCGGCGATTGCGAGGCGCCCTGCCAGCGACTCTGCGCCATTCACTCGGAGATTCCCAAGATGATCCGGGAGATCAAGGACGAGCAGTTCGAGGACGCCATCGCCACGGTTCGCGCCGACATGGCCATCCCGTCGATCCTGGAACGATTCTGCAATGCTCCCTGTGAAAAGGGCTGTCGCCGTGCCCAGCACGACGAGGGAGTCTCCATCCGCCACCTCACCCGTTTCATCTCCGACTGGGACCTGAAGCAGGAGACGCCCCACCTTCCCCCGATGCGGGAGAGCACCGGGAAAAAGATCGCCATCGTCGGATCCGGCGCGACCGGGCTCGCCGCCGCTTACTACACCGTCCGAGAAGGCCATGCCGTCACCGTCTTCGAGAAGGCCGACCAGCTCGGCGGCCGGCTCCGGTCCGCCGACGACTATGACCAGGAATTGATGGAGGACTGGGTCATCGAGGGCGAGCTCCGGGTCCTCCGCCTGATGGGCGTGGATTTCGAGACCGGCCGGGAACTGGGCGCCGGCCTCTCCCTGGCCTCGCTCCAGGAAGAGTTCGATGCCGTGATCCTGACCCTGGGAGACACGCCCAACGAAGCGTTGGAAGCCATCGGTCTTCCCGTCACCGACAAGGGCCTCAAGATCAATCCCAAGACCGCCATGACCGGCGTGAAGGGCGTCTTCGCCGCCGGCAACCTCGTCAAGAGCGGCATGCCCATTCTCAAGTCGGTTCAGGCCGCCAAGGATGCCGCCACCTGTGCCAGCCAGCACGCCAATGGCGAGGCCATCTCCGGCATCTACGAGATGTACAACCACATGATGGGCCGGCTCCAGGACGGTGAGATCGACATCTTCGTCAGCGGCGCCGATCCCATCGCCCGGGTCAAGCCGGAGAATCTCGAGAAAGACGGCTACGATCTCGCCAACGCCAAGCTCGAGGGCGGTCGGTGCATGCACTGCGACTGCCGGGCCTCCCACGACTGCCTCCTGCGGATCTACAGCGACGAATACGGGGCCAAGCAGAATGAGTTCAAGGGCGAGCAGCGCGCCAGGTATGTGCACGTCAACCAAAACGCCACCGCCGTCTACGAGCCCGGCAAGTGCATCAAGTGCGGTCTCTGCGTCCAGGTGACCAAGAAGGAGGGAGAACACTACGGCTTCACCTTCGTCGGACGCGGCTTCGATGCCATCGCCGGCGTCTCGCTCGACAAGACCCTTCGCGAAGGTCTCGAAAAAGTGGGCGACGAAGTCGTCGAGGCCTGCCCCACCGGCGCCCTCTCGCACAACGAGAAATACCAGCCGCCCCAGGGAGTGCACGTCGGTGCCGACCTGACCGCGGAAAAGTCGGATTCCAAACCCGAATCGGCATCGGTCGAAGTGACCAAGTAGTCCACCGATCGCGTGGAGATGGCGGAGAGGGTGGGATTCGAACCCACGGTACCTTTCGGCACGGCGGTTTTCAAGACCGCTGCATTCAACCGCTCTGCCACCTCTCCGGGTCACAGCGAGCAGGGCGCAACCCTACACCGGTTGAGGGCAGTTTCAAACGGATCGCAAACGCTTCCCGTACAAAATTCGGTCGCCGAAAGGGTCGCTCAAATCGCTGAAAATCGCGGGGCATGAATGGATCATCCCATCCGTGCACCTATGGGTCGATTGGTAAATTCCTTACCACCGAAAGACCAATCTTTGACCAGATTGGCGAAGCTGTTCAAAATTCGTTAAACTCTTAAACCATTATTCTTCAATAACTTACAACTACCCAAAACCACTTGGCACGGTGGGTGCGTTAAACAAGGCAGAAACCGAGGAAAAAGTTCCTCCAGCTCCTATTCCAAAACCAACTTCTGAAAGGCAACTCACCATGAAAGACCAAGTCATCACCTATCGCGGCGCCAAAACCACGCTCAACGAACTGAACAAGGATCTCCAGGCGCACCACCACTACGCCATCCAATACCGTGGCCAGCACGGTGACGTAGAATTCGGCGCCCACCCGAAAAAACAACGCACCATCACCTACCGAGGCGCCAAGGCGGAAATGATGGTGTGAACCGCTCCCAAGATTTCCCACAGGAAAATCCCCCTGAAACCGAGAAGGGCAGCCGGCGACGGCTGCCTTTCTTTTTATGGCCAGCAAGTCCTCTGGCGGGAGCGAACCGGAAGCGGAATCTAAGGCTCCTGAAACTCCGACTCGTCGACCTGTTGGACCGCACCCGACACATAGCCCACCAGCCTCCTTCCCATAGCCGCCGTCGGGCTGAAAACCACGATCTCCCGAATGTCGGTGGACTCCGTGAAGCCCGGGCGATACACCAACCTTGCCCCTTCCGGGTTCGACTTGGATCTCCAAGTCAGGAGTTCCTCGTCCTGGATGTAATCCGGCATCAACGAATCCAGGTCCGGGGGAAAATTACCGTCGTGATCACTTGCCCACGACTGGCAGGCGATTATCACCTGCCTCATTTCCGAAATCTCCCTGGCAAGATCCGCCTTTTCCTTCACCTTCGTCACCACGGGCACGACCAGGGAGGCCGCGATCCCGACCGGTGTCAGGCCGATAAGTACGCCGGTGCAACCCGTGATGATGCCGGCGATAGCCAGACCGCGCCCGGTCACGGCGCCGCCCGAGCGATCGATCTGCTTGATTGCCTTGATTCCCAGAATGATCGCGGGGATCGACCCGAAAATCCAGAGGCAGGTATTGCTCAGAATGCCGAAGATCAGGCTGCTGATCGCCTGACCGGAATTCTTCGCGCCGGGTTGAGGGATGGATGGATTCGCCATCCTTTCTTCCTACCAAATTCTCCCAAGCAGTGTCAATTGCCCGCCGCCGGTTGTTCCTTGGCTGCTTCCGGCTTCACGATCACACCCAGTCCTTCGTAGCCCCCCAGGAATTCCTTCGCCAGCGCGCGCACCTCATCGAGCGTGATCGCCTCGTAATCGGAGATGAAACTTCGCGCCCATTCGATCCTCTGCGGATACTCCTGGCTGCTTTCCAGCACGCTGGTCAGCCAGTAGCGGTTGGTGCGGCGGAACTCCTCGATCTGGGTGATCTGCGGCTTCTTGGCGCGGTCCAGTTCATCCTGGCTGATGGTATCACCCTTGGCCAGTTCGGCGCCGATCTCCTTGATCACCCCTGTAACCTTTTCCGCCTGGGGAGGATCCACGGTGACGGCGGCAAACAGATACCCGTAATCCTTGAAGGCATCGCTCGGGATGTTGTGGGCGAAGGGACTGTAGGCATCGCCCAGTTCCTCGCGGATTTTCAGGCGCAGGCGATCATCGAGAATGGAACCCAGCATCCCGATCCGGCGGGTGCGTTCGATATCGAAAATGTCGGCGGTCGGCCAGTAAACGAGCGACAGCGCCTTGGGAATGGCTGATTCGAAAGTGAAGGTTCGGGGTTCGGCGTCGCGGGGAAATTTCACCCGTCGTTCCTCGGCATAGGCCGGCTTTTCGGCGGCACGCTCCGGCAGGCTGCCGAAGGTTTCCGCCAATTCCTTCATCACCGTCTCCGGTTCGAAATCGCCCACCACCGAGATCTCGAGGTAGCCGTTCGCCAACGGTTCCGCCAACCATGATTTCACATCATCCATGGTCAACGCCGCCATCGCCTCCTGCGACGGATACCCGAACCGCGGGTCGCCGCTGTGGACGAACTGGTCGACCTTGTCCTGCATCACGCCCTCGGGAGTCGTTTCGATCTGCTGATAGAGCTGATCCAGCGAACGCTGGAACTGACTCGCGGCTTCGCTCCGGTAACCGGGATTGGTGAAATAGGCGCGCATCAGCAGCAACTGATCGCGGAAGTCTTCGGGCGTGGTCTTTCCGGAAAGAGAGAAGGCATCCTCGCCGACACTGAACCCGACACCGACGGCCTTGCCCGCGAAAAGGCGCCGAATGGTGTCGATATCGTGCGCCTCCAGTCCGCCATCGGCGAAAACCGAATCGGTGAAGGTTCCGATGCCAGGTTTGTCCTCTGGTTGGGTCAGGGTGCCACCACCGAAGCGAGCCTTCACGTAGATGGTGTCGTCCTCGAAATCGGTCGGCTTCAGGTTCACCCGGACGTTGTTGCCAAGGCGGGCCTGGGTGATCCCGAGATCCTCGATCTCCGTTTTCTCCGCCACCGTGCCGGCCGCCGGCAGATCCGCGTAGGCGAAAGCCTGGTTCTCGTCCTCGGCCGGCGGCTCCACCGCCACCGCCTGGCTTTGTTGGTAAGCCGCCAGGATCGTTTCGTTCGCTTCGGGGATCTCGACGTTGCCGGTGATCAACAGCAACACTTCGTTCTTCTTGTCCCAGATTTCGAGAAGTCGGTCGCGACATTGCTCGGCGGTCACGGCATCGAGTTCGGCCTGGACGCGCGGGAGATCGTCGGCCGGGCTGGTGAACACCTTGCGTTCCCCGATCCGGGCCGCGAGTTGGTCCGCGAGATCGCGCGACTTCCGCGTCCCCATGGATTTCGCCGCCAGCTCGACGCGGTTCTCCACGTTGGCTTTTGCTTCGGCCAATTCCGCCTCGGTGAACCCATGCTCCAGGGCGCGACGCAGTTCCTGTTCCGCCAGCTTGAGGGCCGATTCCCAGTTCTGTGGCTGGCAGTCGACCTCGACACCCGAGTACTCGGCGAAATTGAGATCGTAGAGATTGTAGGAGTAGGCGGACCCGTCGGTGATGGGCGAGTCTTCCTGCTTCGCCAGCTTGCCGATGCGCCGCGTCAGCATCTGGTTGGCGAGATCGATGCGCAACTGCCGGGCCCGGTTTTCCGCGGTGTCGGGAGCATTGAGACGCTGGTGGATGGTGTCGATCGAAACGGAGACGTCGCCCGCTTCCGACTCGGGATGAAACTGCACCGCCACGCCGCGGTGATTGATGTGGGAGAGATCCGGCCAGGCGCGTTTCTCGGGGATTGATTTCATCGACCCGAAGTGATCTCCGATCATCTGCTCGACCTTCGGCACTTCGACCTCGCCCACCACGATGACGACCATGCGATCCGGGGTGTACCACTTGTGATAAAAATCGACGAAACGTTCGCGAGGCGCGTTTTCGATCACTTCCTCGATGCCGATCGGCAGGCGATTGGCGGCGAGATTGCCGTCGAGCATGAAACCGAGTTGCGCGACCATGGTGCGCCAGCCCACCGAATCGCGGCTGCGTTTTTCGCTCATGATGACGCCGCGTTCCTTCTCGATTTCTTCCTGTCCGAGTTTCATCCCGTCGGCGTAGTCGCGCAGCAGCTTGAATCCCTCGTCGAGCAGCGGCTTCTCGTTGTTGGGAAGCTCCAGCTTGTAGACCGTCTCGTTGAAGGAGGTGTGGGCATTGGTGTGGGAACCGAAAGCCATCCCCAGTCGCTGGAAATACTCGACCATCTCCCCGGCGGGAAAGTGGGTGGTCCCGTTGAAAGCCATGTGCTCCAGGAAATGCGCCAACCCCTGTTGGTCGTCGGTCTCCATCAGCGATCCCGAATCGACGAAGAGACGCAGGCTGACGCGATTTGGCGGCTCGGAATTCGGGAGGATGGCGTAGCGCAGGCCATTGTCGAGCACTCCCCAGGTCACCGCCGGATCGACGGGAATATCGCTGGTTTCCTGGGCCAGCGGCACCGGCGCCGCCGTTTTCGACGGCTTGATTTCCTCCTTGGCGAAAGCGTTTCCAATGAGGGCGAACAGCGCGACAAGCGCCGGCAACAGCGAATTCAGGGGAGTTTCAACTCGTTTCATGAGACAGGCAGGTAGGGGGAAAAATGAATTCAAAAGGGAGAATATTGACGACTCCAACAAAGCGTCGCCGTTGCGGGAATCTTTCTCAAAAACTTACGCCACCGCATCTGCGTCGGGTTGACGACGATTGAACGCCACGCAGTCGGCATAGCGTACCAGCGAGCCGCCAAACAGGTCCAGCGCACTGCCGATGGTGAGATCCACCTTGCCTCCGCTGAGAGCCTGGACCCGTTCGAGATCGGTCAACGAACGGGCCCCACCCGCATAGGTCACCGGTTTCCTGCCCCAGGCGCCCAGCATCGCGACGAGGCGCTCGTCGATGCCGCCGCACTTGCCCTCCACGTCGGCCGCGTGGATGAGGAACTCGGCGCAGGAGTCAGCCAGCGCATCGAGCGTCTCATGAGTGAGCGACAAATCGGTCAGGGTCTGCCAGCGGTTCATCGCCACCACCCAGCCACCATCGGGGAGGCTACGGCAACTCAGGTCGATCACCAACTGCATCCAGCCCGCCGCGCGAACGAGCCGCTGCAGTTTCTCTTCCCGGAATCGGCCTTCGGCATCGAAGAGAAACGAGGTCGCGATGACATGCGTCGCCCCCGCGTCGAGCCATTCCGCGGCGTTTTCGTCCGTGATACCACCGCCGATCTGGAGTCCATCCGGGTAAGCCGCGAGCGCTTCCCGGGCCGCCTCGTCATTTCCCGGACCCAGCTTGATGACGTGTCCTCCGCGGAGCGCGTCCTCCGCGAATCGTTCCGCGAACCAGGCCGGCGGCTGCTCGGCGACGAAGTTCGTTTTCAGCGCCTCCGTTTCCGAATCCAGCGTCCCGCCCACGATCTGCTTCACCCGACCCTCGTGCAGGTCGATGCAGGGACGGAAGCGCGTACGGGCGGGACCGGAACGAATCATGGGACCGCGAAGTTACGCGCGCCCACGAATTCGTTCAACCGGGTTCGGTTCGCGATCCAACCGGGTTGAGTCCAGTTCAGGACGGAACCCGCTTCAACTTGATCGGATAGGTGTTGCCGCTGTTCCATTGAGCGATGTAGACGCTCTCTTCCTCGTCGATCCAGACACCGTGCGGATGAACGAAGGGACTGGCGGCCTCATCCTTGGTGATCGCGCCCAGTTTGAGATCGTCACCGTAGACCGGCGCCGAACCGCCCGGATTGGAGGCGACGCGATTGTCCTTGTCGATCACGGAGATCAGGCCTTCCAGATGCGGGGCAACCATGTAGTCGCCACGGACCGCCAGCTGGCAGACCCGCATGCCGGGAATCGGGATGGTCTCCAGATGCACCCCGGAAAGCGTGAAGCGTTTCAGGGCGTTGTCGGTCCGCGAACAGATCATGAGCGTCGGGTTGTTGCCATCACGCACGTCGACGATGCCCCCATGCGGTGTGTTCAGGTTGGCGTCGCCCTTGCCAGGTCCACCGAAGACGTTCTGCAGCTTGCCGTCGTAACTGTAATGCATCACCCAGCTGCTGCCGTAGCCATCGCCGACGTAGAAGCTGCCATCGATCGAAGGCATCACGTTGGTCGGCGCATACTTCGCGCTCGGGTCGGCGTACTGAGGAAGATCGGGTCGGGCCAGCTCCATCACCACGTCGCCTTTCATGGTGGTTTTGAAAACCTTGCCTTGCTTGGTATCGGTGAGAAAGAGGAATTCCTCGCCGTTTTCATTCACGATATCCATTCCGTGCGCGCCGGGATAAGTCGTGCCCCAGGACTCCAGCAGTTTCCCGCCCTTGTCGTAGATGAGGATGTTGTTTTTGACGTTGGTCTGAAAAAGAATGAGTCGTCCCTGGGCGTCCTCGACCATCTCGTGGCAATTGGCGACGGGAAACTTGGCCGGATCGAGTTCGCCCCAGCCTGTGACGACTTCGTAGCGAAAGTCTCCCTGGCCGATGATTTTCGGGGCCTCGGCGCGCGTTTTCTCGGTCAGCACCTGTATACCGGCCCAGGAACCGGCAACGGCGGCGGAGGTTTTCAGAAAGGCGCGACGACTGGACCGGCGCGAGTTTGAAGACGGGAGGGGAGTTTGCATGCCACAGAGTAATTCGGCGACGAAGCGGCCGTGAAGGGCGCAAATCCGCCAACCTTGTCACGCATTCGCTCGAAAAAACCTTTGCCCGACAGGCTCGGGGGATAGTAACCTCCCCACTCGGCTCGGAATCCCCCGAAAACCTTGGCAGATCCGGTCCGGTCCACTCCTCTCTCAGAACCACCTGACAGAAAACCAAACCCAAAAAGCAACGTAATGAGCCAAATCATTCCTCTCATCAGCTCCGGTGTCGCCGGTCCTCTCGGCGTCCTTCACCTGCCCCGTCTCTGGCAGAAAGTTTCTCTCGAAAACGCCGGCAAGCTTCATCCCGACTATCCCGGCATCGGCGCCGGCTATGACCAGATGGTCCTCGACGGCCTCGGTCTCGACAAGGACGCCTTCGTCGAATTCATGAAATCGAAGCCGACCTACGTGCAGCTCGAAGCCTGGGTGCTCGAACAGAAGGGCGGCTCGCTCGATCAGGATGCGGTCGACTCGCTCAACTCGGCCATCGCCGGCTATATCCACGCCGACGACACCCGCGCTGAAATCCTTGAAGCCGCCGGCCGCGCAGATGACGGCACCATCAAGGACGCCGTGAACTTGAACAACCTCGACGACTGGGCTGCTTTCCATAAGCAGGAAATCGCCGGCTAAGGTTTTTCGGCAATTTGCCTATTTTTCGAAGAACCCGGGTCTGGTGATTTCACCGGCCCGGGTTTTTCTTTGTTGGCGGATCGAGTAGAACGGGTCTCCCGGCCCATTCCATCAGGGGCGAATCGAAAAACGGGCCGGGAGACCCGTTCCACGAAATTGCCTTCAATGACCTCCGACTTCACCACTCGTCTCGCGGACTTTTCCGTTTCCAAAGACGCGGAGAGCATCCTCTCGGTGAGGCGAATCGTGTTCATCGAAGAACAGAACGTGCCGGAATCGCTGGAGATCGACGGGCTGGATGGCGATTGCACCCACGCGCTGGCTTTTGACGAAACCGGCAATCCCATCGGCACCGCGCGCCTGATGCCGCAGGGTCGCATCGGTCGCGTCGCGGTGTTGGCGCCTTGGCGGAAACGCGGAATCGGCGCTGCGCTGATGCGCGTTTTGCTGGAGGAAGCGGATCGACGTGGATTCGAGGAGATCGAACTCCACGCGCAGAGTTGGACGATCGGATTCTACGAATCGCTTGGCTTTGTCGCCGAGGGCGACGAATTCCTGGAAGCAGAAATCCCGCACCGCCACATGAAGCGACGGCGCGGGATTTCGTGAAAACAATGAGCTGAAGCTCGGCACCGCTTATCTCTTGCGAGCGGGCGCCTTTTTCTTGGCGGCGGCTTTCTTTTTCGCCGGCGCCTTCTTTTTCGCCGCGGCCTTTTTCTTGGCTGGCGCTTTTTTCTTGGCGGCGTGACGACCGGGGAAGGTCAGTTCGGCGATGCCCGACTTGTCGAGGCCACCAAGTCCCTCACGAGTCATGCGATCATACTGCGCCTTGGTCACCTCGTTGAGCGGCAGGTCGAGCTTGGCCTTTTTCGCCAACTCGGCGGCAATGCCGGAATCCTTGGCGGCGTGCTCGGCCGAGAACCAGCAATCGTGATCGCGATTGATCATGTCCTCGGAATCGGTTTCGAGCACCCGGCTGTTGGCACCGGTCTGGGAGAAAACCTTGCAGATCATCCCGAGATCGAGGTTCAGCGCCTTGGCGAGCCCCAGTCCTTCGGCGAGGCCGGCGGTGTTGATGTTCATCACCATGTTGACCAGCGCTTTCACCTCGGCCGCTTTGCCGATGGGGCCGATGAGCTGGAGATTCACGCTGAGGTCCTCGAGCAGCTTCTTGTTGGCTTTGAAGACGTCCTCATCGCCACCGATCATGAGGTAGAGCTGACCGGTACGGGCATGGCTGATGCTGGAGGCCATGCAGGCTTCGAGCGCGGCGGCCTTGCGACGCTTGGCGCCCGTGGCGACCTTCTTCTGAATTTCCGGGCTCAGCGTGGCGCAGTTGATGAACAACTTGCCGGCGGCTCCGGTGAGAAGGTTGTCGCCCTTGCCGAAGAAGATGGCGTCCATCGCCTTGTCGTTGGTGACGACGGTGAAGATGACGTCGGCGGCGGCCGTGACATCGGCGAGTTTCTCACAAGCCGTCGCTCCGATCTCGTCGGCCAGCTTGGCGGCAGCTTCCTTGTTCACGTCGTAAACGGCCGTGACCTTGTATTTCAAATCGTTCAGGTGCTGGGCCATCGCGTATCCCATGCGACCCACGCCGACGAAGGCGATGGTCTTGTTGCTGGGGCGCTTGTTCTTGCCCTTGCCTTTTTTGCCCTTCTTGTCTTTTTTGCTCATGATGTCGTAGGGGTGAAGTTCTTCGTTGGACTCAACGTCTGCGTGATAGATAAACCCGCTTTTAGCGGAACCGGGAAGCGAACCAAGCACTTTTTGACGCCATTGTCATGTGACATGGCAGCAGGGCCCTGAGAGAGGAATTGCCGCCGCGTTTGAATTTCGCGATTTACTCATCGAAATCGCTCTTTTACGATCCGCCGCGTTACCCAATTCCTACCGAAAAACGCCAACCCGCAATCCTCGTTATGAATCGCCTCATCATCACTTCATTCGCCATGGCTGCTTTGAGCTTCTTCCTTTCATCCTGTGCCTCGGAGAACGTGCAGAAGCGGGTCGATCGCCGCGACGGCGCGCTCAACAAGATGGGCGAAAACATGGAGATCCGGCAGGAAGCCCGCGACCAGCGCTACAACGACCGGTTCGACAGGATGATGAATTGATCCGGCTCGGGTCAGGAGAGGACGGTCGCGAACAGGTCGGCGTCCACGTTTCCACCGCTCAGGATCAGTCCGATGCGGCGGCCACGATTCATTTCCCGCTCCTCGGGAACTATCGCCGCCGCCAACGGGAGAGCGCCCGCGCCTTCAGCGACCTGGTGGCAGTCGGTGATGTAGTGCTTCATTGCCACGCGAATCTCCGTGTCAGGAACGCGCACGATTCGACTCACGCCTCTCAAGATCATTTCGAGAGCGGCGGCATTGGGAACGCGACAGGCCACCCCATCGGCGATCGTGTCGGGAAGCTGGTCGCTGTTGATGGCGTGCCCGGCTGAGAAGGATTCGGCGTAGGCGGGCGCGCCTTCGGCGACGATTCCAACGATCTCTGTATCCAGTCCGAGCGCGTCGCGCACGGCGATCATTCCACAAATTCCAGAGCCCAATCCGATGGGCACGTAGACGCGGTCGAGAGACGGTGCGTTTCGGAAAAACTCCAACGCGTAGGTCGCCACGCCGGTCACCAGCTTGTCGTCGAAAGAGGGAACGAAATGGAGACCGCGTTCGGCGGCCAGTTGATCGGCAAACTCCATCGCCTCGGCGAAATCGCGACCGTGCTCGATCAACTCGGCACCGTAGGCACGCATGGCCCGGTTTTTCTCGCGGCTGTTGCCATAGGGAACGATGACGGTCGCCGTCAATCCCCGCGCCCCCGCCGCGAAAGCGACGCTCTGACCGTGATTTCCCCGCGTCGCCGCGACAACACCGTTCACCTCAGGATGCTCATGTCGCAACCAATCGAGATAAACCAACCCGCCCCGCACCTTGAAGGCGCCGGTGGGCAGATGATTCTCATGTTTCACCCACACCTCGCAACCGCAGCGCTCGGCCAACAACGGCCAAGCGATCTGCGGCGTCGGCGACAGCGTCTGGTAAACCAGCGATGCGGCGTTCTCGATGTCGGGCAGAGTTTTCAGATTTCAGAGAATCACCATTGAAAACTGAAAACTGTCAGCTGAAAGCTCCAAATCAAACTCTTCCGCTAACCAGCGAGTCCACCACGCCCGGATCGGCGAGGGTCGAGGTATCGCCCACCTTGTCCGGCTCGCCCTCGGCGATCTTGCGCAGGATGCGGCGCATGATCTTTCCGGAACGCGTTTTCGGCAGTCCCTCGGTGAACTGGATCTTGTCCGGCGTCGCGTGGGGACCGATGTCGTTGCGGACGGCCTGGACGATTTCCTTTTTCAGCTCATCGCTCGCGGTCTGGCCGGTCTTGAGCGTGACGTAGGCGTAAATCGCGTTGCCCTTGATGTCGTGCGGATAGCCGACCACGGCGGCTTCGGCCACGGCGGGATGCGTGCCGATGGCGCCTTCGATTTCGGCGGTGCCGAGGTTGTGACCGGAGACGATGATGACGTCGTCGACGCGACCCGTGATCCAGTAGTAGCCGTCGCTGTCGCGCATGCAGCCGTCACCGGAGAAATACTTGCCCGGGAAATGGGTGAAGTAGGTATCGATGAAACGCTGGTGATCGCCATAGACCGTCCGCATCTGGCCCGGCCACGGCTCGAGGATGCACAGGCTGCCACGAACTTCGTTACCTTCGATGACGTTGCCTTTCTCATCGACCAGCGCCGGCTTGATGCCGAAGAATGGAAGCGTCGCCGAGCCCGGTTTGGTCGGAATGGCACCCGGAATCGGGGTGATCATGATGCCGCCGGTTTCGGTCTGCCACCAGGTATCGACGATGGGGCATTTGCCCTGTCCAACCACGTTGTAGTACCAGGTCCATTCCGGTGACTTGATCGGTTCACCCACGGTGCCGAGCAGGCGAAGCGAGGAAAGATCGTGCTGTTGCGGCCAGGAATCGCCCTCCTTCATCAACGCGCGGAGCGCGGTCGGCGCGGTGTAGAAAATGTTGACCTTGTGCTTCTCGACCACCTGCCAGAAACGGCCGAAGTCGGGGTAATTCGGCACGCCTTCGAACATCATGGTCGTGGCCCGGTTGGCCATGGGACCATAGACGATGTAGGAATGCCCGGTGATCCAGCCGATGTCGGCGGTGCACCAGTAGATGTCGCCCGGGTGATAATCGAAAATGTAGTGATGCGTCGTCGCGGTGTAGACGAGGTAGCCGCCGGTGGTGTGCATCACGCCCTTCGGCTTTCCGGTGGAGCCGGACGTGTAGAGAATGAAGAGCGGGTCCTCGGAATCCATCGGTTCCGGGGCGCAGACCGGATCGGCCGCTTCCAAGGCTTCGTGCCACCAAACGTCGCGGCCTTCGGTCATCTCGACCTCGGCGCCGGTGCGTTTCACCACGAGAATCTTCTCCACGCTCGGCGTCTTGCCGATGGCCTTGTCGGCGTTGGCCTTCATCGCGATGTCCTGCTTGGTGCCACGAACACCCGTGTCCTGAGTGATGATGGCCTTGCAGTTCGAATCATTGATCCGGGTCACGAGACTGTCGGCGGTAAAGGCGCCAAAAACGATCGAGTGAACCGCGCCAATCCGGGCGCAGGCCAGCATGGCGATGGTGAGTTCGGGAATCATCTGCATGTAGATGCAGACGCGATCGCCTTTCTCGATGCCGAGCGCCTTGAGCGCGTTGGCGGCTTTCTGCACCTCGGCGTGGAGTTCGGCGTAGGTGAAAGACTTGCTCTCCGTGGGATCGTTGCCTTCCCAAATGAGACCGGCCGTGTCGCCGTGACCGGACTCGACGTGGCGGTCGATGCAGTTGTAGCAGGCGTTCACCTTGGCGCCGAGGTACCACTTGATCTCCGCCTTGTGATAGTCCCATTCGCGAACCGTGTCCCACTTCTCGAACCAACTGATCCGCTCGGCCTGCTCGGCCCAAAATGCCTCGGGATCGGCGACCGAACGATCGTACATCGCCTGGTATTCTTCGAGGGATTTGATGTAGGCATTGTCCGAAAACTCGGCCGAAGGCGGATAGACGGGGACTTGTTGTTGGGGCGTTTCGTTGCTCATGATGGTAGGAGGCTGTGTCTGATGAAAGAATTTGCCGTCCATTTGCGGACGCTTCGGGTATGAAAAGGACGGCAAGGCTAGCAATCCTCAGCCGAAGGCTCAAACCATTTTCCCAACCGGTTTCGCGGGACGACCGAGAGCGGACTTAACAGGGTTGAGTCTCCGGCCTTACCCTGTTGAATCGGCGACGATCTCAGGACTCCGAGGCGTCGCCACGTTACCGATTTCGAACTTTGCGCAGGTTGGTCCCGGATCCCCGGTGAAAAGTTCCCGCAAGATCCGGTAATCAGCGATTTCCTCCGCCAGCAGTTCCTCGAGTTTCTCCCGCGCTGAATCGGGGACTCCCCCACCCTCGCTGCCCGCCGGATTGATGCGCTCTTTCAGGTGCTTGTTGAAATAGCGTTCTCCACGGCGCACACCGAAGAAGCGGTGCAGACCTTCGAGCAACTCGCGAGGCGACTCACCGATCATGGAAAAATCACCGACGAAGACGTGCCCCGGACGCAAGGTGGCGGTCCAGTTGCGCAACTGGGTCGCGTAGGAGGCCAGGCCGCGCTGTCCCGAGGCCCGGAAAAACCGGGCGAAATCCTCGGCGGAAACGTCGTCGGGCTGACGGCCGAATTTTCGAACCAGATCCTTCCGGGCGTGAGACCAGGCTCGCTCGACCGGATCACGGAGCATCAGGATCGCCTTCAGGCCGGGATGGATCGTCGCGATCTCCGCGATGATCTCGGGCGACAGCAGTGCGTTGGTCGCGGTGGCTTCGCCTCGAACCATTGGCCGGTAGAATTCGCCGCATTTCCGTAGACTGTCGTAATGGCGTTTCAACACCTGCCTCGGTCTCTCGACGAGGTGAGTTTCGAGAAAGTCATCGAGGCAATCGAATTTGAAGTGCCGGTGCTCGGGACAACCCAACGTGCTGAAATAATAGGTCTCTTTGGTGCGTGGCAGAGCAATCTGCGGGTGCTTCTTCAGGTTGTGGTACAGCCAGGTCGTTCCGGTGCGCTGGGGGCCGAGAATGAGGAAATCGGGAAAACGATCCAGACGCACCTTCGCCGGATCGCGAACGCGGAGAAAACGCAGTTCGCCCAGCCGTTCGCGAGCTTGCTGGCAGAGTTCGGGAGTCACGGGGAATTGGGGGAATCCGGATCGGCGATTCGAGGCCGGCATTGGACAAGACCGGACTCAGGGTGAAGGATCACATGCCCTATTCCCCTCCTGAGAACAACTGAAACCACATGCTTTCCCCCTCCTCTCTTCATCCCGCGAAAAAGTGGTTCATCGCCTGTGAAACATCGGTGAACAAGCTGTTCGTAGTCGGGGCATTCCTGTTCACAATCTCGATCGCTCCCCTCGCATGGGCGCATTCGCCGCACGATCACATCGAGGCCTTCGACCTCGGTCCGTCGCGGGAAAATCCGGACACCGAGGTCATGCTCATCGTGGTGCGGGGCAATCTCTGGCGGTCGATCGATCACGGCGCCAGGTGGAAACGCATCGTGCGCGGCATCGACGCCCGGTGGGAACTGAATTCGCTGGCGGTCGCTCCGACGAAACGCGGTCCGGTGTGGTATCTCGGGACGGATGGCGACGGAGTTTACCGTTCCACGGATGACGGCTGGTCGTGGGAAAAAATGACCGACGGCCTCGTCGAGCGAAAAGTCCGCGGATTGGCCGCCAGCTCGGAGCGGGTCATTCTGGCCACCACCGATGCCCGCATCTACGTCGCCGCTCCCGGTGACACAAACTGGCACCAGGTTCGCGAACACGAAAGCAAGGTCACGTCGGTCTGGGTTGGCGACACCGGGACGCTGGTGTTTGGCGACGAAAAGGGACACTTTTTCGAATCCGGCGACGGTGGCCAGACCTGGAACGAGATTTTCCATCGACCCGATCCGGCCGGAGCCACCGCCTACCACCGGGGACCGTCCGGTCAGGTTCTGCTCGGTTTCGGCACGGCGGGCATTTTCGACAAACCTGACGCGGACGGAGAATTTGCCGAAAAGAACCAGGGCATCACCGACCAACGGATCGTGAATTTCGCCTCGTTGCCAGCTCCGGACAGCCCTCTTTACGCGGTGACTTGGAACGATGGCGTCTTTCGCTCCACCGACAACGGCGCTCACTGGATTCGCGGCGCCGAAGGGCTCACCACCGACAAGCAGGGCGATCGGCGCGGTCTGCCGCAATTCACCGTGTTGCGACCGAGCGCACTGGATGGATCGCTTTTTCTCGCCGGCTACGACGGGCTATTCCACAGCACCGATCACGGAGCTACCTGGACGGAAATCGAGACGCTGCCGCAGAATTTGCTCATCGATTTCGACATCTCCCCGGATTTCGCCAACGATCACGAACTGGTCGCCATCACCTACTGGAAAGGCGCGGCTCGCTCCCGGGACGCCGGTGCCACCTGGGAGCCGATCAACCAGGGGCTGACACCCACCTTCTGGACCCAGGCCAAGCGCCTCCGCGACGGCAACAACGAATACGCCCAGATCCAGCGTTTCCACAGCATCACCTACTCGCCCTGCTATGCCGCCGACCGGACCATCTTTGCCGGGATGCGGAATTGGTTCCTGTATTCCAACGATCGCGGTGACAGCTGGAATCAGGTAGAACTCACGCAATTTGCGGAAGGCGAGGACGTCATTCCCGACCGCGTCAGGTTTTCCAATGAGTTCGCCAGCGACGGCACGATCCTGTTCTGCTGTCGCTATGGCGAGGGCAAGACACGGGCCGGGTCCGTGTTCCGCTCCACCGACCGCGGCCGCACCTGGAAGGAAACGCTCCGCACCGAGGGCAAGTACATGCAATCGCTGGCCCTTTCGCCGGACTTCGCCGAAGACGGCACCGGCTTCACCAGTTCCGCCCGCGGCGGGGACAACAGCCTCGTCTTCCGCACCACCGACGGGGGCCTCACCTGGACTGACATCACCGGCGATCTCCAGTTCACCGATTACGGCGCGGAACTGGCGGTCTCCCCCGATTTCACCACCAACCACACCGTCTGGGCAGGCACCGAGAAAGGCCTGTGGCGCTCGAAGGATGCGGGCGATACCTGGGAGCGGCAGAAAACCGGCGCGTTCAGCGAGGATGCCTTCATCGACCTGATCGCCCTTTCACCCGTGGGCCACCAGAATCGCCGCATCATCGTTACCGCCAAGGGCGAGGGCATGTTCGAATCCACCGACGGCGGCGACACCTTCCATCCCTGGCGCGAGGAAATCTTTGCCGGCAATCACCAGTTCAATCGGCTCTGGTCCTACTCGCCCGGGAAACTGGTGAAGTTCGCCCCCGAAGGCGACACCGATACCGAGCTTTTCGCGGTCAGTGGCGAGGGATTCTATCGCCTGTCCCCCGGGGAAATGCACGAGCTACCGCTACGCCAAACCGTGCGCCTGCTCGGCACCGTGGACCTGAAACACTGGTGGGGCGCCGTCATCAGCCTCATCGTGGCCGGAATCGGGGCTGTCGGCGTCATCGTCTCCTTCGTGCTGCGATTGCGCGCCCGGCGCCAGCGTCTGGCGGCGAATCGTGTATGACAAAAACCGATCTTGCGTCTTGCGCGCCACCGGCTATCGTGACTTCAACATCAGGAGCGACTCGCGAGCGTGAAAGCGCGAACGAGTCCGGCAACCTGGCGATGGAGAAGCCAAGGTGCCTTGGATGCTGACGGACCCAAAAAGACCGGCAGCCTCCGATGTGCGGGATGAAACAGTTCCCGAACAGAAATTCTCCAGCGGAGCGATCCCAACGAAAAATTCGCAACGCCGTCCCTCCTGATTCCAGTGAGAGACGGCGTTTTGTTTTTTCCGGAGGTGAAAGCCCCGCCCGAATCCTGATGTGGTTAACCTAAAAACTAACTGCATCACGACATGAGCTACGAAGACATCCTCGAACTGACGGCCGGCGTTTCCGCCGGGGAAAAGACCAACGCAAAGGGCGTGCCCGGCCAACTGGCGGTCCGGGTTGATGGCGAGAATCCCAACCACCATCTCTGGAACAACCGGGGAACCTGGTGGTGCCACTTCACCCTCCACAAGCCCGACTACACTGCCGAGCGCGTCCGGGTTTCCCTCAAGACACGCGACCTCGAACTGGCCCGGTCACGCAGGGACGAACTCCTCGCCGCGATCTGAAAATGCCCGGTCGCACGATTCCGAATCCGCTTTCCCTCGCCACCGCCATGAATCCATCCACTCCCGCTCCCCGTGCGAATCAGACCGTCACGGTGATTTGCCCGCTGCCAGCGAACTTCGCGACCTGGCCCAAGCCGATGCAGGATCGATTTCTGAGGAACGCGCTGTCCTCGAGTCCCCATCACTGATCCGCGAAGAATGCCCCGCCTCACCGTCAAGGTCACGCCCAACGCCAAGCAGACCGAGATCCTCGGCCCGGTCGAGATCGCTGACGGCGAAACCGCCTTGGCGATCAAGCTCAAGGCTCCCCCTGTCGACGGCAAAGCCAACACCGCGCTGATTTCCTTTCTCGCCAAGACCCTCGGCGTGCCGAAGAGTCAGGTCACCCTCGTGCGCGGTAAGAGCAACCGAATCAAACAACTCGATATCGAAGGCGTGACGGACGAACAACTGGCAGCACTTTCCTGAAAGCGAACTCTCCGCTTTCCGCGCTCCGACTTCCGCGTTTTTCTCTCCTTTCCTTTCCCACTCGCATCCCCCAAAGTCTCCCGCATGCTCAACTGGATCTGGCTCGGGATGATCACGATCGGGATTCTCGTCGCCGCGCTGCTCGGACGGCTCGGCGGGGAGAACGGCATCGTGGAGCAGACTTTTGATTTGATCAAAATCGGTGTGATGGGGATCGCCCTGCCCCTGAGTGCCATGATGATGCTCTGGCTCGGCATCATGCGGCTGGCCGAGAAGTCCGGCTGCGTCGCCATTCTTGCCCGGCTCATCCGTCCCGTGATGCGCCGCCTCTTTCCCGATGTGCCGGACGATCATCCCGCCATGGGCGCGATGATCATGAACATGGCCGCCAACATGCTCGGGCTCGGCAACGCCGCCACACCACTCGGGCTCAAGGCGATGCAGCATCTCGACGAACTGAATCCGCACAAGGGGACCGCCACCAACGCGATGTGCACCTTCCTCGCGATCAACACCAGTTCTGTCACCATCATCCCCGTCACCGCCATCGCTCTGCTGGCCGCCCAAGGCATCGCCAATCCCTACGCCATCGTTTCCACCTCCCTCGGCGCCACGATTTGCTCGACCCTCGTCGCCATCATCGCGGTGAAGTTCTTTGAAAAACTACCGGTCTTCCGCATCGCTCCCGAGGCCACACCCGCGCCGGAATTTCCGGACGAAGAGAAGCCGACCGAAGACGCTCTCCGCCCGTTTGGGCCGAAGGCAAAAATCGCGGTGCTGGCGATCTTGGTGGTTTTCGCCGGAATCGTGGCCCTCGAGTGGTTTCCCGACGCCAGGACGCGGATCCAGGATTCGCTCGGACTCACCGACGTGGTCGCCCAACTCAATGCCGAATCCGCCGACCTCGAGGAAGCCGATGCGGGGAATCCCGGATTCTGGTTGAGTGGCGTTCGCGCGGTGTCCGTGGTGGCCATTCCCTTCGTGCTCTTCTTCTTCACCGCCTTTGCCGCCATCCGCGGCGTGAAGGTCTATGAAGAGTTTGTCGAAGGCGCCAAGGAAGGATTTCAGGTCGCGGTCCGAATCATGCCATTCCTGACCGCGATGCTCGCCGCGTTGGCGATCGTCCGGCATTCCGGCACGCTCTTTCTCCTGAAAAGTTGGCTCCGACCCGTGCTCGATCTCGTGCATTTCCCGCCAGACCTCCTGCCCATGGCCCTGATGCGACCACTTTCCGGGAGCGGAAGCCAGGGCGTCTTGGTCGAGTTGCTCACCAACAACGCCATCACCGACACGCTGAAATACACCGCCGCCACCATGTTCGGATCGACGGAGACGACTTTCTACGTGCTGGCGGTTTACTTCGGCAGCGTCGCCGTGCGTCGCACCCGTCACGCCCTCGCCGCCGGGCTCTGTGCCGACCTCGCCGGAGTCATCGCCGCAGTGGCGATCTGTCGTGTGGTTTTTGGCGGGTGAGCCTGTGATGGTGGAACCGATCGGGAAAAACCGGCAATCCTCGATTGATCAGCTGCCCTGCCGGTGAACTTCGATCGCATTCAGAACCGGCGCGCGATCCGGAGACTTAGCGGCCATCTCAATCTCGAGCGCACCGCTGACGTCAATGTTATCGAATTCGAATACCTGCGCGTCGCGCGCCCCGTCGGCGACGGCGACATCTTCAAGAACCGTCTCTCCCTGCAGGCGCAGGCTGAAGTGCCTGGGTTCGGTGGAACTCGCGGTAGTCTCGCGCTGGATCGACTTGCCGGGCGCGGCGAAATGAACGCGAATGACGTATTTCGCGGGCGGATCGTTTTCGCCGAGAAGCGGAATGCGGGCGTGAGTCAGGCCGTCGGCCCAGGAGGTGTAAATCCAGGGCGGGGTGTCCTTCGCGTTCACCGGCGCCGATTCCGGATTTCGACTTTCCCAGCCGCCGCCCTTGGCGAAGACCGGGGCGAAATCCAGGTCCAGGTTCAGGCTGGTCTCGCGTTCCGGCGCCGGGCGCGGGTAGGCAAGCCAGATGCGCCCGCTGTCGTCACGCCGGTCGCCGGGAGCCCCGAAATTGAACGCCGCATCCTTGACGGGAGTCTTCGCTCCGATCGAACTGAAGATCGCCCAGTCATCGCGATCCGGACGAGGCTCCATCACGATCGTCGATGATATCGAGAACAGGCAGACGCAACCCGCGCTCGATTCGGGAATGCTGACGAGCCCGTTGGCCGGGATCGCGTTGATCCAGCAACCCGTCCGGTGTCCGGCGAAATGCTCGGTGCCGGCATCCTGGCTGAGATCGTAGAACCCGGTGAAGCCTGAGCGAAAGGTCAGCAGGTTCGGGCTGCCGGCGAGCATTCCGCAGTGATGCCCGGACCGCATCAGGCTCCAGACTTCCTCGTCACCGGTGAGCGGATTGGTGCGGGTCTTCTGCTTGCCCGAGTAGAGGTCGAAGGCCCAGGGTTCGGCGATGATCTCGTCGTTCACGATGATCGGCCGATGCCGGTAGTTCGCTTCCCTTACCCACAATTTCTCGCCGTTGTCGGCGTTGAGCGCCAACAGGCGACGCTGGGAGAACTCGCCGGAGATGAACTGCTTCCAGTAATGCCCGTTGGCGTTGGCACCGCACAGCACCAGCACGTTGTTCCGGAACAGCAGCGTCAGCTTCCCGCCGCCGGTACCAATTTCGCTGCAGTCGGTGACATCGACGGCCTCCTCCCACATCGTTTCGCCGCTGCGAGCGTTCAGCGCAACCGCGAGGCGCACGTCCTGGTTTTTCAGCTCGGCCTCGGCCTTCCTAGCTTCCTCGGCCGTGAGATTCTGAAAGCGGGACTTGTCCTGGTGCAGGATCGCCTGCCGCTCCTCGGGCGTGATGGAGCTGTCGATGAAGTAAACCGCGTCGTCGCCGATGGCCACGGTCTGGTGCTCGATGGTCCGGCCGTGGTAGTGCCAGAGGTGTTTTCCGGTGGCGACATCGATGGCGAAGATGCCGTCGGTCGAGTCATCCGTTTTCCGGCCGCGACGCTTCAGCTTGCTGTCGAGTTCCTTTCGCACCGTCGCGGTTCCGAAGAGGATCCCGTCCTGGTAGGCCACGAATCCCCACTCGTGTTCCCCGCCGCGCGCCGCTTCGGGGAGCAAGTGCCGGGCGTTCTCCCGCCCGGTCGCGGCGTCGAGTTCGATGCATTCGTCGCCCTGCATGAAAAACAGGCTGTCGTCGCTGGCAACGAGGTTGCCCGGATTCTGATTCTGGAAAACCCCCGTCCGGATCGACTCGGGATTTTCACGTTCCCAGAGAAACAGGCCGTTGTAGGCGTCGTAGGCCATGATGCGATCCTCTCCCTGCGCGAACAGCCGCCCGTTGATCGCCAACGGGCCGACGGCACCGTCGTGCCGGTTGACCATCTTTCCCTCACCGGGATCGCCATACCAGAGCACCCCGAGATTGCCGTTGACCCGGTAATCGTAACCGCAGGCCGTGTTGCCGGGCTCACCGTACTGGTGCGACCAGCTTCCGGCGCCCGGCAGCGGACCGCGCGTTAGCAGGGCCAGGCCGTCCCGATTTCCGATTCTTGCGCCCTCGGCCTCGAGATCGGTTCCGGCGAGCCACGACTTGAGCGAATCGTCACCGTCCGGGCCGAGGCAAATCACCCCGCCGAGCGGTTTCACGAAACGCGCGATCGCCTGGGCTTCCAGCCCCTCGGGCAGTCTGCCCGTCGCGACCTGCGTGTCGGAAACGACCAGGTTGGCGAAGTAGTTGGGAAACGGCAGAGTGTCCAGGTCGCCCTGGTGGATCGAGACACGGGTACCATAGAGACCGGCGTCGGCGAAATGCCCGCGGGCGGCGGAAACCTTCGCGGCGTCGGGATCGGCAGCATAGATCTCGAGATCACTGCGCTTCGCGAGTTCCCAGGCGAGACGCCCCTCCCCGTTGCCGAGCACCAGGCAGAAACCGCGCCGGATTCCCGTCGTCTTGAGAATGGTCTCGGCGGCATCGGCGTATCGCTGAGACTGGTCGTCGACGGGAAATGGCTCGGCGTCTTTCGCGGTGAGGTCGATGATCCGGGCAGCGTTGGATTCTCCCGGGGCAAAGCAGACGATGTCTCCCCTGGTGGTGCTGGCGACCAGCCGTCCATCGGCCACGGCCAGGCCTCGGACTTCGCCATCGACCTTTGCCTCCCAGAGTTTTTTCCCGGATCCGGTGTCGTAGATCGCCACTTCATTCTGTCCGCCCGAGATCAACTGGTTGCCCGCGACGATCAGTTGGGATTCATCCGGCGATGGGAATTTCCAGAGGTACCCGACCTCGGCGATCGCGTCCAGTTTCTGCTGCTTCTCCTTGATTTCGGCCCGCATTTTCGCGGCCTCCGGCTCTTTTGCCCCTCGGACCTTGCTGTTGAGCGAATAGATGTCCATCTCGAGTCCGTGCCGGACGCGGCTGTTCTCCGCGTAGGCCTGGCGGTCGAGTTTCGCGATCTCCGTTCCGTTCGCGGCGTAGGCAGCGTCACCGGAAATGGCAAGCTGACGGCCGGCGAACCAGCCGAAACCGACATCGCCGGTCTTCTGATCCATCGCCAGGATGTGATGGGCGCCCCAGGAATAGATCTGCCCGTCGGCGAGCAGCGCCTGGGTCCCGCCCACGACGCCCCCGGCCGTGCTGCGCCAAGAGGGCTTGTCCTTGTGGAGGAATTTCCCGGTTTTCCGGTCGAACACGGCGGGCAGGCTGCGCCCCGACGGGACCACCAGGTAGTCGTCCGTCGCCAGCAGATATCCCTGGGGCGACAGGTCGTTCCGTCCCGCGCTTTCCTGGCTGAGGTTGTCGATCTTCCAGAGGACCTCACCGTCGCTCGCCCTGACGGCGAGCAGGTAGATGTTCTCGTGCGGGAACACTCCCGCGCCGAAGTAGGCCACCGCGCCGTGTTCCGCATCGGGCTGAACGAGGATTCCGGTGCGCACCGGCCAGCGGGACACCATCTGCTGCCGGCCCAGGATTCGCTCATCGCACGGTCCCGGATGGAGTTTCCATACCAGCGCGCCGTCGGCCGCATCCAGGCAATAGGCGTAGCCATCGTCGGAGCCGACATAAATCTTGCCATCGTGGAAAGTCGGTGCCAGCCGGACCGGGCCCTCGGTAAAAAACGACCAGATCGTTTCGCCCGAGGCCAGATCGACGCAGTGAACCTGGTGGTCGACCGAGGAGCCGTAGAAGAGCCTGCCGTCCACCACCGCGACGTGGAAGGCATCATCGAAGGTATTGCGGGCCTGGAGTTCCCGGCCCTCGAACTCCCGTCCGTCGGGGCCCGGCCAGGCTTTCTCCGGAACCTCGGACGGCTCGATGGTCCAGGCGGGAGAAAGCGGAAGCGCGAGCGTCTCTTCCGTGACACCGAGACGGGAATTATCGCGAAGATAGGTGGGCCAGTCCTCCGCAAAGGCAAGCTCCATCGTTAGGATGGCGACGACGCAGGTGAAGATCGGTAATTTCATGGCAGGGCAACTACTGCGAACCAGGGGTAGATCGGATCGGTGGGATCCACGGAGGACGAATCTAGCATTCCGCCCGATCGGAGGACAAGACTGTCGCCCGCGCGATCGCGGCACGAACCGGACCAGTCAGACCGCCAACCCGACCCGGGATACTCGGAGGCAGATCGATGGATGTACCAGCGCGAATCCGGTCGTGCTCCCTCCGCGTTTCCGTGGCAAAGTCGCCTCCCCATGAGAACCTTGCCACCCCCCCTCCCCGCAGCCGGGGTCATCTGCCTCCTCGTCTTTCTGGTCCTGTCGAGCCTCGTTGCCCAGGAACCTGAGCATCCTGCCGAGATCGCCCTCTGGCCGAAGGGCGCTCCCGGTTCCGAAGCTCGCGCCGACGAAGCCGAGAACATCGAGAGCAACGGCAAGGGAAGTTGCAACGTCACCAACGTTCACCATCCGACGATCACGCCGTATTTGCCGGATCCAAAAACCGCCACCGGCACCGCCGTTCTCGTCGCCCCGGGGGGCGGTCATAAAAAACTTTGCCTCGGCCACGAGGGTTACACGCTCGGGCAATGGTTCGCCGATCATGGGATCGCCGCCTTCGTCCTGAAATACCGTCTCGCCAATGAAGAAGGTTCGACTTACACGATCGAGGACCATGCCATGGCGGACACGCGACGGGCGCTGCGACTCATTCGGAATCACGCCGACGAATGGGGAATCCAGAAGGATCGCGTCGGCATCATCGGCTTTTCCGCCGGCGGTGAACTGGCGGCCTACGCCGCGATGAAATCGGATGCTGGCAGCGCGGATTCCGCGGACCCGATCGAACGCGAAAGCTGTCGCCCGGATTTTCAGGGACTGATCTATCCGGGCAAGTCCGACACCTTCACCGTGGAAAAGGGCATGCCTCCCGCCTTCATCGCCTTCGGGTACAACGACCGGCCCGACATCTCCAGTGGAATGGCCAGGGTCTACCTCAAATACAAGGAAGCCGGTGTTCCCGTCGAGATGCATGTCTACTCGAATGTGGGTCACGGCTTTGGCTATCATCCCGGAACCACCACCGCAGCCGGTGCCTGGCCGGAGCGGTTTCGCGAATGGCTGGTCGACAGCGGCATTCTGACGGAGCCGGAAGGAACGACTTCCACCGCCGCCAATTGAACCCCTGGCTTCGCCCCAACATGAACCGTCCTCTATTCTCTTTGGTCGGCGCAGCTGTGCTTGCCACCACGCTCTGCTCGCAGGCTGCCGAACCGCTTTTCGACCTCGATGCGATTCGCGACCCTGCGAACCTGGAAGTCACCGTATTGCAGGATTGGAAACCGGCGCCAAAAGATCAGTCCATCCGGCAAAAACTGCTCGAGATCACCGTGTGCGAATGGTGGCCCGGCCAGAAGGTGCGTCTGCCCGTGACGCTGAACGCGCCGACGGAAGGCGGGCCGTGCAAGAATGTCGTCGTCGCCAACCAGGGACTCGCTAAACGCCCGGCCCT
>JAGRPB010000076.1 GCA_020439945.1 Verrucomicrobiia bacterium
TCGTGTCCGGCTCGAAGATCCCGAAACCGGCGAGCAGATCGAAATCAATACATCCAGTCCCAAGTTGCGTCGTGCCTACGCGCAAGAGGCCCAACGCTGGCAGTCCGAGCTCGATTCCCAATTTCGACGTTTGGCCATTGATAAGATTGGGTTGAGCACGGACGAGGATTATCTTCCTGCCCTGCACGCATTCTTCAAAGGGCGTGGCGGAGCCCAGTGAACTGGACGGCGGACCTCTGTGTCCGCCCTGGAATTCGAGACATTTTCAACGCTCGGGATTCCTGTAAGGACGGAGCCTACCTTGGGGTTTTGACTTGGGCGGACACGGAGGTCCGCCGTCCATTATTTCCACGTCACCCTTCCCTCCCCGATCAATTCGATCAGGTCCGGGAGATCGTAGTGTCGCAGCGCACCATGAACCACGTTGTGCCATTGCGGAATCGGTTCGCGTGAATCGATCACTTCCTCCCAACTGAGAATCCCACCGTGAAGAGTCACGCTTTCGAACAATTCGGGTTCCAGTGCGGCGGCGTGGAGGGCGACGGGAACAAACTCGTCTTCGGCGTGGAGGTGAATGGGCCGATTGATGTTTCCCTCCTCTTCCTTTGTTCGAGGCTCATCCACTTCGATTCCCGTGAATTGCATGTCGGACTCGATTCGCGGTGAAGACTTCAGCCACTTGGTCACCGAAATCAGATCGCGTGTACGCATCGCCAGGTAGCTGTCTCCGAGCATGTGGGCGATCCAGGCATCCGCCCCGTAGAATCGCCAGTTCTTCGTCTTGCTGAAACCACTGTCCCTGAGGTTGATGCCAATGGTTTCAGCGGACGAAGCCCTTTCATAATCCTCGAAAATCGGAAGTCCCGACACGTCGCCGAAATTCCAGCGCCCATCGAAGCAGAACAGGTCGACCGGTGCGTTTCGAGCCCAAACCTCGCTGTGCGCCTTGCCGCGGCTCAGGAAGGCAGGCAGCCTGATTCCTGATTCCGGCTCGAAGAGCAGTTCCCGGAACTCCGAACTTCCACCGCCGCTAGCGATGGTACTCCCGAATCCACCGAGTTCCATCCGGCTCGGAAGAGCTTCCGGCTCGATTCCCAGAACCTCACGAACGGCCTCTCTCCGCTCTTCCCGATTCAATCCCGCCCACGCTTCGGTTCTCGCCGCTTTTAACGCATTAGCTCGCTCCCGATTCACCTCGAACAACGATCGCTCCCCTTCCATTCTCAAAACCTGTCCCTTTGACGTGCATTGCAGCTCGGCATCCTTTTCCACCCGAACGCTCTCCGGTTCGAACACCTCCACGTTCTCCCCTTTCAACCATCGCGAAAAGAATCGAACGACGCCCTCGCGCATTCGGCGAGTGAAGCCGTGTTTTTCCGGCGCCTCGATCAGGTCAACGCGCTCGGGGTAGCCCAGCTTGGTGTAGATCCGCTTCGATTGGCGAAACGCGTCCCAGGCTCCTTCGATCGGGACGTAGTCGTAGGTCGCCGCGAGAATCAGGGTCGGCTTAGGGGCGCGCATGATGGTGAAATCGGGGTGGTCGAGTCCTTCTCGCGTCTGGGCGAACAGGTTCTGCTCGGGATCGCCGGGGCCGGGAGATTCGTTCTTCCGACGCGTCGTCGTGGTGAAGCAACCGGGAGCCGCAGCCTGAATGCGATCGTCGAGGGTCATGAGAAAACTGGTCATGTTTCCGCCGCCGGAATTCCCGGTGCAGCCAATTCGGTCCGGGTCGATTTCGGGTCTTGATTGGAGGTAGTCGATGGCCCGCATCCCGTCCCAGATCATGTAGGACGCCAGGCTCCGTCCCAGCAACACCGGCGCCACGCCAAGAACCAGGTGTTCGCTGGAATTACCTGGCAGTTTCTTCCCCGTCTTTGGATCGATCAGTTGCAACCGCTCGCCCTGCCCGATCGGGTCGTAGCAGAGAACCGCGAATCCGTTTCGCGCCAGAAGGATGTTGGCTCTCTGGTAGGCCTCATAGGCTTTGCCATTGGAAGAATGGCCGCAAGGATGAAGAATTCCCGGAAACGGTCCTTCGCCGCCAGGCAGATAAAGATTCGCTGTCACTGAAAAACCTGGAAGCGATTCAAAGATCACCTTTTCGACCGAGTAGCCGTCGCGCTCCAGTTTACCCGTCACGCGAGCCTTTAGCGGACCGCGTTCGAAGGAATCGAGATCAATCGTTTCCCGAAAAAACGTCTTCAACCGCTCCTGATAAGCCGCGATCTGCTCCGGCGTCTCCAGCGCCTCGAATCGCTCCAGCCTCTCATCCAGCGCCGCGTGTACCCGCTTGCGCAGGTAGGCACGCATCATCTGGTTTTCCTTGGTGGACTTGAAGTAATTCTCCAAGGACGGAGCTATCGAAATATCGGCTCGATCCGCCTGTTCCTGAGCTGTCGCCCAAGCGCAGAGCAAAAGGAAACCGGTCAGCAGGCTGCGCCCGAATACCCACTGAAAACTGAAAACCGAAAACTGAAAACTCCCCCTACACATCACACGTCATGGCCGCGTGACGAAGGGCGAGAATGGGATCGTCCCAGGTCGGGATGAATTCCTGCGCGACATAACCTTCGTAGCCCGTCTTGAGGATCTCGCGCATGATGGGCGGATAGTTGATCTCCTGGGTGTCATCGATCTCGCCGCGGCCGGGATTGCCTGCCGTGTGATAGTGACCGATCAGTTCGTGATTCTGACGAATGCGGCGGATGACATCCCCGTTCATGATCGACACGTGGTAGATGTCGAAGAGTAGCCTGAAGTTCTCCGAGCCGATGTCCCTGACCATGTCGAAACACAGGTCGACATCGTCGCCGAAGTAACCCGGGTGCCCCTTCATCGGGTGGGTATCGTCGCGGGAGTTCAGGTGTTCCAGCACGATGGTGACGCCTTTGCTCTCCGCCAGCGGGAGCACTTTCTTCCACCCCTTGAGGCAATCGGCGTATGCCTTCTCCTCATCCATGCCATCGAATCGATAGCCCGTGAAGGTGATCACTTTCTTGCTGCCGAATTCGGCCGCGACGTTGATGGCGGTCTCGAGTTCCGAGACGGCGTAGTCGAAATACCTTGGGTCACAGGGTCCCTGGCTGAACTTGTGGCTACCAACCAGCGAAATCTCGAATCCCATCTTCTTCACATCCGGATAGGCCTCCCGGGGTATGCCCTCCATGCCGACCAGGCCAATCTCCTTGCAGTGTTTCGCGAGAGCGATGGCGTCGAAGTGATCCTTGAAACACCAGCCCATGATGGACTGGCGAATGTTCCCGTTCTTGATGGTGAAATCCGCTTCGGCAGCGGACCGCGGCAATTGGGCCCGGGCCACACCGGTCATGGCGGCCGTGGAAAGACCGGCGCCGAGCCCGGCAATGGAGGCGGTCTTGAAAAAGTCGCGACGCGAGGAAGGGGTAGTCATGCCCGCATCCTACGCCGGACTCGCTATCGGGATCAAGGACGCGACAGCGCAAGCAACGACAATCCCTGTCTCACGAAAAGTTCACCATTATAAAATCGACAGCGAACTGCAGTGGCCGGAAACTTTGGATTTGCGAAACTCCCGCGCCGTGATGAGCCGCACCACACTTCTCCCACCGACGTTTGCGTTGCTATTTCTGTTGGCCGCTTGTGGCGACAGTAGCCGCGATTCATCCCCCTCCGCCGACCACACGCAGCCCGGCAGCGGACCGGCCTCTTCGCCTCCGGCGAAAACGATCAAACTGGTTTTCACAGCCGGGTCGGAAAAGGAGAAATGGATCGACGCCCTGACCGCGGAATTCAACGCCGCCCGGCACACCATCGGATCGGGCGAGGTCATTCAGGTCGAACACATTCCCATGGGTTCTGGCGAATGTGTTGCTGAGATTCTCGAAAACAAACGCGAAACGCACCTCGTCAGTCCCGCCTCGGAAGCCTTCATCAAACTCGGCAATGCGGAATCCCAGGCCAAACTCGGGCGCGATCTTGTCGGTGATACGGAAAACCTGGTGCTCTCACCCGTCGTGATCGCGATGTGGAAACCCATGGCGGAGGCCCTCGGCTGGCCCGATCGCACGCTGGGTTGGGCGGATATCCACGCGATGGCGCTCGACGAGCAGGGTTGGAAAGGCAAAGGGTTTCCCCAATGGGGTCGCTTTCGATTCGGCCACACCCATCCGGAATACTCCAACAGCGGAATCATCTCTCTGTTCGCGGAAACCTATGCGGCCACCGGGAAAGCTCAGGGACTCACGCTCGCCGACATTCAGAAACCGGAGACCGGCACCTACCTCGAAGAAATCGAGAGTGCGATCGTCCACTACGGCCGATCGACCGGATTTTTCGGCCGCAAGATGTTCGACAATGGTCCCGAGTACCTGAGCGCCGCCGTCCTTTACGAGAACATGGTCATCGAGAGCTACGGGCGGCAGGATCTCCCTTTTCCCGTGGTCGCGATTTATCCGAAGGAGGGCACTTTCTACTCCGATCATCCCGTCGGTATCGTCGACCGGGACTGGGTCACCCCGGCTCACCGTGAGGCGGCAGAGCAATACATCGCTTTTCTCACCGACACACCGCAACAGGAGCGCGCCAAGGATTTCGGGTTTCGCCCCGCCGATGTTTCGCTCGCTCTCGGCGCCCCTTTTGATGCCGCTCACGGTGTCGATCCCGCGCAACCGCAAACCACCCTCGAGGTGCCTGATGTTCCCACGATGCAGGCCATCATGGATCTCTGGAAGCTTCGTAAGAAGAACGCCAACGTCGTCCTGGTGCTCGACACTTCGGGATCGATGAAGCAGCAGCAGAAAATGCAGAACGCGAAAAACGGCGCCCGCCAGCTCGTCAGCATGCTCGGTGACCGCGACAGATTCTCCCTGCTTCCCTTCAACGATCAGCGCTACTGGCTGGCCGAAGATCTGCCGATGGGACCCAACCGGAAGCAGTTGCTCGGGCAGATCAATACACTGTTCGCCGATGGCGGCACCGCGCTCTACGATGCCCTCTCCGTGGCACACCAGAAGCTATCCCAGACCGCTGACAGCAAGAAAATCACCGCCATCGTGGTGCTCTCGGACGGTGCCGACGAGCATAGCAAGCTGCCCCTCGATCCTCTGCTGGCTCAGATCGCGGCTGACGCGGAAACAGGCGGAGTTCGCGTTTTCACCATCGGCTACGGCGAAGGCGCCAAGGCCGACGTGCTCGAAAAAATTGCCGACGTCACCCGCGGCAAGTATTTCAAGGGCACGCCGGAGAACATCGACGAAGTGTTCAAGGAGATCTCCACTTTCTTCTGATCGGCTTTCCCTGCACCCAGCTCGCCCGATAACGAAATGGCTCATTCCCAAAACGACGGTCCCGGACTGACAATCCTCGGCAAACTCATCATGGTGCTGTTCATCGGCGCCTGCGGTTTCGGCGCATGGTGGCTCATCAGCCGCGACGGAGGAAAAGGCGGCAGCCCGGAGAGTTCTAACCCTGGCAACTCTTCCGGAACAACGAGCGAGGCTCAGGAACCCGATTCGAAGTCGAAAGCAGAAAACAGGACCACGGTTCGGCTCGCCTACGGAACGGAAAAAAAGCGATGGCTCACCTGGGCGGTCGACGAATTCGAGAAGACCCCGGACGGCAAGAAGATCGAAATCGAATTGCTTCCCATGGGATCGCTCGAAGGCGCCCGCGCCACCATCGCGGGAGAGGAGCACATCAACGTGTGGAGTCCCGCCAGTTCCGCCTACCGGAATGTCTTCGTGGATGAGTGGCAGCTGAAATACGGCGGTGGAAATCCGATTGCCCGGGAAGAAACCCTGGCGCTGTCGCCCATGGTTTTCGTGTTCTGGAAAGAACGCCACGACGCCTTCGTGTCCCACTATCAGACCGTCGACTTCAACACCATCGCGGAAGCCCTCCACGAACCGGGCGGCTGGGGCACCATCGCCAACAAGCCCGAATGGGGCTTTTTCAAATTCGGCCATACCAATCCGAACGAGTCCAACAGCGGTCTGCTCTCGCTCGCGCTCATGGCGCAGCATTTCCACGACAAGACCCGCCCTCTGACCATGGCCGACATCGTGGACCCGGCTTTCCAACAATGGCTTCGGACGATCGAAGGCTCGGTCTCCGGGCTGTCAAATTCCACCGGCAACATGATGCGCGACATGGTGCTGAAAGGCCCCGCCTCGTTTGACGCGATTTTCGTCTATGAAAACGTCGCCATCGATTACCTCAAGAACGCCGAAGGGCGATGGGGATCGCTCCAGGTGATCTATCCCAAGATCAATCTCTGGAACGACAACCCCTACTACGTCATCGACGCGGAATGGACTTCGAAGGAGGTGCGCAAAGCGGCGGAAATCTTCCTCGACTACCTCATGAGCGAACCGGTCCAGCAGCAATCCCTGACCCATGGATTTCGTCCCGGGAATCCTTCCGTGCCGATCAAGGGAACGGACAGCCCGTTCACGATGTATGCGAAGTATGGGCTTCAAATCGATCTGCCCGCCATCGCCGAGCCTCCCGCCTCCGATGCCATCAACAACCTCCTGACCGGTTGGCAGCGCATCCGAAGTGCGCGATGATGCGGCCGCTTTTCGATCGCTCGTGAATCGTTTTTTCCGCTACCTCAGGGCCGCCTTTTTCGTTCGAGAACGGATTCCGTTGCTCGGCGCCGTGCCGATCAATCTCGTGGCACTGATGGTCGTATTCGTCCTTGGATTCGGTCACCCCGCCTTCTGGCTGCTGGGGCTCTGCGCGGAGACCGCTTTCCTCTGGGCCATGGTCGGCTCAAAACGTTTTCGAAATCTGGTGGAAGCCCGCGATGCCTGGGCCGACAACGCCTCGAAATCGGAGGCTCGCCACCAGCTGATCGCACAGCTCACTCCTCCCAATCAGGATCGCCATGGGGAACTCGCCAGGAAACTGAATCGTGTTTCCGACTACTATGAAAAGTTCACCCCGGGCGATGCCATGGCCGACGAGAACCTTGCCAATCTGGAGACCCTGGAATCGGTCTACCTGAAGTTACTCATCGCCCGCCAGCACCTCGATTCGGCGGACTCCGATCAAGAAGTCGCCAACCTGACCCACCGCATCCACGCCCTGGAAGCAGACATCGCCGATGATCCTGAGGACACCGCCCCTTCCCTGCGCGAGAGCAAGGCGGCGACCTTGGATCTCCTGAAGAAGCGCCGCGCGGTCTTCCGGAAAAGAAGCGCCGCGCTGGAGGAAATTGATTCGGACCTTGTCAGGATCGAGGCCCAGTTCGATCTCGCGACCGACGCGGCCGCCATCCGCGCCCAACCCGTCGAAGCGCAACTGGATCTCGATCTCGCCAGCCGGATGATGGCCGCCCCCGAATACCTGGATTTCAGCAACGGATTGACGAGCCACGACGAGTCTGTCGGAGGCTTGGAAACCGATTCGTGATCCTGAGCCAGGCGCCGTCTCAAAATACGAGACTGGAGGCAGCCGCCTCCGCGCAACGCATCCCATCCAGCGCCGCACTGACAATGCCGCCGGCGTATCCGGCACCCTCGCCGCAAGGGAAAAGACCGGCCACTTCGGGGTGTTGAAGGGTCGCATCATCGCGCGGAATCCGCACCGGCGAACTGGTTCGCGTCTCGAATCCGATGAGCATGGCGTCGCGCCCCACGTAGCCCTTCATCTGCCGACCGAAGAGATCGAATCCCCGGCGCATCCGGCTCACCATCCAAGGCGGAAGCAATTCATCGATACGCGCCGGATTCAGCCCCGGTTTGTAACTGGTTTCGCCGAGATCATCGGAATCGCGCCCCGCCATGAAATCGACCAGTCTTTGGCCCGGAGCCACCTGCCCTCCCCCTCCGGCGGCCTTGGCGGCCACCTCGAGCGATTTCTGGAAAGCGATGCCGGCCAGGACTCCATGCTCGGCCCGGAACGGCTCGCAGTCTTCCGGTTCCACCGTCACCACGAGCCCGCTGTTCGCAAATGGCGAGTCGCGCTTCGACAGGCTCATTCCGTTGACCACCACTTCATCGTTTTCCGTCGCCGCCGGCACGATGAATCCCCCGGGGCACATGCAGAAGGAATGGACCCCCCTTCCCTCGATCTTGGTAGCGAGGCGATAGCTGGCAGCGGGCAGCAGTCGCGGCCGAACTTTTCCCAGGGGGTAGTGATATTGCAGCGAATCAATGAGCGGTTGTGGGTGCTCGATCCGTACTCCCATCGCAAAGGGCTTAGTCTCCAGGAGCACCTCTTTTTCCGCCAACAAGCGATAGATATCCCTCGCCGAGTGACCAGTTGCGAGAATGACGGCGTCGCCGGTGAATTCGCGCCCATCCGCCGTGACCACGCCTCTCGCCCTACCCTGCTCGATGAGAAACTCCGTCACCTTGGCCTGGAATTGCACCTCGCCTCCGGCAGCGCGAATGCTCTCCCGCATCGCTTTGACCACATTCGGCAACAGGTTCGAGCCGATGTGCGGGTGAGCATCGATGAGTATCCGCTCCGGTGCGCCGTGGGCCACCAGCGTTCGATACACTTCCGCCACCGGACCGCGCTTGCTGGCGCGAGTGTAGAGCTTGCCGTCGGAAAACGTCCCAGCGCCGCCTTCGCCAAAGCAGTAGTTCGAGTCTTCGATCACCGTTCCGTGACGCAGGATAGGCGCGAGATCGTATCGCCGCGCCGAGGCGTCCTTGCCTCGCTCCAGCACGATCGGCTTTCGCCCCAGTTCGAGACAACGCAACGCGGCAAACATGCCCGCCGGACCGCAGCCGACGATGATGATCGTGGGCGCTCCCGGTTTCACCATCGGATAATCCGCAACCGGCTTTGGCTCGTCGGGCAGGCTTTGATCGATGCCCACCTCAAGCCGCAGCTGAACCTTGATTCGTGGTTTCCGGGCGTCGATCGAGTGCTTCCTCAGGCGCGTTTCACGAATGCGTTCGGGCGCGATGCCGAGCCTTTTCGCCACTGCCCGCCGCCAGGCACGCTCGTCCTCGGATTCGGCCAGGGGCAGAATCACATCGACGATTTCGATCGAGGGACGACTTTCGGACATGGACGAGCGAGAAAGAAGACGGATGCTACGCCCTGCCTCCGACGACGCAACTCAAGAGGGTATGGTCCGCGACTTGACAGGGTCAGGTCACGGAAACGGGCGAATCTTGCGAAAAGTCACGCAATCACGGGCTGGGGCCACCTCCGAGGTTGCAAGAGGCCTCGTTCTCCCGAACTTTCGAGTGAAATGAGCGAAGAATCGAGCCTCTACGATCGCATCGGCAAGGAAGAAGGCATTCGCCGACTGGTGGATTCCTTTTACCACCGGGTCCTCGCCGATCCCGAACTGAAACCCTATTTCGAACATGTTCCCATGGACAAACTGCTCGCGATGCAGCGGGAGTTTTTCGCGATGGCGACGGGCGGACCAATCGTCTACAGCGGTCGACCGATCCGGCAGGTGCATCGTGGTTTCGCGATCAGCCATCGGGAATTTCAGCGATTCGTGGAACGCCTGATCGAGACACTGGATGCCGAGTTCAGCAGCCTGACTCGCCAGGATGTGCTCGACCTGATCGCCAAGATCAACCTCTACGCCGCCGAGATCACCAACGACACGAACGTCGACGGCTGAGCTTTTTCGGTTTTCAGATTTTCCCGCCCGACGGCGTTTTTCGTTGTCTCGTTTCGAGGTAACCGATAAAACGCAGTCATGGCGAAAAAGATCGTTATTTCCCTCACCCTGGGCGCGGTGCTCCTGGGAATTGGTGTCTGGGCCGGGCTCACCTGGCTCTTCGGAAGCGGGGCCGAAACGGTGCTTTCGGAGACCGACTACGGCAAGTCCGATGACGAGGACTCGATCGAATTCTTCCAGGCGTCGGGAGGCGAATATCATCGCGGTTTTCTCTCCAGTGACGGTAGCACCTACCTGGGTTTTCCCAATGACGACGCCGACGGAGATGGTCTGCCCGACCACTCACTGGTGCTGAATCACAAGGTCTACCACGGTCCCCTCGCCATGACTCCCGATGGAGTCATCCCCTGCTCGAATTACGTGGTGACGACGCTGGCGGTCGATCAACTGCCGGAAGAGGTCCGGAAATCGATCGGTGAAATCTTTGCCGAGCAAGCTCCGCTGACGATTCGCACGACCACGGGGATCTCCCGCCAAGTCACCACCAGGATCTCGGCTGCCCCCTTCACCATCGCCGAAGACGAGCACGGTCGGCGGATCGAGTTCGATGGTTTCGATTCGGTCTATCACATCGCCGGAACGGAAGATCATCTCTCCCTGCTCCAGGGTTCCGCCACCATCGGGGGTTGGCGGATCATTTTCCCCGAAGGCAGGATCGAGGCCAGCGAGGGAAGCGCGGAAATCGACTACCAGAACGAGGAACATCTCACCGGTCACCTGACGCTCGGCGAAGTCACCGGCACCGGTCCCAACCAGGTTTCGGCGCGCCTGGGAACGATCAAGCTGAGCTTCGATCATTCCCGCGTCAGCGAATCGGTCCCGATTCTCCTGGGCGAAACGCAGTTGCACTTCAGCGAGTTGTCGATCTCGATGGCGGACCATTCCGCCAGCATCAAGGACGGAGTCATCCTCGGCGCCTCCGGAAATGACGATGGAAAAATCCACGGTCGCTTCCGATATGGCATCGGGGAGATTCGCATTCCTCCCGAACTTGCCGGTCCCGCCGCCCCTTTCCTTCCCACTTTCGAAAAAGGAGTAGCGATCGAGGTGGGCGGACGCGGGTTCGATTTCGCCGCTCTGGAAGGCGCTTTTCGGGACGCGCAGCGCATGCAGGAGATCCAGTTCAAGCAGATGGGAAAAAGTCTCGAAAACGGCCAGTTCAATGAATCGGATTCCCCCGAACTCCAGGAGGCCACGCGGGATTACATGGAGCAGATATTGGGACTCATCGTTCCCGGAGCCGAAATCTACGAGAAACTGGAGATCAATGGTCGTTCCGGGGAATCCGTGGCCAAGGTTTCGATGGGTCTCCAGGGAGAGAAGCCGCTCCGGGAAATTGCCACCCTCGGTGAACTGCTGGAGTCGATCTCCGCGGAGGCCGCAATCAACATCAGCAAAGCCGACCTGCCGCCCGAGCAGATGGCCGCGATCGCCGGCGGCCTGATGTCGATGGGGTTTCTGCGGGAAACGGCGTCTGAAATTGTCGGCACCGTGAGCCTGACCGATGGTTTGCTGGTGGCCAACGGCCAACCGTCTCCGATCCTCGAAGCGATGGAGCTACCGATGGATCAACCCATCCCTTGGGACGAATTCCTCGATGGGGCGGCGGCGGGAGCCAAAGATGCCGGAAAAAAGTAAACAAGGAGCTTCCGGGGAGAGGCGCAAAAACGGAAGCCGACACGGAGGTTTTTTCTATCCTATCGAAAATCGAGCCGGTATCTTCGGGGCCTCATGCACCCCCTTCGAAAGACACTCTTCCTTTGCGCAGCCTCCGCATTCCTCTCCCTCGGTCCGAGTTCGGCTTTTTCTGAAGAATCGGCCAGCGACATCCTCAAGGCGACCGGGATCACCGGCGGCTTCGTCGTTCATCTCGGATCGGGCGACGGAAAACTGACCGCGGCACTCCGTGCCAGCGATGCGTTTCAGGTCCAGGGACTCGACCGCGACGGAGAGAAGGTCGCCTCGGCCCGCGAAACGCTTCGGAAAGCCGGCGGCTACGGTCCGGTGGCTTTCGAGCGGCTCGACGGGGATCACCTGCCCTACATTGACGGCATGGTGAACCTGGTGGTGGCCGAACCGGGAACGGGTATTTCCGACGAGGAGATCCTGCGGGTGCTGGCGCCACGTGGAGTGGCTTATGCGAAACAGGAAGACGGTTCGTGGAAGAGGACGGTGAAACCGGTCCCGGACGCGATCGACGACTGGACGCACTACCTGCACGGTTCCGGGGGAAATGCGGTGGCGCACGATTCCGTGGTTGGTCCTCCCCGTCGCATGCAGTGGGTCGGAAGCCCGCGCTGGTCCCGGCATCATGACCGCATGGCCAGCATGAGCGCCCTGGTTTCCTCGAAGGGCCGACTCTTCTACATCATGGACGAGGGCTCCCGCATCTCGATCCAGTTGCCGCCCAAGTGGACACTGGAAGCGCGCGACGCCTTCAACGGAGTGCCACTGTGGAAACGCCCGATCCCCAACTGGCAGAACCACCTCTGGCCGCTGAAAAGCGGTCCGACCCAGCTGGCACGACGCCTCGTGGCCACCGACGACCTGGTTTTCTGCACCATGGGAATCGTGGCGCCGGTTTCGGTGATCGATGCCGTCACCGGCGAAACGATCCGCGAGCTGGCGGGAAGCGAAGGCACCGAGGAGATTATCGTCTCCAACGGCACCTGCTACGTCATCGCGATGAAGGAAGAACGCGAACTGGCGAACTTCCTGCCGAAGCTCAACACCGGTGATCAGGCCCGCGTCCGGGAGGAATACGCCTGGAACGAACTGCCCCGCGTGGTGATGGCCTTCGACGTCGCCACGGGTGAGGAGCTGTGGCATCGGGTCACCAAGGTGACGCCTCTCACGCTCGCCGCGGACGACGATCGCGCATTTTTCCACGATGGTGAGAAAGTCGTGGCGGTGAATGGCCAGTCCGGCGAAGACGCCTGGGTTTCGGAAAAAGCGGACCGGCGCGACGTCATCAACTTCAACTTCGGCGGCAAGCTCGTGGTCTCGGGCGACAAGGTCCTCTTTGCCGGAGGCGATCGCAAGATGCGCGCCTTCGACGCCGCCAGCGGAAAGGAAATCTGGATCGCCGCACATGAGAAAGGCGGCTACCAATCGCCCGAAGACCTGCTGGTGATGAACGGGCTGGTCTGGTCGGCAGCCCTGACCAGCGGGAAGGACGATGGCGTTTTCCGCGGAGTGGATCTCCAGACCGGTGAGACGAAAGTCGAGTTTCCGCCCACCGTCGACACCTACTGGTTTCACCATCGCTGCTACATTGCCAAGGCGACCGATCGCTTCATCATGCCGTCCCGAACCGGTGTTGAATTCGTCGATCCCGCCAACCAGGAATGGGAGATCCATCACTGGGTCCGGGGCGGTTGCCTCTATGGGGTCATGCCCTGCAACGGCCTCACCTACGCCCCGCCGCACGATTGCGCCTGCTATCCGGAAGCCAAGCTCTACGGTTTCAACGCGCTCGCTCCGGCCCCGGTCGACGGGATTTTGCGCGCACCCGAGCCGATTGCCGACCGTCTTGAAAAGGGCCCGGCCTACGGTGCCGTTCCCGCGAAAGCGGCCGCGGCGACCGAGTCCGATTGGCCCACCTTTCGCCACGACAACAGCCGCAGTGGAGCGACCGGTCATCGCATTCCGGCCGCCAAGTTGAAACAATCCTGGAGCACCGAGCTGGGCGGGCGGCTCAGCAGCGTGGTGGTTTCCGACGGTCTCGCTTTCGTCTCCCAGATTGATGAACACACGGTCCACGCACTCGATGCGAAAAACGGCGATCTCATCTGGAGCTACACCGCGGGCGGGCGGGTAGATTCACCGCCCACGATTCACCAGGGCGCGGTCTACTTTGGTTCCGCCGACGGGTGGATCTACTGCCTCCGCGCCGAGGATGGATCGCTCGCCTGGCGTTTCCGGGCCTCGCCCCAGGACCGGCGCCTGATGGCCTTCGAGCAGCTCGAATCCGTCTGGCCCGTCCACGGCAACATCCTGATCGAAAGCGGCGTCCTCTATGCTGTCTCCGGTCGCTCCAACTTCCTCGACGGCGGGCTGACCATGTATCGGATGGACCCGAAAACCGGGGAGGTGATCGGGGAATCGGTCATCGATGACAAGGATCCCGAAACCGGGGAAAACATTCAGGACCGGTTGCAGACCCTGCAGATGCCGGTCGGCCTGCCCGACATCCTCAGTGCCTCCGGCGGCTATGTCTACATGCGCAGCCAGCAGTTCGACCTCGACGGCAACCGGCTCGATCTCGGCCCCCATTCCGGCGATGCGCCCACCAATGCCGCGGTGCAGGCGGGCGACGGACGTCACCTTTTCGCGCCGATGAGCTTCCTTGACGATACCTGGTTCCACCGCAGCTACTGGGTCTACGGACGCAGTTTCTCCGGCGGCCACAACGGCTACTACCAGGCCGCCAAGAACACGCCGGGAGGTCGCATCATCGTTTTCGACGACGAAAAAGTCTTCGGATTCGGCCGGAAACCGGAATACCTCAAATGGACCACCACCATGGAGCACCAGCTGTTCTCCGCGCCGATCGACGCTCCCGAAGGCGCGCTCTCCGCCGTCGATGACAAGGAGGCTCGCCGCCAACCGGCCGCGAAAGGCAAGGGAACGCCGATGGTCTCGGTCAAACTGAACCAGGATATGAATCCGAAAGGCAAGCCGCTCTCGGTCGAAGCCTGGGTCAAAACTTCGGCAGCGGAAGGCGCCATCATCGCCCGGGGAGGACCCGCCGACGGTTTCGCGCTCGCCCTCCGCAATGGTCAACCGCGATTCCTGATTCGGTCCGGCTCGGACCTCCGCTCCGCCGTGGCGAAAGAGAAACTGGGCACGGACTGGACCCACCTCGCCGGGGTGTTCGGCGAAGACAAATCGATCAAGCTCTACGTGAACGGTCAACTAGCCGGCGAAGGAATGGCGACCGATTTCATCAAGACCGACCCCAAGCAGGGACTCGAGATCGGCGCCGACGACGGTTCCGCCGTGGGCGATTACAAGAGTCCCTACACCTTCAAGGGCCTCATCGACGAAGTGAGGCTGTATTTCGGCGAACTCTCGGATGAAGAGATCGCCGCCCACGCCGCCGCGCCCGGCACGGGCGGGGGCGCGAAAGCGGAAACCGTGTTGGCGGTGACCTTTGATCAGAAAAACGCCACCGATACTTCAGGCAAGAAAAACAACGGCACCCTCTTCGGCGCCCTCGAACCCGTCAGCGACGGGGTCGCCGGTGGCGCCATGGAATTCCCCGGCGGCGGCAAGGCTGGAAACGCCGTTTCCAACGGCACCCTGGTGCAATTCGACTGGACCAAGGACATTCCTCTCCTCGTCCGGGCGATGGTCAAGACCGGTGACGCCGTCATCGCTGTCGGCCCACCCGACCTCATCAATGAGGAGGAGACCTTCCAGAAACTGACCGAGGGCGACCAGGAGGTGCAGAAACTTCTCCAGGAACAGGACGATGCTCTCGAGGGTTCCGAAGGCGCCATCCTCTGGGCAGTTTCCACCAAGACCGGAGAAAAACTCGCCGAACTGAAACTTCCCTCCCTCCCCACCTGGGACGGCATGGCCGCGGCCGGTGATCGCCTGTTCATTCCGACGACGGATGGAAAGGTGATGTGTTATGGGGAGTAATTGAAGGCAAACCTTCCCTTCCACTTTTAACCGCAGATTTCGCAGAGATCTCAGATTAAAAAAAATCTGCGCTCATCTGCGACATCTGTAGTTCACCTTCACAAGTCATGTTGCTCTCCTTCGGAGAACTCCAAGTCTACATCTGCCAGTTGCGCTTCGAACTCGACCAAATACTTCCGAGGAAACGGTTCGCAGCTTTCTCAACGTCACCTATTTAACCGCAGATTTCGCAGAGATCTCAGATTAAAAAATCTGCGCTCATCTGAGGCATCTGTGGTTCACCTTACCCACCCATGCCGCTTTCCCTGCCTGAACTCCAAGCTCGTATCCGCCAGTTCCGCGACGAGCGCGACTGGATGCAGTTTCACAATCCGAAAAACCTCGCCATCTCGATTTCGCTCGAAGCGGCCGAACTGCTCGAGCATTTCCAGTGGCGGAGTTTCGAGGAAAGCGAAGCCCATTGCCGAAACGAGGACGCCCGCCAGGAGATCGCGGACGAGATGGCCGACATCGCCATCTACCTGACGGAGATGGCGGACAATCTCGGGATCGATCTGCTCGCCGCCATGGCGAGCAAGCTCGACAAGAATGCCGCCAAGTATCCCGTCGAAAAAGCGCGAGGATCACATAAGAAATATTCGGACTTGGAGTAGGCGCCGCTTTTCGCTTATGTTGGCCGAGGGTTTGACAGATACGGCGGGCAATCCACCGCCGTTCTGCCCCGTTGATGCGGCGTTGTGAGGTTTTGCCTGACGACTCTGCTCCGACGGTGCGGCATTCTTCCGAGGCCCATTCGCAAACCTCATTCTGATTCGCCATGTCTCAGCCATCTTCCTCATCGATCGGGGCTCCCGGCGATGAAGCCGGGGGAGAAATACTGCCCACGGTGGCCAAGAACGCCATCATCGAGCAACTCACCGGCAAGCCTCCCAGAGGAGCATCGACGCCAGAAGCCATCGGATACCTCGCCGAAAAAGCCGGCGTCTTCGTGACTCTCAGGGATAAAAAAAGTGGCGAGCTTCGCGGCTGCGTCGGTTCCGTCGAACCCAAGTGCGAGAATCTCCTCGAGGAAACCCGCCAGAGCGCCTGTCTCGCGGCATTCGAAGACGAGCGCTTTCCTCCCGTGAAAGACCGGCGCCAACTCAACAAGCTGGACATCGAAGTCAGCGTCCTGAGTGAGCCCGAGCGCGTGGATTCCATCATCGAGCTGGATCCCGAGATCTACGGGGTCATTCTCACCGCCACCAAGCGTGGTGTCCGCGGCGTGATGCTGCCGAACGTGCCAGATCTCAACACGGTGGACAAACAGCTTGCCGCCATCCGCCGCAAGGCCGGACTCCGTCCCGACGAGCGGCTCAAGATCGAACGTTTCCGGGTCGAGAAATTCCGCGACGCCGAATGAGCACCGGTTCGAAGTGGCGTAAGTGGCTGATCGGTGATTGGAACTGGCGCCGCCCCTTCAAATCCGTCGGCGCCATCTATGCCAGTCTCCTCGTTGTCGCCGTGTTTTTTGCTGACAAGCTGATCTTCGTTCCGCCGTCACCTTCCTACGACGCTTCGGCGCCCCGGTTGAAAATGATTCCGTTGGATTCGGCGTCGTCGGACGGCTCCATCGCCGCATTCTGGTTTCCTCCTCCCGACGATTCCGCCGCGGTGCTGCTCTGGACCCACGGCAATGCCGAGGACATGGGAAATCTGGAACCGCTGCTGGAAATCATCTCCGGTCAGGGCGTTGGCGTGATGGCATTCGACTATCCCGGCTACGGCTTGAGCGACGGCAAACCAACCGAGAAAGGTTGCTACGACGCCGCAAGCGCGGCCTTCCGTTTCCTCACCCAAGAACTCTCGATCGATCCGGATCGCATCCTTTTCGTGGGCCAATCGGTCGGCGGCGGAACGGCGGTCTGGCTGGCGGAACAACATCCGGAGGCGCGCGGCCTCGTGCTGATCTCCCCCTTCCTCTCCGCGTTTCGAGTGGTCCTACCGATTCCCCTGTTTCCGGGAGATCGATTCCCCAATCTCAAGCGCATGCCGAATGTCAGAATTCCGCTGCTTCTCTTTCACGGAGAGAACGACGAGGTGATTTCGTTTTCGCATGGGCAGAAACTCTTCGATCTCCATCCCGGCCCCCGGAAAGCCCTGGTGCCATTGCCCGACGCCGGCCATAACGACCTCTGGTCGCTCGAATTCGAAACCGTGCTTACCAAGATGATGGATTTCGCGATCCTGGGAAAGCTGCCCGACTCCTGACGAAGCGCCGTTGACGATCTCACCGCGAAACTCGTCATCGCCTTTGTCGCCATTTTCTGTCACAATCAGGGTGGCCATCTGGCAACCATCCCCGAACCCCGATGCCGGCGCAGGCGATCCATTCGAACACTCCCAGCCCCGATCCACGCGATCCCGACGGATTCTCCGAACTCGTCCGGATGCATCACCGGGAACTGCTGGTCTATGCCCTGGCTCTCACCAAGGATTCCAACACGGCGCAGGAAATCGTCCAGGATGCCTTCGTGGTCGCCTTCGAGAAAATCCACGCTTTCGATGTGACGCGGGATTTTGCCGCCTGGATGCGCGGCATCGTGCGCAACAAGTGGCGCGAATGGTTGCGCAAACACTCGCGACCGGAGGTGCCGGAGGACAATCTCTCGCTGATTGATGCCACGGTGGCGGATTGGCAGGCCCGACGCATCGCTCGCAACAGCACCCCTTTCGACGCCCTGGATCGCTGCCTGAAGCGCTTGCCCGACACCCTTCGCGAAGCGGTGGAAGCCTGCTACTATCGAGGCGAGACCAGCGAAGAAGCCGCCGAACGTCTCGAAATCGCTCCGGCCGCGATCCGCAAACGCCTTCAACGAGCCCGGGATCTGCTCCGAGACTGCGTGGAGAAAAAACTCAATCTCCCGTCACAAAATCCCGGCGACGGCGCAACTACCGAAGACGACGACCCTGCGTCATGACACCGGAAGATTCCAAATTTCCCAACGAAGATCCTCGCCAGGCGCTGACCGATGCGCTGCTTCGCGAGCATGCCCGCTTGGGCGTCTCGGATGATGAGGCGTTGCTGGCCGCCGTGCGGGCGAGGACGGTGGACCGTCCCGGGACCACGCATATCGTAGATCTGCCCACCCCCGCCGCGGCGCTCCGACGCACTTCCGCTCGCGAGTGGATGCAGATGGCGGCGGCAGTGATCGTCACCCTGGCTCTGGTCGGCCTGTTTCTCTCCCGGCATTTGGTTTCGCAGCAAAAACGAAGCGAACAGACTTTCGAACTGGTCAGCCACCCGGTGACGGCGGTCGCGGTCCCGACTGAATCAGCCAATCCGAATACCCGGAAACCGGTTCCAGCCGATCCCTCGCTCGGTGAATTCGCCCTTCCCAACCTCGAGGGGCCGCTTTCCGGATCGGGCGATCTCGTTTTTGCGGCCACTCATGGCACCGATCCCGTGGGCGAGGAACTGCTCGCGAAATTCTCGATCTCGGCCGAGAAAATCCTGCGACTGTCCCCCGACCGGCTCATCTGCGAAGGGGGCGTCATTCTGCGACATCCCGATTTCACCCTGCGTGCCGATCGCCTGGAACTCGCCGATTTCGACGGCGAAAACGAGGGACGTGTCGGTAGCTTCGTCGCCGAAGGTGATGCGCTGGAGGTGGAAAAGCGTGGCGCCGCTGGCGGTATCGAAGTGGCTCGGGCGGTTTCTGCCACCTGGGATTCCAGCAGGGGCGGTCTGGTGCTCGCCGGCGGTCCTCCGACACTCAGCGCTGGCGGCAGTTTTGTCCGTCCCGCTTCTACGGATGGCGTCATCGTTTTGCTCACTGACGGCTACCAGGTTATCGAGCGCTGATGGCGTGCGCGTCATAGCGGTGCGATTCGCTTGCCTCTCCGAGTGACGTCTCCCATGTTCCGGAGTGTCTGCCCTTTCTTCCCATCGCGAAGCTCCCTGGCCGAAATCCATTTTCGCCCGCAACCTGACCCGGCGCAGCGGCATCCTCGAACTGATGGATGACCTCGGCGAAGCCATGACCACCGGTCGTGGCGAATTGCTGATGATGGGCGGAGGGAATCCCGGACACATCCCCGCCATGCAGGCCGTCTGGCGGCGACGGATGCGAGAACTGATGGAAAACGAGGCCGCCTTCGACTCCATCCTGGCGGATTACGATCAGCCCGCCGGCAATCCCGGTTTTCGCAAGGCGGTGGCAGCGCTCCTGAACCGGGAATTCGGCTGGCCCATCACCGCCCGGAACATCGCGATCACCAACGGCGGTCAGACCGCGTTTTTCTTTCTCATGAATCGCTTCGCCGGCGATTTCGAGGACGGGTCCCATCGCCGCGTCCTGCTCCCATTGGTGCCAGAATACATCGGATATGCCGACCAGAGCGTGAGCCGCGATCTGTTTACTGCCCGCCGCCCGAAGATCGAGCTGATCGTCGATCATTCGTTCAAGTATCACATCGACTTTGACCGTCTGGACATCACCGAAGACGTCGCCGCCATCGCCGTTTCCCGTCCCACCAATCCCAGCAGCAACGTCCTCACCGACGAGGAAATCTCCCGCCTTTCCGCCATCGCAAAGCAGCGTGGACTGCCGCTAATGATCGACAATGCCTACGGAGTCCCCTTCCCCGGCGTCATTTTCGAGGACGTGCGGCCGGTCTGGGACGAGCACATCATTCTCACGCTCAGCCTGAGCAAGCTCGGCCTCCCCGGCACCCGCACCGGCATCGTCGTCGCCCGAGAGGAAATCATCGACGAGATGTCCGCCATCAACGCCATCGCCAGTCTCGCCAACAACAACATCGGTCAGGCGCTGACCCGCCCTCTGATGGAAAACGGCGAGATTCTTCAACTCAGCCACGAGGTGGTGCGCCCTTTCTACCAGGAAAAATCCGACTTCGCCCTGAATCAACTTCGCGCCTCCCTGCCCGACGATCTGCCTTGGCGGGCGCACAAGAGCGAAGGCGCCTTTTTCCTCTGGCTCTGGTTTCCCGGCCTCCCGATTTCCACTCGCGAACTTTACCAGCGACTGAAAGCAAGAAAGACCCTCATCATTCCCGGCGAGTATTTCTTTTTCGGTCTCGAAACCGAAGACTGGCCGCACCACCGCGAATGCCTCCGCCTCAGCTACACCCAGAGCGAAGACACCGTCCGCCGCGGCATCGCCATCCTGGCCGAGGAAGTGATTCGAGCCTTCCAGGAAGCTGAAGCCACTCAACCGGGTTGAGTCATCGATCATACCCTGTTGAATCCAGCCCGATCCCGGGTTGATTCCGGGCCGGTTCTCGGCAGATTGCGGGACCGTTTTTTCCAAATCCGATGGACGTCAATCAAGTCGCCAATCTCGCCCGGCTCGCGCTCACCGCGGACGAAGCCGCCCGCTTTCAGACCCAGCTCGAGCAGATTCTGAAACACGTCGAGCAACTGGAATCCGTGGATGTGTCCGGCATCGAACCCACCGCTCACGCCAATCCCGTATTCGATGTGATTCGCGATGATGTGGCATGGGACAAAAACTTCACCGCCGACGAGGCGCTCGCCAACGCACCGGAACGCACTCAGGACCAGTTCAAGGTGACCAAGGTCGTCGAATAGCGGCGCCGATTCGTTCTCCGATATCAAGGTTCAGCTTTATCCCTCTTTCCTTTCTGTGAAGCACACGATCACCGAACTTCGCGCGGCCTACGCCTCCGGCGAACTATCTCCGGTCGAGGCGTTGAAATCTCTCGCCGCCTCCATCGATCAACGGGATGCTGACATCGGAGGCTACCTTTCTCACGATCTCGATACCGCCCTTTCCGAGGCGGAGAAGGCGGATCTTTCGAAACCGCTGGGCGGCGTGCCCATCGCGATCAAGGACCTGATCAATGTGAAAGGTCAGCCCTGCTCCTGCGCCTCGAGAATCCTGCATGGCCACTACACCGCGCCGTATGATGCCACCGTCATTCGAAAGCTGCGCGAGGCGGGCGCCATTCCGTTCGGTCGCGCCAATATGGACGAATTCGCGATGGGTTCGTCGAACGAGAACTCCGGCATTCAGCCCTGCCGCAATCCATGGGACACGAACCGGATTCCAGGCGGCTCATCCGGTGGCTCCGCGGCCGTCGTGGCCTCCGACACCGCCATCGCCGCGCTGGGATCGGATACTGGTGGCTCGATCCGGCAACCGGCCAGCCATTGCGGGGTCGTGGGGCTGAAACCCACCTACGGCCGAGTCTCTCGATTCGGGCTGGTGGCGTTTGCCTCGTCGCTCGATCAGATTGGCCCGGTCACGAAATCGGTCGAGGATGCGGCTCTGATGTTGCAGGCCATTTCCGGACATGACGAACGCGACTCGACTTCCGTTCCGGAACCGGTGCCGAACTATGCTGAGTCTCTGGGGCGCGACATTCGCGGAATGAAGATCGGGCTACCGAAGGAATACTTCGCCGAAGGTTTGGACGCGAACGTTCGCGCCGCCGTGGAAGCGGCCGTGAAGCAGTTGGAATCACTCGGTGCGGAAACCGTTGAGATTTCACTGCCGAACACCGAGCACGCCGTCGCCGTCTACTACATCATTGCCACCGCGGAGGCCTCCGCCAACCTGGCCCGTTTCGACGGCGTCCGCTACGGGCATCGCGCCGAGAACCCGGAAGATCTGCTCGATCACTACAAGCGCAGCCGCGCCGAAGGATTCGGCGAGGAAGTGAAACGCCGCATCATCCTCGGCACCTACGTGCTCAGTTCGGGCTACTACGACGCCTATTACCTGAGGGCGCAGAAGGTGCGTACCCTGATTCGGGACGATTTCGCCAAGGCATTCGAACAGGTCGATCTCATCGCGTCTCCCGTCTCGCCAATTCCGCCGTTTCGATTGGGGGAAAAACTCGACGATCCCCTGGCGATGTACCTGGCCGATATCTACACGATTTCAGCGAACCTCGCCGGTATCTGCGGCATCAGCGTGCCCTGTGGCTTCGCCGAAACCCAAGGCGCCGCGCGCCCCCTGCCGGTGGGGCTGCAACTACTCGGAAAGCCATTCGGCGAGTCCGAAGTGCTTCGTGCCGCCCATGCCTACGAACAGGCCACCCACTGGCACCGTGAGCGGGCGTTCGACTGAACTCAGGCTCGGGACTCTTCCTCGGCATCGCCGTCGGCCGGCACTTCGAGTCGACGAAACTTCACTTCCTGGACACTGCGATCGTCGGCGGCCGTGACGGTGAGTTCGTAGTTCTCGACCATCGCCGTTTCTCCGACTTCGGGCAGGTGACCGATGATGTGGGTCACGTAGCCACCCACCGTGCTCACGTCGGGGCTTTCCAGCTCGAGGTTTTCCTCGTGTTCGGTCAGTTCGTGGAGCGGCAAGGTTCCGTCCACGATGAATTCCTCTTCGTTGAGTCTCCGGAATTCCTTGTCGTCCTCATCGAACTCGTCCTGGATTTCGCCGACCAGTTCCTCCAGCACGTCGTCGAGCATGACCAAACCCAGCGCACCGCCGAATTCATCCACCACCAGCGCCATGTGAGCGTGCTTGGAAAGGAAAGTCTGCAGGAGCGAATCGAGCGGCATGAGTTCCGGCACCGGCACGATCTCCCGCTTGATCCGGTTGAGATCCGGATCCTTTTCCTGGGTCTCGCCGAGCAGGTCCTTGATGTGAATGAGACCGATGGTCTTGTCGAGGTGCCCTTCAACAAAGGGAAAGCGGGTGTGCTTGCTCTCCACGGCGACCGCGAGATTTTCCGCAAACGATTTCTGGGCGTCGAGCATGATCACCTCGTTTCTCGGCGTCATGATATCGCGCACAGTGAGGTCGTTGAGCTCGAGTGCGTTGATAAGAATGTCGCGCTCCATCTCGGTCACCTCACCGGCGCCGCCGGTCTGCTCGACGAGGATGCGAAGTTCCTCCGAACTGTGGATGATTTCGTGGCCCTCGACGGGTTCGATCCTGAAGATCTTGCGCAGCAGGAGACCGGCACAGAAGTTCAGCAGCCGGATCGGCCATCGAAAAATGAGGTAGAACAGATGCAGCGGACGACTGCAGATCATCGAAGTGCCGAGTGCCTTGCGGATCGCCAGCACCTTCGGCATCTGCTCGCCGATGACGACATGGAGAAACGTGATCGCCGAAATGCCGACGATGAAAGAGACTTTCTCGATCCACCATTCCGTGAGCCCCAGCTTGCTCAGGGGCGGCTGCAATAACATGGAGATGAACGGCTCGCTGACCGAACCGAGCACGATGCTGGCGATGGTGATGCCCAGTTGGCAGGCCGAAAGGTAGGCATCCAGATTTCCGAGAATCCAAGCGGCTCTCTTGGCCGTTCCCCGCCCCGCCTCAACGTGCGGATCCAGCTGGCTGGCGCGAACCTTTACGAGAGCGAATTCCGCCGCCACGAAAAAACCGTTCAACAACACGAAGAAGACCAGCAGGAAGATCTGCCAGCCGAGATATCCCGGCTCCAGTCCTTCGTAGGTCAGTCGAATGCCGTCGTGGCCCGCCGCGAGTAGCGGCGTGAGGTTGAGTGATGGAAGGCCCGTCATTTCTTCGATTCAAATGACGGCGGCATCCGCAAGCAGGAGGTCGCCAGCTGTGGCGACCCACAAACTTCGCGGCTCGGAATCATCCGCCAATTCCATCGGTGCGTTCATAGTTTTTCGTAAACGCCAGTGTCCCGCTTTTCCAGAACCGTGAATCCGGCGCTCTTGGCATCGGAAACGGAAAGCGGTTTGGAAATCTTCGGTGTGTTGACCCGGGAAATCACTTTCTTCACCGGCTTCCGGCAAAGGGGGCACTTTTCCAGAGGCGGCCGCGAGACCGGGCGGCGCAACTCAAAACCCCGGACGCAAATTCGGCATCCTTCCTTGGGGTCTTCGGCGATGTATTCGTAAATGGGCATGGGTTGCCGGTGATGAGCACGTAACTCCACCGCCGGCTCGGCACAAGCTACCGAAAAACTCGGCAGATGTCTACCAACTCGACTTGGTAACTCCGGGAATCAATCCCTGAGAAGCCGCCTCGCGGAAGGCAATACGAGACATGCGGAAACGACGGAGGAAACCGCGGCGGCGCCCCGTCACTTCACAGCGATTGACCAGACGAGTCGGACTCGCGTCGCGCGGAAGCAGCGTGAGGCCCACGTAATCTCCCTGCTTCTTGAGTTCGGCACGGAGTTTCGCGTACTTCTCAACCGTCTTCTGTTTGCGCTTGTTGCGCTCGATCCAGCTTTGCTTCGCCATAGTGGCCGGGAATTTACGGGTTTTTGAACGATTTCAAGTGAAATTCGCGGAAAAACCCCGTTTTATGACATTGCATTGTCAATACATTCCCCGCAAAGTTTCGGATATGAGAGGTGTTCTGATTTTATTTTTCTGTCTCGCGTTCTCCGGGATGGTTCAAGCTCAAGACGAGCAACTCGGACGCGATACAAGCGCCGATTGGCTGGAGTACTACTACCTGAAGCCAAAACCGGATGAATTCGTGAAATACATGAAGTCCTACAGTCAGGACGGAACCCTTTCGAATGAGAACGCTCGCCCTGCCCTGATCGGCTTCATCAGTCAAGTCATCCGACAGAATCGGGATAAACTCGAAAAGTGGTTTTATGACCTCAGCGGATTACCCCCTGAACACATGCAAGTATTGACCACTGCCATGCTTTATTCACGAACGAAAGAGGCAGATCAATTGTTGCAGGATGTGTTTGGTGACCAGTTCGAAAAACAGAAGGAAGAACTCCCCAAGATTCTTGAGTTGCAACTGGATAAGCCCCACACCATCGACATGATATGGGGATTTTTCTACGCCACCGGCTCCGAGAACGCCGTGCGACGCCTGGTCTGGTGTTTCAATTTCGTCGATGCACCCAAGGATCCAACTTTCGCCAAAGTTCCGGAAGGCTTTTCACCCCTGTATCGGGAGCTTCCTGAAGCGGCCGCCTATACCATTCTCAGCAATGCCGAACGCCACAAGCGTGTCAGAGAGATCTGTAAAAAGTTGTACGAAGACGAGGAAGCGCTT